>JBAXIR010000204.1:0-3936 GCA_037138275.1 Mycobacteriaceae bacterium | reverse complement strand
AACCGGGTCATGACATTCGACAGGAACTGGACCGAGGTCGGGATGGGACAGACCGGCGAGACATTCCTGATCGGACCCGACGACCGGATGCGCTCAGATTCCCGGCTGTTCCTGGAAGATCCAGACGCCTACCGCAAAGCCGTGACCGCCGCGGGCACACCCGCCGTTGTCGCGGATCAGGCGGTCCGGATCGGCACCACCGTCCTTATTCAGCCGGTCGGCACCTCCGCATCGAAAGCCGCGCAGGGGGGCAATGCCGGGACCGACATCATCACCGACTACCTCGGCCGCCGAGCATTGGTGGCCTATGCGCCGGTGAAACTCGCGGGGCTGCAGTGGGTCATGATCGCCACCGCCGACAGCGCGGAGGCATTCGCACCGGAAAGCAGATTCGCTCAACGTCTTGTCCGGACCACGGCGGGAATCATCTTTATCGCCTGCCTGGTGTCTGCGCTGTGGTCACGGGTTTTCATCCGCCCGATCCGGCGCCTCGAGGACGGGGCGCGACGGATCAGCGCCGGCGACTACGACATCGCCATGCCCGTCGAATCCCGCGACGAATTCGGCCAACTCGCAGGCGCCTTCAACGATATGAGTCGCAATCTTGCCGTCAAGGATCAACTCCTTACCGAGCAGCGTGCCGAAAACGAGCGCCTACTGCGCTCCCTGATGCCTGACACCGTGGTGCAGCGGTACCGTGACGGCGAGGAGACCATCGCCGAGGAGCATCAGAACGTCAGTGTTCTCTTCGCCGACGTGGTCGGACTCGACGACCTGTCCGGCGAACTCGATGCCGAGAAGACGTTGGCGATCATCAACAACCTGGCCAGCGAATTCGATCGAGCCGCCGAAGATCTGGGCGTCGAACGGGTGCGCAACACCTACGGCGGCTACCTGGCCAGTTGCGGGCTCACCATTCCGCGGCTGGACAACGTGGCGCGCACAGTGGACTTCGCCGTCGAAATGCAGCGGATCGTCGAGCGATATAACGCCGAGAACGATCAACACATCGCATTGCGTGTCGTCATCAACACCGGCGCGGTGACAAGCGGACTTGTCGGACGAGCCGGCCTGGTGTACGACATGTGGGGCTCGGCGGTGAACCTGGCGGCCGCCATCCGCCGCAGCACCGCTAAATCCGGTGTGTACGTCGCCACCGGCGTGCGCGAGGCCACCGCGGATACCCGGCGCTATCTCCCGGCCGGCTCGGTTACCACCGGCGGCCGGGAGGAACCGGTCTGGCTGCTTGCCGAAGACAACACATGAGTGGTGATTCGTGAGCATCGTGACAACCCCGTGGTTCTACTGGGCGCTGATCCTCGCCATTGGACTGCCGACGGCACTGGTGCTGCTGACCGAACTGCACAACAGCCTCAACCGCCGAGGCAGTGCGTTGGCAAAGCCGGTCGGCCTGCTGCGCAACTATGTCCTGCCACTGGGTGCCGTCTTGCTTCTCATCGTGCAAACCAGCGATATCTCGGCGCAGACGACCGGGGTGCGAATCGTCACCACGGTGTTGGGCTTCCTGGTACTGCTGATGCTGCTCGCCGGTCTCAACGCCACACTGTTCCAGGGCGCGCCCGAGGGCAGTTGGCGGCGCCGGCTGCCGTCGATCTTCCTCGACGTGGCCCGATTCGTGATCATCGCCCTCGGCGTGGCACTGATCTTCTCCCAGGTCTGGGGCGCCAATGTCGGCAAGCTGTTCACCGTATTGGGTATCGGCTCGATCGTGCTCGGCCTGACCCTGCAGAACTCCGTTGGCCAGATCATCTCGGGACTGCTGCTGCTCTTCGAGCAACCGTTCAAGTTGGGCGACTGGGTGGAAACCAACATTCCGAGTATCCGCGTGATTCGCGGACGAGTGACCGAGGTGAATTGGCGCGCAACACATATCGACACCGGCAGCGGCATGCAGATCATTCCCAACTCGGTACTGGCGGCGGCATCGTTTGCGAATCTGAGCAGACCCGCCGGGAGCTATAACTTGGTGGTGGAGTCAACCTTCACCGCCGCCGATGCCCCCGACGAGGTTTGCGCGCTACTGGCCAGGATCGCCTCGAAACTTCCGCAGCTTCGCGATGGCGCCACAGCGGTGGTGGCCGCCACCGGCAGTACCGGATACACGACCACGATCCCGCTGGCCTCTCCCGGCGACGACGCCGCCGCCAGGACTACGTTCCAGCGGTGGCTGTGGTACGCGTCCCGACGTGCCGGCCTGCACTCCGACGGTGCCGACGACGACTTCTCCGCACTACCGCACCGGGTCGCGGCACTACGGAAGATCGCGCCGATTCTGCGACTCGGCCACTGCGACATGGAAGCGCTATTGCCGAACACCACCCTCGCCCGGTACGGCGACGGCGAACTCGTCCTCGGCCACGGGGAGATCCCCTCGGCGATGACGTTCGTGATCAAGGGCCGGATCAGGCTGTGCGTCGATGCCGGGGGCGGACCGAGCGTGCCGATCCGCACCCTGCAGCAGGGTGATTTCCTCGGCCAGACCGCGCTCACCCGCGAACCCGTCACCGGGGATGCCTACGCAGAGGGGGAGCTCACCGTCCTCGCGATCAAACGCATCGCGATGGAGGAGTTGCTGCTCGACCGACCCGCGTTACTGCAAGATGTCAGCCGGGCCATCGACGAGCGCAGAGCGGTGGCCCTCGCCGCGCTCTCGGATGGGATTGCTCCCTAAGACCACCGGACGCTGTCCCGCGGCCGAGTCCGTCGCGTCTCCTTATCGTTAGCCAACCGCGACTTGACGCTCCGCGCCGCGTACTCGTTAACGCCCGCGGCCGGTGTTTGACTACCGGCACACGGCAGGTACTGCTGAGTGTCAAGCGTACGAAAGGTGATGGGAGTCCTTATGAATATCGTCGAGAAATTGCGAGGCAACTGGGTGCGCCGCGCGGCCGCCGCCGCGATGGCAGCACTGTCCCTGCCCGGACTGATCGGCGCCGTCGGGGGTTCAGCGACGGCAGCCGCCTTCTCCCGGCCCGGGCTTCCGGTGCTCTATCTGGATGTGCCGTCTGCGTCCATGGGCCGCAACATCCGCATTCAGTTCCAGGGTGGCGGCGAGCATGCCGTATTCCTTATGGACGGCCTGCGCGCCCAGGAAGACTACAGCGGCTGGGATATCAACACTCCGGCGTTCGAGTGGACGCTCAACTCGGGCCTGTCGACGGTGATGCCGGTTGGCGGACAGTCCAGCTTCTACTCCGACTGGTACCAGCCGTCGCAGGGCAATGGTCAGAACTACACCTATAAGTGGGAAACGTTCATGAACTCCGAGTTGCCGGCTTATCTGCAGGCCAATCACGGGATCAACCCGAATGGCAATGCAGTAGTGGGTATCTCGATGGCGGGCAGCGCGGGGCTGAACTACGCGATCTACTACCCACAGAAGTATGTCTACGCGGCATCGCTGTCGGGCTTCCTCAACCCGTCCGAGGGGTGGTGGCCGATGCTGATCGGTATGGCGATGAGCGATGCCGGCGGCTTCAACGCCCAAAGCATGTGGGGCCCGTCCTCGGACCCGGCCTGGCGGCGCAATGATCCGATGGTCAACATCAATCAGTTGGTGGCCAACAACACCCGGCTGTGGATCTACTGCGGTACCGGCACACCATCGGACCTGGATACCTCCGGTGGTGGCGGAAACCTGATGGCAGCTCAGTTCCTCGAGGGTTTCACGTTGCGCACCAACAAGACGTTCATGGAGAACTATCTGGCTGCCGGCGGCAAGAACGGGGTGTTCAACTTCCCGGCTAACGGCACCCACAGCTGGGGATACTGGGGTTCACAACTTCAGCAGATGATCCCCGATATTCAACGGGTTCTCGGCGCCACCCCATCCGGCGCCTGAGTTCCCGCCACACAGCAGGCCTGTCGCCCTTCCCCCCGGGCGGCAGGCCTGCTGCTTTGTCGGGCGCTCATCCT
>JBAXIR010000203.1:0-3950 GCA_037138275.1 Mycobacteriaceae bacterium | reverse complement strand
AACTGGTGTGGTCCGCGGCGATATCGGCGTTGGGCTGGAAGGGGTTATCCGGGAGATTGGCGTAGGTATCGAACTCGATCGCCAGGCCGTTGCGAATCCCGCTCGCCCCCAACGCCCCGCCGGCACGTCCGGTGGCGCCGACACCGCGGAGATCATTGTGAAACACAATGGCAGCCCCGTCGGCGCCGGCATCATCGGCACCGAAGTTGGCCTCGAAAGCGACAATGAAATCCCTGCTGACATCGAGGCGCTTGCTCGACATCGCCATCCCCACCTGATCAAACCGGCCACCCGCAGTGGTCAGGGCGACCACGCCGTCAGAGCTCCTCGTGTCCCCGCCCGTCCTCAGGCCCTCGTACGGGGTTAGTTCCGGCAGGTTTTCGAAGGTGGCGTTGGTGCGGACGTTGCGAATGCTTTGGGTGTTGCTGAACGCTCCGGTGGAGGCGGTGAAGCCGAAGTAGGCATACTGCGAGCCACCAAAGAATTGGGTGGCGATATCGCTGTTCAGCACTCCCCCGGACTGGTTGTCGAAGGTATAACTCATCGTCTGCGCTGCCGCGTTCCAGGTGACGACCACCGAATGCCAGGCGCCGTTCTCGATATTGGGCAACGCGACGGCAGTGGTTCCGAAGGCACTGTCGGTACCGACGAAACTGGTGTGATCCGCGACGATATCGGCGTTGGGTTGGGGATTGTTGGAAATGTTGGCATAGGTGTCGAACTCGATCGCCAAACCGTTGCCGATTCCGGTCGCGCCCAAAGCACCCCCCGGACGTCCCATCGCACCCACACCGCGAGGATCATTGTGAAACACAATGGTGGCCCCGTCGGCGCCGGCATCGTTGGCACCGAGGTTGACCTCAAAGGCAACCGTGAAATCCCTGCTCACATCGAGGCGCTTGCCCGACATCGCCGTCCCCAGCTGACCACTCCGACCGCCTGCGGTGGTCAGGGTGACCACGTCGTCAGAAACCCTCGCATCCCCGCCCGCCCTCAGGCCCTCGTACGGGGTTAGTTCCGGCAGGTTTTCGAAGGTGGCGTTCGTGCGGACGTTGCGAATGCTTTGGGTGTTGCTGAACGCTCCGGTGGAGGCGGTGAAGCCGAAGTAGGCATACTGCGAGCCACCGAACGTCGCGTTGAAGCCGGAGAATTGGGTAGAGAGATCGCTGTTGAGCACTCCCCCGGGTTGGTTGTCGAAGGTGTAACTCAGCGTCTGCGCTGCCGCATTCCAGTTGACCACCACCGAATGCCAGGCACCGTTCTCGATATTGGGCAACGCGACCGCAGTGGTTCCGAAGGCACTGTCAGTGCCCACGAAACTGGTGTGATCCGCGGCGATATCGGCGTTGGGTTGGGGATTGTTGGAAATGTTGGCATAGGTGTCGAACTCGATCGCCAAACCGTTGCCGATTCCGGTCGCGCCCAAAGCACCCCCCGGACGTCCCATCGCACCCACACCGCGAGGATCATTGTGAAACACAATGGTGGCCCCGTCGGCGCCGGCATCGTTGGCGCCGAGGTTGACCTCGAAAGCGACGATGAAATCCTTGCTGAGATCGATACGCTGGCCCGACATCGCCGTCCCCAGCTGGCCACTCCGACCGCCTGCAGTGGTCAAAGTGAACACACCATCAGAGACCCTCGTGTCACCAGCCGTGGTCAGGCCCTTGTACGAGGTCAAGTGGGCTTGAGCCAAAGCTTGCGCTGCCTGAGCTTGTGCCGCCTCGGCTTGCGCCGCCGCCTGAGCCGCCGCCTCAGCTTCTGCCTCAGCTTCTCCTGCCTGATCCGTTGGCTCTATCAACAGCTTGCTGATCCCGCCACTGTTGTTTAGAGCGAAGAGGTGTCCGTCCTTTCCCTGGACAAACGACTGAACCGGCCAATCGCGGCCACTATACAAATACCTGACGCTGTTGGGATCACGGGAGTCGACGGCGAACACGGCGCCAGCGCCTGCGGCTGGGTCGCCATCAATATTGAACAGCTCGCTTGAAGTTTGTTCGGCAGTGCCGTATTCGGAGAAGAAGACCCAATTTTCAAACCCGGGATACCGCTCGGCACATTTGCTTCCGCAGGAAGATGCCGCGACGCCTTGGAGATCCACCGTGGTGAAAGTCGCTATGGGCTCTGTGAGCTTGATATCGCCGTTGGCTACAGCGTGGTAAAACTCCTCGACGGTAAGACCGTTGCGGGCTTCGCCACCGAAGAATTTCTCCAATTCCGGCGTCGGCTGTAGAACACCCTTATCGCCCGGTGTGAAGTACGGCCAACCGAAATTCGCCCCCGCGGCGGCGCCGACCTTCTCCCAGCTGAACCAATTCACGTCGGTGACGAAGAGACGCCCATCCTCCGCGAACCCGATGGACGACGGATTGCGCAATCCCAACTCATAGACCTTGGCGCGGTTGGTCTCGAGGTCGACCTCTTTGGCAAAGGGGTTGTCTTTCAATCCCGAGCCCGTGATGGGGTCGATTCGCAGGATTTTGCCAGACAGGCTGTCGATGCTTTGCGCGCTGATAGCGCGTGGATCGGTGGCGATACTTGAGGCGCCATCGCCAGTAGCTACGTAGAGAGCGCCATCTGGCCCGAAGGCAAGGGATCCGCCGACATTGCCCTGCGAGTCGACTTTGAGGTAATTGTCGACGTAGCTTCCCTTCTCAGGATCAAATCCGGATTCGGGTTGTTTGAGATCAAAAGTGCTGTCGACGGCGCCGCCTCCGCTGATGTCTTTCGACGTCCGTGGTTTCAATCCTTCCGTGCCGGAAACACCAACCCCGCCGAGCAGGATGACTTCGCTGTCGGGAATCGCTGTGGTGTATTTGGTTTCGGGATCGGCCGTGAAGCGCACGACGTAAGCGAAGCGGTCCCCAGTGCCGTCTGGGCCTGCCAGTGGATCCTCGGTATCGGCGGAATCAGCGGGGTCGGCCACATAGTATGCGTAGAGGTAGTTGTGTTCACCGGTTGGATCACCGAAATCAGGGTGCAACACGATGCTCATCAATCCGCGGTCGCCGGTGCTGTTCACTTCCCCGCTGATATCCACAAATGTTGACCGTTGCTTGCCGCTTTCGGCATCGAATACATTGACCACGCCAGATTGCTCAGCGACGTAAAGCACTGATGGGTCCAACGGAGCGAACGTGAATGCTCGTGGCTGCTTGAGATCATTCGCAACCACGGGTTGCCAACGAATTGTGTAGTGCCTCCCGTCTACACCGACATAGTCCACGCCGGCTTTTGGATCCTTGAGCACGTTGATCTTTGTGTCGACACTGCCGAGTTGCGGATGGGATTCGACGGATGTGACGACGGCGGAATCGGGCAGTAAGGCAATCGCCGCTTCCGAAGCGGCGATCGGCGGTTCACCGCTGATCGTGATCGCGGCCGCCGACCTGTGCCTAGCGGTCCGCGAACCCAGTTCACGCCTCGTCAACCCCAACACAGCCCACGCCACCGACCCGGCAAGCGGCGCGTCACCATCGCCGCCAGTGCCCGGCACCGACAACAATTCACTGCCCACACCCACCACCGCACCGTGGGCAGGCGCCGCCGTCATCGCCGGCGCCGCCGCCGCTGCCACAACCGTCGGCACCATCACCGACTCCGCCAACAAAGTGGGCTCTAACGAAGGCGAGACCGATGCCGGATCCACCGCCTGAGACAAGGTGTCGACCAAAGCTGCCGACGGCGTGAAGTCACTCACCGGCGCCGGCCGGAACTCGCCAACCGCCACCGAACGCCGCGGACCGCGACGATTCTGGGCCCTGGGTGCCGCCGCGTCGACCCGCAGGACAGCCGAACCACGGACACCGACCTCCGACGGAGCGGCACCATCAACGTTCGTCGACGACACACCGACACGCGGCGTCGCCGACCGCGAACCACGCCGCGACGGAGTCGCCCGCCCCGACGTCGACGCCGACGAATCCTCGACCGAATTGGCCGTCGAACCA
>JBAXIR010000202.1:0-3971 GCA_037138275.1 Mycobacteriaceae bacterium | reverse complement strand
CAGGGCGGCACTGCCATCCGATCGGACCCTCACCTCTGCGCCGGCGATGTCCTCGATGACCGTGGCCGCAGCCGCATCTGAGTCGGAGATGAGCGCCCAGGTGCGTGACCCATCGGGTGTGCGCACTGCGAGGAATGCCCTCTCCGGCAGGCCTTCCCGGTCGAAGGCCGTTGTCCAGGACTCCACAGTGCCGGTGCCCTCCCACTCGACCAGTGCGGTGCGCGTCGGCTCGCGGTCCACGGCGGCCTGAACGTCCTCCCAACGGAACTCGTCCGTCGGTGGCGTGGCGCTGTAGACACCGAAGCTGTGTTTGGTCAGATAGCCGCCGTTAGCGGTGATCAGCCCGCGCGAATCAGGATTGCCGCGCAGCAGCTCGGCCATCGTGGCGATGGAGTGCGTCACGTAGTTGTTCCACGGTCCACCGGCGAAGGTCAGTCCGCCGGTGACGGTCAGCGGCCGCCGGGCGTCGCCGATCGGAAGGCCGATCTCGCGGGCGGCGATCTGCACCGCCGACGGGAAGCATGAGTAGACGTCGACGAAGTCCAGATCGTCGACGCCGACACCGGCCAGTTCCAACACCCGCGCTCCGCCGATCCGGATCGCGGGCGACCGGTCCAACTCCTGGCGTTCAGCGACGCTGTAGGTGTCGTGCGAGTCGGTGCCGGCATGCGGGAAGATCCAGCGGTCGCGTGGAATCTGCAGCTGTTCGGCCTTGCCCGCCGAGCACAGGATCAGCGCGGCGCCCTGATCCACCATGTTGTTGGAGTTCATCAGCTTCGGGTACGGCCAACTGATCATCCGGTTGTCCGGCCCGGGCCGCCAGATCTGTTCAGCTGTGAACGCCTCGCGGTTCCAGGCGTGTGGATTGCCCTGTGCCACCGCACTGAACTGTGCCCACAGCGCACCGATGCGGTGGCGGTGATCATCCATCGACTCGCCGTCGGCGATCCGCAGTGCCTGTTCGAACAGTGGGTAGACGAATGAGGGCGGCACCAGACCGATGCGGTCCTCCCCCGGGCCCGACATCGGAACGTCCTGCGCTCCCGGTGGCACCGGCACGGCGTCATCCTGTTTCGTCCAGTCCGGCCGGATACCGTTGGCCCGCAACCGCATTCGGGTCCGCCAGGTCTCAGCTCCGGCCAGCAGTACCGCATCCGCGCGGCCCGCTTGAATGTCCAGGCAGGTTTGGTTCACCAGCGACTGCGGGGTGTTCCCGCCGATCCCGGTGTACTGGGTGTGCACTTTGGCCGCGCCTATCCGCACACCCAGTAGCAGGCCCGGATCGCGGTAGCGCCAGGACAGCAGGTTGACCACCCGAATGGAGTCCAATGCGGCCAGCACCCGCGAGTCGGCCGCCTCCCGGGCGGCACCGGCCATCAGGTCGACCGGTTCGACCTCGGGCGATTCGCGGTGCTGGTTGATCTGACCGACCCCGACGATGACCGGTGTCCGCGGATCCAGAGCCATCGGCGATCACTCCTGTCGTTCCCGGCGTCACGGAATCGACGCGCGTCAAAACCTAACACCGACAGTGCCACGAGCAGGTGTTCAGCAGGTGTTCAAGAACAGCAAACCGGAAGTCGGGTCCACGTCGATAGGGTGACGTGCCATCATCAGTGCCGAACTGATATTGAGCAAAGGAGAGAACTGTGGCCGAGACGTTCAAGGGTGTCATCAAACTCGACGTCAGGGATTCGACTCCGGACTGGGGTCCCTATGAACTGAAGCGGGCTCCCGAGGGTTCGCCGAACATTCTCGTGGTGCTCTACGACGACACCGGCCTGGCGGCTTGGTCGCCCTATGGCGGCGGGATCAACATGCCCACCCTGGACCGGCTCGCCGACAACGGCGTGGCCTACACCCAGTGGCACACCACGGCGCTGTGCTCCCCCACCCGGTCGACCTTCCTGACCGGTCGCAACCACCACGTCAACCGCAGCGCGGCCATCACCGAGGGATCCAACGGATTCCCGGGCGCGGCCGGCCGGCTACCCGCGGAGTGCGCGACTATCGGCCAGATCCTGCAGGACAACGGCTACAGCACCTTCTGGATCGGCAAGAATCACAACGTTCCCGAGGAGGACATCTCCGCGGGCGGCAGCCGTTCAGAGTGGCCGCTGGCCAAGGGCTTCGACCGGTTCTACGGCTTCCTCGGCGGTGAGACCAACAACTGGTACCCCGACCTGGTCGAGGACAACCGCTTCATCGAGCCGCCGTACGGCCCCGACGAGGGCTATCACCTCTCGAAAGACCTGGCCGACCAGGCGCTTCGGATGCTGCGCGACCAGCACTCCGCCACCCCGTCCAAGCCCTGGTACATGTGGTTCTGCCCCGGCGCCAACCACGCGCCGCACCATGCGCCAGAGGAGTACATCGCCAAATACAAGGGCAAATTCGACGACGGCTACGAGGCCTACCGGGAGTGGGTGCTGGCGCGGATGATCGAGCGCGGTGTGATGCCGAAGGGCACCGAGCTGACTCCGTTGAATCCGATGCCCGACGACGTGGCCAATGAGGTCGACTTCGTGCGGCCGTGGGCCGAACTCAACGCCGATGAGCGCAAGCTGTTCGCCCGGATGGCGGAGGTGTTCGCTGGATTCTCGGAGTACACCGATGTTCAGGTGGGCCGGATCGTCGACTACCTCGAGCAGACCGGCCAGCTGGAGAACACGCTGATCTTTTACTGCGCCGACAACGGCGCCTCCGGCGAAGGCTCGCCGAACGGATCAGTCAACGAGAACAAGTTCTTCAACGGCTACCCCGACGAGCTGAGCGAGAACATGCAGTACCTCGACACCCTTGGCAGCGCGGAGACCTACAACCACTACCCGACCGGCTGGGCGGCGGCGTTCTCCACACCGTTCCCGATGTTCAAGCGCTACGCCCAGTACTCCGGCGGCACCTGCGATCCGCTGGTGATCCACTGGCCCAAGGGCATCAAGGCCAAGGGCGAGATGCGCCACCAATACCATCACTCCACCGACATCGTCCCGACCATCCTGGACGTCACCGGTCTGGAGATGCCTAAGGTCTATCGCGGCGTTGAGCAGTACCCGCTCAACGGAGTGTCGATGCGCTACAGCTTCGACAAGGCCGATGCGCCGACCAAGAAGGAGCGGCAGTACTACGCGATGCTGGGCACCCGCGGCCTGTGGCAGGACGGCTGGAAGGCCTCGGCCCTGCACGCCCCGATCAGCGGTAAGGGCCACTTTGACCAGGACCCATGGGAGCTCTTCCACGTCGATGAGGATCGCGCGGAGTCGCGCAACCTCGCCGCCGAACACCCCGAAAAACTCCAGGAACTCATCGACGTCTGGTTCTCCGAGGCGGAAGCGAATTTCGTTCTGCCCCTGGATGATCGGACCGCCGTCGAACAATTGAGCAACGCCCGCCCGCAGGCCGAGCCGCCGCGGTCTCGCTATATCTACTACCCCGACACCGCGCCGGTGCCGGAGGGCGCGGCGGTCAATGTCCGTGGTCGCTCCTACAAGATTCTCGCCGACGTGAAGGTGACGCCGGAGACCGAAGGGGTGATTTTCGCCCACGGCTCCCGGTTCGGTGGGCACACGCTGTTCATCAAGGATCACAAGCTGCACTACGTCTACAACTTCCTGGGTATCAAGCCCGAGCAGACCTTCGTCTCGAAGAAACTCGAACCCGGTAACCGCACCCTCGGGGTGGAGTTCATTCGCGAGGGGGCCGGCGAGCACGGCGAATCGACCGGCACCGCCAAGCTCTACGTCGACGATCAAGTGGTGGCCGAAGGTCCGATGCGCGCGCAGGTCGGCAAGTTCACCCTGTCCGGTGACGGCTTGTGCGTCGGCTTCGACAGTGCCGACCCGGTGAGCCGGTCCTACCCGCCGGGTTTCCCGTTCAAGGGCGGGGAGATCCTCGGCGTCGGTGTGGACGTCGGCGACGACGTGTACCTGGACTTGGAGCGGGAGGCCGCCGCGGCTTTTGCCCGCGACTAG
>JBAXIR010000201.1:0-4013 GCA_037138275.1 Mycobacteriaceae bacterium | reverse complement strand
ATCGGGGGTGCTGGGGCCGGAGCCGCGGTTCCGGAGGTGGTGGTCGCACAGCCGGCGGTTACCAGCGCCGCGGTCGACAGGCAGAGTGCGGCGGCGACGGCGGGCAGCCCAGGGGTCATCGGTAAATAGAACCCCATGGGACGCGTGTTGTAAATGTGGTTTGAGGTAAAGATGTGGTATCCGACCGCGCGCACCGCCCATCGCGCGGGTCAATGGTAGGAATGCAACCGTGACGGCTCCCGAAGACGAGGTGGTCGGGCTCGTCAGTGCCCTTATCCGGTTCGACACCTCCAATACCGGCGAGTTGGAGACCACCAACGGGGAGGCGGAGTGCGCCCAGTGGGTGGCCGGCCAACTCCGGGAGGCAGGCTTCGAGCCGGAGTATCTGGAGTCCGGTGCGCCCGGCCGCGGCAACGTGTTCGCCCGGCTGCCCGGGGCCGACCCCGGCCGCGGTGCGCTGTTGATCCACGGTCATCTCGATGTGGTGCCGGCCGAGGCCGCCGACTGGAGCGTTCATCCGTTCTCCGGTGCGGTGTCCGACGGCTACGTGTGGGGCCGCGGCGCGGTCGATATGAAGGACATGTGCGGCATGATGCTCGCCGTCGCCCGGCACTTCAAACGCGCCGGCATTGTGCCGCCGCGCGATCTGGTGTTCGCGTTTGTCGCCGACGAGGAGAGCGGCGGCAAGTACGGGGCGCAGTGGCTGGTGGCCAACCGCCCAGATCTCTTCGCCGGCGTCACCGAGGCGATCGGCGAGGTAGGTGGATTCTCAATCACGTTGCCGCGCAGAGACGGTGGCCAGCGTCGGCTGTACCTGATCGAGACCGCGGAGAAGGGCCTGCTGTGGATGCGCCTGACCGCACGCGGCCGGGCCGGGCATGGCTCGATGATCCATGACGACAACGCGGTGACCGCGATCGCGTCGGCGGTCGCGCGGATCGGAAGTCATCAGTTCCCGTTGATGCTCACCGAGTCCGTCGAGCAGTTCCTGACCGCGGTGGCCGAGGAGACCGGATACACCTTTGATTTTGACTCACCTGACCTCGAGGGCGCTATCGCGAAGTTGGGTGGGATTGCCCGGATCGTGGGTGCCACCCTGCGCGACACCGCCAATCCGACCATGCTCAAGGCCGGCTACAAGGCAAACGTCATCCCGGCCACCGCCGAGGCAGTGATTGACTGCCGGGTGATTCCCGGCCGCCAGGCCGCGTTTGAGCAAGAGATCGACGAACTGATCGGTCCCGATGTCAGCCGGGAATGGATCTCCGAACTGGACTCCTATCAGACCGGCTTTGACGGTGACCTCGTCGATGCGATGAATGCCGCGGTACTGGCGCACGACCCCGATGCCCGCATCGTTCCCTACATGCTGTCCGGCGGCACCGACGCCAAAGCCTTTGCGGGCCTTGGCATTCGATGTTTCGGATTCGCTCCGCTGCGGCTGCCGCCGGAACTGGACTTCGCGGCGCTGTTCCACGGCGTCGACGAACGGGTGCCGGTGGACGCGCTGCAGTTCGGCGTCCGGGTGCTTGAGCACTTCCTGAAAAACTGCTGACCCGAGGAATAACCAGAGGAAAGAGAGAACGCCATGGCATTTCCGTACGACCCGTACGACTTCCTGCCGAAGCTGCCGAGCTTCACCCTGACCAGTGCCGACATCACCGACGGCCGACCGATCAAAAACGCTCAGGTCAGCGGCATCATGGGTGCCGGCGGCCAGGATCTCTCGCCGCAGCTGAGCTGGTCGGGTTTCCCGGAGCAGACCCGAAGCTTCGCCGTCACCGTGTTCGACCCGGATGCGCCGACGGCGTCGGGCTTCTGGCACTGGGCGGTGGCGAACCTGCCCGCCACCGTCACCGACCTGCCGACGGGTGTGGGTGACGGCTCGGAGCTACCCGGTGATGCGCTGACCCTGCGCAATGACGCGGGGATCCGTCGCTATGTGGGTGCCGCCCCGCCGGCCGGCCACGGCTATCACCGGTATTTCGTGGTCGTGCACGCGGTCGATCAGGAGAAGTTGGAGATCAATGCGGAGGCCAGCCCGGCCTTCCTCGGCTTCAACCTCTTCATGCACTCGATCGCCCGCGCGGTCATCCACGGCACCTACGAGCAGACGTAGCTCTCAACGCCCGGCTGAGCCCACTGCCTCATGCAGCGCGCTGAACCCGCCGGCGTGCAGTCGCTCGGCGATTCCGTCATGAATCTGCTTGGCCCACAGGCCACCGCCGTAGACGAAGCCGGTGTAGCCCTGCAGCAGGGTGGCGCCTGCGGTGATGCGCTCCCAGGCGTCGGCGGCGGTTTCGATGCCGCCCACGCTGATCAGCACCTGCCGATCGCCGACCCGCGCGTACAGGCGGCGCAGCACCTCCAGCGCCCGCCGAGCCACCGGTGCCCCGGAGATCCCGCCCGGCCCGAGGCCGTCCACGCCGGGGGTCCGCAGCCCGGAGCGCGAGATTGTGGTATTGGTGGCGACGATTCCGGCCAGACCCAACTCCACGGCCAGGTCGGCGACCGCGTCGACGTCGGAGTCGGACAGGTCCGGGGCGATCTTCACCAGCACGGGCGTGGACGTCTCGGCCAGCACCGCGGCCAGGATCGGTCGCAATGACTCGACGGCCTGAAGGTCGCGCAGACCGGGGGTGTTGGGGGAGCTGACGTTGACCACGAGATAGCTGGCCAGCGGGCCGAGTAGCCGTGCGCCGGCGGCGTAGTCCTGGGCGGCCTGCTCGGGCGGGGTCACCTTGGACTTGCCGATGTTGACACCGATCGGCACGTCGGGGTGGTGGCGGGCCAGGCGCAGCGCCAACTGGCCGGCGCCGTCGTTGTTGAACCCCATCCGGTTGAGCAGGGCGCGGTCGGCCGGGAGCCGGAACAGCCGCGGTTCGGGGTTGCCGGGCTGGGGCAGCGGGGTCACCGTGCCGATCTCGGCGTAGCCGAATCCCAATGCGCCCCAGGTATTCAGACCGATTCCGTCCTTGTCGAACCCGGCCGCCAGACCGAGGGGGCCGGGGAAGCGCACCCCGAACACCGTGCCGGCCAGTACCGGGTCATGGGGTGCCAGTGCCCGGCGCAGCGGTCCGCGGGTGGCCGCGGTGGCGGTGGCGCCGCGTAGCGCGCCGAACACCAGGGTGTGGATACGTTCCGGCGGCGCCAGGAACAGCGCGCGGCGCACCGCCTCGTAGATCACGGGCCCGGCTGATCGGTCGGCTGCGGATTGAGAACCCGAGATTTCTTGCGCCGCAACAACACCCGTCGACTGCCATCGGTGTAGAGCCGAACCCTGCTGAGTTCCCAGCCGCGGTACTCGGCCTCGATCGCCAGTCGCGTCGACGCACTGATCCGGGTTACCTCAGGCGGCAGCCGCAGCGGAATCCACTCGTAGTCATCGGTCAATTCGACTTCCCAGGCGGCCGGCATCCGGCCCCGGTGCGGCGCGCTCACCGCGTACCGGCCGCGTTGCGGATCACCTGCACGCCAGCACCGGAGCCCGACACCACGTACAGGGTGCCGGACGCATCGTCGAATGCCAGCGAGTTCGGTTGCCGCACGGTCGGATAACGCACCTTCTCCACAGGTATGCCGGTAGCCAGATCGTAGCCAATCACCTCATTGGTCGCGGTCTGCGAAACCCACACCAGTGCGCTCGACCCGGTGATCCCGTAGGGCGACCCGGTCACGGGGTAGGCCTGGCGTGCGATCAAGGGGTTGACGCCGAATACCAGCAACTGCCCACCCCGGGTGTCGGCGACCAGCACCCTGCCCATCGGATCGGCGGCCATGGTGGTCGCACCGAGGCCGGCCCGCAGCGACTGCTGCGGCGTGCCCTGTGGGCTCAGAGCCGTCACCGAGGTCTGACCGCGGTCCAGGATGACGGCGGTGTCACCCTCGGTGACGATGGCGTCGACCCGGGCGAAGATCGCCGCCCTGTGCGTGACGCTGCGGTCGGGCCCGAGCGTGTAGGCGGCCCCGGCGGCGCTGCCGAGTACGAGGAGACCGTCGGTGCGGTGGCCGAT
>JBAXIR010000200.1:0-4028 GCA_037138275.1 Mycobacteriaceae bacterium | reverse complement strand
AACAACAAACAAAAACCACCAAACACACTATTGAGTTCTCAAACAACAACACCCGGCATCCCGTGCCGACCGCGCAACCAACCCGCGGCAATAACCGCGTGCTCGTAGTTCGGACAGTAGGAACGATCCGAAGTCCGGAATCATTCCCGAGGGATGCCGCCGTGCTCTGCGGACGAACCGCGTCA
Organism: Mycobacteriaceae bacterium; assembly: GCA_037138275.1. Classification (GTDB taxonomy): domain Bacteria; phylum Actinomycetota; class Actinomycetes; order Mycobacteriales; family Mycobacteriaceae; genus Mycobacterium. The sequence goes on along the minus strand of JBAXIR010000200.1, from coordinate 3,843 downwards.
CAACGACTGACTTAAGTTACGTCAAGGTGGCCAGGGAGTCAAATCTACTGCTGTCCGGCGTTTTTCGCGCCTGACTTAACTACCCAACGCGGAGCACGCCGGCGATATTCCGCTTGCCGCGACGCAAAACCAGCCAGCGTCCGTGCAGGAAGTCGGACGGTCCGGCGGCCCAGGTCTCGCTGTCAACCCGGACGTTGTTGACCGCCACCCCGCCCTCGGCGATGGTGCGCCTGGCCTCGCCCTTGCTGGCCGACAGTCCGGTGGCCACCAGCAGGTCGATGATGCCGCCCTGCCCGCCGGCCACCAGTTCAGCGACCGAGGTCTCGCGTAGCGCCGCCGCCAGCGTCGACTCATCCAGTCGGTCGAGCTCACCACGGCCGAACAATGCCCCCGAGGCGTGTTCGACGGACTCGGTGGCGGCCTGACCGTGCACCAGGGTGGTGAGTTCCCGGGCCAGCCGGCGCTGCGCCGTCCGCTCATGCGGACGTTCCGCGGTGGCCTCCTCCAGTTCAGCGAGTTCATCAGCCGCCAGGAAGGTGAACCACCGCAGGTATCGGATGACGTCGGCGTCGGCGGTGTTGACGAAGTATTGGTACCAGGCATACGGACTGGTCAGCTCAGGATCCAGCCACAGGCTGCCGCCACCGGTGGACTTGCCGAATTTGGTGCCGTCGGCGGCGGTGACCAGCGGCACGGTCAGCGCATGCACGCTCGCGCCGAGTTTCTGGCGCACCAGGCGCACCCCGGCGATGATGTTGCCCCACTGGTCGGAGCCGCCGATCTGCAGCGAGCAGCCGTGGCGCTGATGCAGTTCCACGTAGTCGTTGGCCTGCAGCAGCATGTAGCTGAACTCGGTATAGGAGATGCCCTCGCCGTCGAGGCGCCGGCGGATGGTGTCGCGGTCGAGCATGACGTTGACCGAGAAGTGCTTACCGACATCGCGCAGGAACTCGATCGCCCCCAGCGGTGCGGTCCAGGTCAGGTTGTTCTCCACGATGGCGCCGGTGGCAGTCCCGGTGGCTGAAGTGTCGAAGTCGACGAATCGCTCGAGTTGGCCGCGGATGCGCTCGGACCACGCAGCGACGGTGTCGGCGGTGTTCATGGTCCGCTCACCGGTGTCGCGGGGGTCACCGATCAGCCCGGTGGCCCCACCGGCCAACACGATCGGCCGGTGGCCGGCCCGCTGGAACCGCTGAAGAGTAAGGAGTGGCACCAGGTTTCCGGCGTGCAGGCTGGGCGCGGTCGGGTCGAAACCGGCGTACACCGTCATCGGGGGGGCCGCGGCCGCGGCGGCGAGTGCGTCGATATCGGTGGACTGCGCGACGAGTCCGCGCCAGCCGAGTTCGTCGAGAATTGTCGTGCTCATGGGTTGATCTTCCCGTATGGCGCGCGCGGACTGCGCCGGTACGCCGAGACCTCGGGCCGACCGGATACCCAGAACCGCCAGGGCAGATCGACTGCCTGGCTGATGCCGACCCGCGGCCCGGCCGTCGCCGGCAGCGGCTCGGCGAGCTCGACGGTGACCGCCGACCGAGGGTCAAAGAGGTCAATTCCATTGTCCGGCAACGTGATTCCTAATGCGGAACACAGGTTTCCCGGGCCGCGGGCAAGCGAACGATCGGCAACCGCGGGCCCGCGTCGGGTACGGGCTGTCGGCAGGCCGGACTCGATGACTGCCGCCCGCACGAGGACCGCTGCCGGCGTCCCGTCGGGACCGCAGGAGACGTTTGCGCACAGGTGGATCCCGTAACTGCGGTAGACGTAGAGTCGGCCCGCAGGCCCGAACATGACCGCATTGCGCGGGGTCAGCCCCCGGTATGCGTGCGATGCCGGATCCGGCCAGCGACCCTGCGCCGGCCCGCCGTAGGCCTCAACCTCGACCACCTGCGCACTCACCCCGCGACAAACGAGAACCGCTCCGAGGAGATGCCGGGCGGCCGTCACCGGGTCGACCGACAGCAACTCCGCACTCACACCGAGGATTCTGCGTGGTCACCGAACTTCGAGAGCATGCGCGTGCCGATCCGGGCCCACCCGGCCACGCTGACTTTTCCGGTCAGCGCTGAATCGACTTGACGTAGAAGAACTCCTCCAGGCCGTGCATGCCCAACTCGCGGCCGAGTCCAGAGGCGCCGACCCCGCCGAACGGCGCGTACGGGTTGAATGCGCCGCCGTTGACGTCGATCTGGCCGGTGTAGATCCGGCGTGCCACCCGCATCGCCCGGTCCTCATCACCGGACCACACCGCACCGGAGAGCCCGAAGCGGGAGTCGTTGGCGATGCGGACCGCGTCGTCCTCGTCGTCGTAGGCGATGATGACGAGCACCGGCCCGAAGATCTCTTCCTGGGCCACTTTCATGTCACTGGTGACGTCGGACAACACCGTCGGGGCCACGAAGTAACCGTGATCCAGTCCGGCCGGGGTGTCCGGTCCGCCCGCGACCAGTCGCGCACCGTCGGCCATGGCGTTGCGGATATGCTCGCGCACCCGGTCGCGCTGCAGCGCCGACACCAGCGGTCCATTCAGGGTCGCCATATCGAACGGGTCGCCCATGATGTGGGCTTGGGCTACCGCGGCGGCGATCGCCTCGGCTTCGGCCAAGCGGGAGCGGGGCACCACCAGACGGGTCTGCGCGATGCAGGTCTGACCGGAGTTCAGCATGCAGCGGCTGACGCCGGCGGAGATCGCCATCACCATGTCGGCGTCATCGAGCACCACGCAGGCCGACTTGCCGCCCAGCTCCAGGGCCGCGGGCACCAGGTTGCGGCCGGTGACCTCACCGATGTGCCGGCCGACGCCCTCGGAGCCGGTGAAGGTGACCATGTTGACGTCGGTGTTGGTGATCATCGCTTCGCCGATGACGTTGCCCCAGCCCGTCACCATATTGACCACTCCGGGCGGCAGGCCGACCTCATCGAAAATCTCCATCAGCGCGAACGTCGAGAGTGGAGTGATCTCGGAGGGTTTGAGGACCACCGTGCAGCCGGCGGCCAGCGCCGGGGCGACCTTGGCGGCCATCTGGTGCAGCGGGTAGTTCCACGGCGCGATCGCCGCGACGACACCGAGTGGCTCGCGAATCACCAGGGAGTTGCCGACCTCCTCCTCGAGGTGGATGTCGTCCACCAGACCACGGATGGCCGAGAACGACATGGTGGGCAGCCCGACCTGAATGAGCCGCGACAGCGTGATGGGTGTGCCGACCTCACTGGTGATGATGGCGGCCAACTCGTCGCCGCGGTCGGACAGCCGCTCGGCGATCGCGTCGATCATGTCGACGCGGTCGGCGATCGGAGTTGCCGCCCAACCGGGGAAGGCATCGCGCGCGGCGGTGACCGCGCGGTTCACGTCGGACGCGTCGCCGATCGGGATGTTGGCAATGACCTGCTCGGTGTAGGGATTCTCGACGGGAATGGTCTCCGAGCTGCTGGCAGCGGTCCACTGACCACCGATGTAGAGCCGGTCGTGGACCGGGGTCGGAATCATTGTCGTCATGGGTTCTCCTCAGGCGTGGACGGTCGGGCGTGGACGGTCAGGCGTGGACGGTCAGGCGTTGACGGTGGACTGGGCTTCATGGGCGATGTTCGTGGCGGTGCGGTGCGCCAGCGACATCGCCGAGATCATCGGATTGGTGCCGCTGGCGGTCGGCATGCCGCTGGCGTCGCCGATGTAGACCCCCGGGGTGTCGTGCAATTCGCCCGACGTGTTGGCCACCGAGGTTTGCGGATCTGTGCCCAGCCGGCAACTGCTCATCTGGTGTGCCGAGAACAGCTGCAACCCACCGGCCCGCAGCGGCACGCTCTGTACCGACGTGATGAACGCCTCCAGGTCCTCGCCGCGGCGCC
>JBAXIR010000199.1:0-4085 GCA_037138275.1 Mycobacteriaceae bacterium | reverse complement strand
TGTCGCGCTCACGGCGTAGCCGCGATCTGCTCGGTGGCCTGACCGACAAGGCGATCGACCTCGGCGGGCGTACGCGCCTCGACATTGAGTCGCAGCAACGGCTCGGTGTTCGAGGTTCGAAGATTGAACCAGGAACCATCGCCCAGATCGACGGTGACACCGTCGAGGTGATCGAGCGAAACAGTTTGCGCTTCAAAGGATTTCACGACGGCAGCCACACACGCGGGAGCATCGTTGACCCGGAAGTTCATCTCACCTGATGCCGCATATCGCTGGTACTGGGCCATCACGGCAGACAGCGACCGCGATTGCTCACCGAGGGCGGCTAGAACGTGCAGGCCGGCCAGCATGCCGGAGTCCGCACCCCAGAAATCACGGAAGTAGTAGTGCGCCGAATGCTCGCCGCCGAAGATAGCTCCGGTTTGGGCCATCAACCCCTTGATATAGGAGTGGCCGACTCGCGAACGCAGTGCCGTTCCGCCGCGTTGGGCGATCACTTCGGGAACCACCCGTGAGGTGATCAGGTTGTGGATCACCGTGGCGCCGGGTTCGCGGGTCAGTTCCCGGTCGGCGACCAGTGCGGTCACCGCCGACGGTGACACCGGACTGCCCCGCTCATCGACGACGAAGCAGCGGTCGGCATCGCCGTCGAACGCCAGACCGATATCGGCTCCGGTGGCTGTGACGTGGCGCTGAAGATCCATCAGGTTCGCAGGTTCCAGCGGATTGGCCTCGTGGTTGGGAAAAGTTCCGTCAAGTTCGAAATACAACGGCAGCAGAGTCAAGCCGGGGATCGCGCCGAGGACGGCGGGTGCGGTGTGGCCGGCCATGCCGTTGCCCGCATCGACGGCCACCCGCAGGGGGCGCAGGCTGCTGACATCGACCAGCGACCGGAGGAACTTCGAATAGTCGGCGAGCACATCCTGATCATGGATCTGTCCGCGCGGGCCGCCGTAGGCCGGGACGCCGGCGATGATGTCGTCGCGAATTCCCGCCAGACCGGAGTCCTCGCCGACCGGTTTGGCTTGCGCCCGGCACAGTTTGATGCCGTTGTAGGCCGCCGGGTTATGACTTGCGGTGAACATCGCGCCGGGACAGTTCAGGAGACCGGATGCGAAATACAACTGATCGGTAGAAGCCAGTCCGATCCGCACGACATCGAGGCCCTGACCGGTGACGCCCTCGGCGAAGGCGGCGGCTAACGACGGCGAACTCGCCCGCATATCGTGACCGATCGCCACCCGGATGGCGTCGTCGTCGCGGTGGCTCTCGTCACGGTGGTTTTCGTCGCGCAACACTCGGGCGAACGCCGCACCGACATCGGCGACGAAGCCCTCATCGAGTTCCACGCCGACCAGGCCACGGACGTCGTAGGCCTTGATCACACGGCGCACCTCAGCGGCGGGCCTGGGCATGGTGGAGCTCCTGGGGCGTCGGGACTGATGAGCCCCGTCAGCCTAGCCGTTGGTCAATCGGTGGGGTCGGGAAGAACCCGCAGGTGCCCACGCCGGCGGCCGGCCGAACCGGACTGCTGCCCGCCGGTACCCGGCGACGCGGACGGCGTCGTGCCGAGCGGATCGGAGAACCCGGGCGACGGAGCGGTGGCCGACACTCGGCCCTCCCGCACGGCGTCGGCCAACGCGACGAGGTCGTCCTCGTCGGGATTGGTCGGCAACGGTGCGGCATGCCGCATCATCTCCCAACCCCGGGGTGCGGTGATCCGGCTCGCATGTCCGATGCACAGATCCCAGGAGTGCGGCTCGCGGGCAATTGCCAGCGGTCCCACGACGGCGGTCGAGTCGGAGTAGACGTAGGTCAGCGTCGCCACCGCATAGAGGGGGCACCCTGGCCGACTGCATCGACGGGGAACATTCACGCTCGCGAGGCTATCGCGGTCAAATGCGGGTCGAAGCCGGACACGCGCAGCCATGCGGTTGCTGATGTACAACCGTTACGATCTGAGTCCGTGGCTGATTCCCGCAGTTCCCGGCGTGGCGGTGGGGCTGGGGGCGGCTCACGCCGCGGCCGGGAGATGCGTGGGCCGCTGCTGCCGAAATCGGTTCCGGGGTGGCGCAGCCGCGCCGAACGCTTCGATATGGCGGTCCTCGAGGCATACGAACCCATTGAGCAGCGCTGGCACAACCGGCTCACCGGTCTGGACGTCGCCGTGGACGAGATTCCGCGCATCGCTCCCAAGGATCCTGACAGTGTGCAGTGGCCGCCGGAGGTGGTGGCGGATGGGCCGATCGCACTGGCCCGCTTGATACCGGCCGGAGTTGATGTGCGCGGTGATCCCACGCGCGCCCGAATAGTGTTGTTTCGCAAGCCAATTGAACGACGAGCCAAGGACTCGGTTGACCTGACCGATCTACTTCACGAGATCTTGGTGGCACAGGTAGCCACCCACCTGGGGGTCGAACCCGCTGTCATCGACCCCACCATCGGCGAGGACTAGATGATGCCGCGCTTGAGGCGCCGGCGCTCCCGCTCCGAGAGTCCGCCCCAGATACCGAAGCGCTCGTCGTTGGCCAGTGCGTAATCCAGGCATTCATCCTTGACATCACAGCCCAGGCAGATGCGCTTGGCCTCACGGGTCGAACCGCCCTTCTCCGGGAAGAACGCCTCAGGGTCGGTCTGCGCGCACAGTGCGCGCTCCTGCCACTGATCCTCATCACCTTGCGCCGCCATCAAGTCGCTCGGATCCGGCACCAGACTCAAATGCGTCCGGGCCAGGTTTCCGATGAACGACGACCCAGTGCCGATGCGCGGTTCGCCTAGCGTGTTCAGAAACTGATCGCCGAGAAATTGGTCGTAGGACATATCCGCCCCTCCTAACTATCGTGTGTGAAGTTCGTTGTGCCGATTCGGTTTATTCGAACATCTGGTCGAATCACGGTCTGCCACACCGAAACCGGCAGGTCGCCCGGGAAATGACACTCATGTGATTAGACAGTGCCGATGTGCGGCGGTCAAGGCATATCGCTGATTTAGCTACCACTTTCTTCCGAAATTCCGGCGTGTCGTCACCGCGGCGTGTCAGCGCGGTGACGCCAGCGTGACCGCGTGCGAGCCGACCGCCTAGTGTCGGTCGGTGTGAAGATCACGGTTCTCGTCGGCGGAATCGGGGGCGCACGGTTTCTGTTGGGGGTGCAGCGACTGCTGGGATTAGGTCAGTTCGGCGGAGCCGCAACCGATCCTGATCACGAACTGACCGCGGTAGTCAATATCGGCGATGACGCGTGGATGTTCGGCGTTCGCATCTGCCCGGACCTCGACACCTGTATGTACACCCTCGGTGGCGGTATCGACCCCGACCGGGGTTGGGGACACCGTGACGAAACCTGGCATGCCAAGGAGGAATTGGCCGCTTACGGCGTGCAACCGGACTGGTTCGGGCTCGGCGACCGCGACCTCGCCACCCATCTGGTGCGCAGCCAGATGCTGCGCGCGGGATACCCGCTGTCGGCGGTGACGCAGGCATTATGTGACCGCTGGTCGCCGGGTGCCACGCTGTTACCGGCCAGTGACGACAGGTGCGAAACCCACGTCGTGGTCACGGATCCGGACAGCGGCGATCGTCGGGCCATCCATTTCCAGGAGTGGTGGGTGCGCTACCGCGCCCGGATCCCCACGCACAGCTTCGCCTTCGTCGGAGCCGACAAGGCGGTGGCCGGCCCGGGAGTCGTCGAGGCAATCACCGGAGCCGACGTCGTCATGCTGGCGCCGTCCAACCCCGTCGTCAGCATCGGTGCGACGCTGGCAATTGGCGGTATCCGGGGTGCGCTGCGCTCTACGGGCGCCCCGGTGATCGGATACTCGCCCATTATCGGGGGAAAGCCGTTGCGCGGGATGGCCGATGACTGTCTGACGGTCATCGGTGTCGAGACGAGTTCGGAGGCGGTCGGCCGGCACTACGGCGCCCGGTCTGCCACCGGGCTGCTGGATTACTGGTTGGTCAGTGACCAGGACTATGCCGATGTGCCCGGTGTGACGGTGAAGTCGATTCCGCTGCTGATGTCCGATCCGGCGGCCACCGCCGAAATGGTCCGCGCCGGACTGGACCTCGCCGGGGTGATGCTGTGACG
>JBAXIR010000198.1:0-4177 GCA_037138275.1 Mycobacteriaceae bacterium | reverse complement strand
TTGAACTAGCACCGCTTTGAACTAGCACCGCCTGGAACTAGCACCCGGATTTAATCCGGCGGCACGAATGGATCGGCCTGCCGGGTCATTCCGGCGGCCCGCCCCTTGGCCGCCACGACCAGTGCCATCTTGCGACTCGCCTCGTCGATCATCTCATCGCCGAGCATCACGGCGCCGCGCGCGCCACCGGCTTTCGAGGTATGCCACCCGTAGGCCTCAAGAATAAGTTCGGCGTGGTCGTACTCCTGTTGGCCGGGGCTGAAAATTTCGTTGCCGGCGGCGATCTGGTCGGGGTGCAGCACCCACTTACCGTCGTAGCCCAGCGCGGCGGATCGACCGGCCACCCGGCGGAACGCCTCGGTGTCCCGCACCTTCAGGTACGGCCCGTCGATAGCGGCGACGCCGTGCGCACGGGCAGCCACGAGAATGGTCATCAACACGTGGTGGTAGGCGTCACCGACGTCGTAGCCCTCCGGTTGTTCGCCGACGACGAGCGTGCGCGTGTTGAGGTCGGCCATCAGATCGGCCGGCCCGAGCACCAACGCCTGAACCCGTGGGGCGGCGGCGATCGCGTGGATGTTGCTCAGCCCCTTGGCATTTTCAATCTGGACGTCGACGCCGATCCGGCCCACCGGAATCCCGTGACTGCGCTCAAGTTGGGTGAGCAACAGATCCAACGCCTGCACATGGTGCGCGTCGCTCACCTTGGGCAGCACGATGACGTCAAGGTGCGAGCCCGCCGCCGACACCACGTCGATCACGTCGGTGTAGGTCCACGGTGTCGTCCAGTCGTTGACCCGGACCCCACGCAACTGGCCGGACCATCCCGGCCCCGCCAACGCAGCGGCGACCTGGGTCCGGGCCTGCGCCTTGGCATCCGGCGCCACCGCGTCTTCCAGGTCGAGGAACACCTCGTCGGCCGGAAGACCCTTGGCCTTCTCGATCATCGTGAGGTTGCTACCCGGAACCGACAAACAGGTTCGGCGGGGTCGATAGGCGTTGTCCACGCGCAGACTCCTACCCTTTGTAGTCATGGCGTCGGTAAACAGGGTATACGCGGCGCGACTGGCAGGAATGGTCGTGCTGGGCCCCGACGGCGAGTCCCTGGGTCGGGTGCGTGATGTGGTGATCAGTATCAGCATCGTGCGCCAGCAACCGCGAGTGCTCGGCCTCGTCGTTGAAATGACCAGCCGCAAAAGCATTTTCGTTCCAATGCTGCGCGTGACGGCGATCGAGCCCAATGCCGTCACGCTCATTACCGCAAACCTTTCACTGCGCCGATTCGACCAGCATCCGGGCGAGGTTCTGGTGCTCGGCCAGGTGCTCGACACCCGGGTTCGGGTCACCGACCCCGAGCAGGAGCAACTCGCCGACGTCGACGTCGTGGTGATCGACCTGGGCATCGAACAGAGCCGCACGCGGGACTGGCTGGTCACCAGGGTCGCGGTGCGCAGCCAGCGGCGGCTGGGTCGGCGATCGCCGGTCACGGTCGTGGAGTGGCAGAACGTCCAGGGGCTCACCCCGTCCGGCCTGGCGATGCCCGGTCAGGGCGTGGCCCAACTACTGCATCAGTTCGAGGGCCGGCGTCCGGTGGAGGTGGCCGACGCACTGCGCGATCTCCCGGCCAAGCGTCGCATCGAGGTCATCGAGGCGCTCGACGACGAGCGGTTGGCCGACATCCTGCAGGAGTTGCCCGAAGACGACCAGACCGAACTGCTGATGGGGTTGGACACCGAGCGGGCCGCCGACGTGCTCGAGGCGATGGATCCCGACGATGCCGCCGACCTGCTCGGCGTGCTGAATCCAACCGAGGCCGAGGCGCTGCTGCGCCGCATGGATCCCGAAGACTCCGAACCGGTGCGTCGGTTGCTGAGCCACTCCCCCTACACCGCCGGCGGCATGATGACCTCCGAACCTGTGGTGTTGGCCCCGGACACCACGGTCGCCGAGGCGCTGGCCAGGGTACGAGACCCCGATCTCACTCCGGCCCTGGCGTCGTTGGTTTTCGTGGTCCGGCCGCCGACCGCCACCCCGACCGGCCGATATCTGGGTTGCGTTCATCTGCAGGCGCTGTTGCGGGAGCCGCCGGCGAACCTGGTCAGCGGCATCCTCGACCCCGACCTGCCGCCGTTGCGGCCCGACAGCCCGCTCGGCTCTGTCACCCGGCACCTCGCCGCCTACAACCTCGTGTGCGGCGCGGTGGTCGACGAGTCCAATCATCTGCTCGGTGCGGTCACCGTCGACGACGTCCTCGACCATCTGCTCCCCGACGACTGGCGGGAGAGTTTCGAAGAGGATGAAGCGAACGTAGTAGCGAGGCCCGCGCCGTGAGCGATCCGCGGCAGCGCCTCGATACCCCGCGCACATCACGGCGGCCGTCCCTGAATTTCGACCAGGAGGCGGTGGGCCGGTACAGCGAGGCGATCGCCAGGTTCCTGGGCACCGGCCGCTACCTGCTGTGGCAGACGGTCCTGGTGATCGTATGGATCACGCTGAACCTATTCGCTGTCGGCCTGCGCTGGGACCCATACCCGTTCATCCTGCTCAACCTGGCGTTCTCCACGCAGGCCGCCTACGCCGCACCGCTGATCCTGCTGGCTCAGAACCGCCAGGAGAACCGCGATAAAGTCGCCCTGAAGGAGGATCGGCAGCGCTCGCAGCAGACCAAGGCCGATACCGAATTCCTGGCCCGCGAGCTCGCGGCGTTGCGCCTGGCGGTCGGTGAAGTCGCCACCCGCGACTATCTCCGACGCGAACTCGACGAGCTCCGGGAACTTCTTGAGTCCCTGCAACCATCGACAAAGCCTTCCGGCAAACCCGGGTCCGCGGAGCGCCGGGCGAAAAGATCCCAGGATGACAAGCTGGCATAGCATTCCCCAGGCGTCACAGCCTTATGTATGGTGACTTGGTTCACAGAACTGGGTCAGACATCTGTTGAGGACGGGCACGTGGGAATGAAGCACCGGATCAGCGGGGGGTTACGCGCCCCCGCCTTCGGTATCGTCGTGCTCACTCCCATCCTGCTGGCCGGTGCCGTAGCCGCCTCTCCAGGCCGCTCCGCCGTGCCCGTGAACAGCAACGATGTCACCCCGCTGGCCTCAGTCCAGTCGCCCGAGCCGGAATCGCACGGCGTGGCTGTGGTGGCGATGGCCAAACCGCCGGCCGACTTCCGGTTCGCGGCCAACACGGTCTACTCCCCGCCACCGCCGCCCGCCGTGGTCAGCGCCGTCGGCGGAATGCGGATTCCGGCCATGGCCCTGTCGGCCTATCGCAAGGCCGAGCAGACCATGGCGGCCGCCGCCCCGGGTTGCGGCGTTAGTTGGAACCTGCTGGCCGGGATCGGCCGGATCGAGTCGTCTCACGCCAATGGCGGCGCCACCGACACACGCGGCACGGCAGTCCGGCCTATTTACGGACCTGCACTGGACGGCTCCCTACCGGGCAACGAAGTGATCGTGCAAAGCAATATGGGCGGCCGAGCTAACTACGCGCGCGCGCTGGGTCCGATGCAGTTCCTGCCCGGAACGTGGTCCCGATACGCCTCCGACGGCGACGGCGACGGGCGGGCCGACCCACAGAACCTGTTCGACGCCACCCTTTCGGCTGCGCGTTACCTGTGCAGTGGAGGCTTGAATCTGCGCAACCAGGCCCAGGTGTTGACCGCGATCCTGCGCTACAACAATTCGATGCCCTATGCGCAGAACGTGCTTGGCTGGGCTGCCGCCTACGCCACGGGCGTGGCGCCGGTCGATCTCCCGGCGATTACCGGCCCGGTCCCCGCACTCGGCGACGCACATCTGGAAAACCCGGAGGGCCTGGGCCCCAGCATGTCGGGCGACCCGCTCTCGCAACTACCGCTGTTCAACCTCGGCAACACCGAACTGGCCGGGCAGATGGCCATGCCCGGACCGGTGCCCGGAGCTGCCGGTGCGCTCAGCGTGCTGCCCGAGCACGGTTGCCAGGTGATCTGCATGGCATCTCAGTTGCCGCCCGCGGCCGAACAGCCGGACCTGCCGCCGTGGATGATGCCGATGGCGCCGGCACCCTGGATGACGCCGCCTACCGAGGCTGCACCCGTGGAGGCTGCACCGCTGCCGGGCTTGCCGCCCGCGCCCGCCGCACCCGCCGCGCCGGGGCTCCCGCCGGTACCCGCCGCGCCGGGACTTCCGCCGGTACC
>JBAXIR010000197.1:0-4275 GCA_037138275.1 Mycobacteriaceae bacterium | reverse complement strand
GTCTGACGGCGCCGCCGAGCGGCGACCATGGAACCGCGGCGGCCGTCGAGATCCTGCCGGTGCCCGGACTTCCCGAGTTTCGGCCCGGCGATGATCTCGCCGCTGCCATCGCCGCGGCCGCACCGTGGCTGCGGGACGGCGACGTCGTCGTTGTCACCAGCAAGGCGGTGTCCAAGTGTGAGGGCCGCATTGTCACTGCCCCCGCCGATCCGGATGAGCGGGATGCATTGCGCCGCAGGCTGATCGACTCTGAGGCGATCCGGGTACTGGCCCGCAAGGGGAAGACCCTGATCACCGAGAACCGTCAGGGTCTGATCCAGGCCGCCGCCGGAGTCGACGGATCCAATGTCGCCACAACGGAATTGGCCCTGCTGCCGATTGACCCGGATGCCAGCGCGTCGAGGTTGCGCAGCGCGTTGCGTGAAATCCTCGGTGTCGAGGTCGGGGTGATCATCACCGACACCATGGGCCGCGCCTGGCGCAACGGGCAGACCGATGCCGCGATCGGCTCGGCCGGGGTGCCGGTGCTGCACGGCTACGCCGGCGCGCTCGACGGCCACGGTAATGAACTCGTGGTCACCGAGGTCGCCGTCGCCGACGAGATCGCCGCCGCGGCCGACCTGGTGAAGGGCAAACTGACCGCGGTGCCGGTGGCGGTGGTGCGCGGCCTGACGATGCGCGATGACGGATCGGATGCCGCGCGTCTCCTGCGCAGCGGCGAGGACGACCTGTTCTGGCTCGGTACCGCCGAGGCGATCGAACTCGGCCGACAGCAAGCCCAATTGCTGCGCCGGTCGGTACGCACTTTCACGACGCAGCCGATCGAGGCCGGTCTGATCGAAGCCGCCGTCGCCGAGGCGCTCACCGCGCCCGCCCCACATCACACCCGCCCGGTGCGCTTCGTCTGGCTTGCCGACCGCGCGCGGCGCATCGCACTTCTGGATCGGATGGCACAGGCGTGGCGCGCCGACCTCGCCGCAGACGGTAAACCGGCCGAGGCGATCGATCGCCGGGTGGATCGCGGCCGGATTCTCTACGACGCACCCGAAGTCGTGATCCCGTTCCTGGTACCCGAGGGCGCCCACCACTATCCGGACCCGGTTCGGACCGCGGCCGAACGCACCATGTTCACTGTGGCCGTGGGTGCCGCGGTGCAGGCCCTGCTGGTCGCGTTTGCCGTCCGGGGAGTCGGCAGTTGCTGGATCGGATCGACCATCTTCGCTCCGGACGTGGTGCGCGACGTTCTGAACCTACCGCCGGACTGGCATCCGTTGGGCGCGGTGGCGATCGGCTATCCCGACGAGCCGCCGCATCCTCGCGACCCTGCGCCGGTCGGCGACCAACTGGTCCGACGATGAGCGTGCGCGAATCAGCGATCGCACTGCTGACCAACTGGGAAACGGCCGACTGCGACCAGGATGCGCTACGCCACGCGGTGCTGGCCTTCCTGCACGCCCGACCGGACAGCTGCATGCGGTCGTGCGTGGCCGGCCACATCACCGCGTCCACCCTCGTCGTCGATGACAGCGCGCAGAAGGTGCTGCTGACCCTGCATCCCCGCTTTGGACGATGGCTGCAGTTGGGCGGGCACTGCGAGGACACCGACATCGACATCTTCGGTGCAGCACTGCGGGAGGCCACCGAGGAATCCGGGATCACCGATCTGCACCTGCACCCGAATCTTGCTGCGGTTCATGTGCATTCGGTGACCTGTTCGCTAGGTGTCCCGACCCGACACCTCGATCTGCAATTCATCGCCACCGCCGCGCCCGGAGCCGAGATCGCCATCAGCGATGAGTCACTGGATCTGCGGTGGTGGCCGATCGACCAACTGCCCGATGGGACCGACGCTGGACTGATCCGTCTCGTGGATGCGGCTAACCGTCGCTGGAGTAGCGGATCCCGCAATCCGGGATGAGCACCCCGGGCCACACCCGGGCGCCGCGCAGCAACTCGCATCGCGCTCCGATGTCGGCGCCGTCGCCGATCACGCCGTCCCGGATCAGCGAGCCCGGTCCGATCCGCGCGCCGAACCCAATGATGGAGCGTTCCACCACCGCACCCGCCTCCACGGTGGCGCCATCGAAGATCACCGCGCCGTCAAGACGCACCCCGGGTCCGATCTGGGCGCCCCTGCCCACCACGGTGCCGCCGACGAGTACCGCACCGGGCGCCACCGTCGCGTCGTCGTGCACCAGACTTTCACCGCGGCGGTCGCCCAGTGCCGGTGACGGGGCCAGGCCGCGCACCAGGTCCGCCGAACCCCGAACGAAGTCCTCGGGTGTGCCCATATCGCGCCAGTAGCCGGAGTCGACGAATCCACACACCTTCGCCCCGTCGGCCAGCAGTGCCGGAAAGACCTCACGTTCCACCGATACCGCCCGGCCGCGCGGGATGCGGTCGAGGATCTCTCGTTTGAAGATGTAGCAGCCGGCATTAATCTGATCGGTCGGCGGATCATCGGTCTTCTCCAGGAATGCCAACACATTCCCGTCGGCGTCGGTGGGCACCGAACCGAACGCACGCGGGTCGGCGACCCGGACCAGATACAGCGTGACGTCGGCGTCACGCTCATAATGGGCGGTGAGCATCGCGGTCAGGTCCACACCGGACAGCACGTCACCGTTGAACACCATGACGGTGTCGCCGCGCAACGTCGATGCGACGTTGGCGATTCCGCCGCCGGTGCCCAGCGGCCGCTCCTCGGTGACGTACTCCATCTGTAGGCCGAGCGTCGCGCCGTCACCGAACTCGGCCTCGAAAGTCTCTGCCTTGTAAGCGGTTCCGAGAATCACGTGCTCGATACCGGCCTCGGCGATCCGGGACAGCAGATGGGTGAGGAACGGTAACCCGGCGGTCGGCAGCAAGGGCTTGGGTACCGCCAGCGTCAGCGGCCGCAACCGGGTGCCCCTGCCGCCCACCAGGACTACCGCGTCCACTGCACTCATCGTGTCCCCCTGGTCAGCATCCGGCGCGACTTGCGGACCGCCGCGCGGGCCCGTACCTCCAGTGCGGCCCGCATGGTCCAGCGCAGTGGCGCTTGCCACCGTCGGCCATGACGATCAGCCAGATAGATATAGGTGCTGTCGTGGTGGGCACGCAGGTTGCGCGCCGGTTCCCGGCCGGTCGAGTGCCCTTTGTCGTGCAGGATCTCCGACGCCGGCACATAGACATTGAGCCAGCCCGCCCTACCCAACCGGTCACCGAGGTCGACGTCCTCCATGTACATGAAGTAGCGCTCATCGAAACCACCGACCGCGTCGAATGCCTTGCGGCGCACCAGAAGACACGATCCCGACAGCCAGCCCACCGGTCGTTCGCTGGGCTCCAGACGTTCCTGGCGATAGGCCTTCGACCACGGATTGGCTTTCCAGGCGAAGCCGACCACGGCGTGCATCCCACCACGGATGAGGCTGGGCAGGTGACGAGCAGACGGGTAGACCGAGCCGTCGGGATCGCGAATCAGCGGGCCCAGGGTGGCGGCGCGGGGCCACCGGCCGATGGCGTCCGTCAGCGCATCGATACTGCCCGGCCCCCACGTGACGTCGGGATTGGCGATCAGGATGAATTCCTGATCGGGCGGCACTGTGGCCACCGCCCGGTTGACGGCGGTTCCGTAGCCGAGATTTGCCCCGGTGCGCAGCAGTCGGGTGCCCGGGTAGCGTTCGACCGCCTCCTCCGGCGTGCCGTCGCTCGAACCGTTATCGGCGATCACCACCGACAGCGGTCGGTCGGTGGCCACCGTCAGCGATGACAGGAACCGGTCGAGATGCGAGCCCGGCGAATACGTCACCGTGACCACCGTCAGGGCCGGCTCATCACTCACGGCGTCGAGGTTATCGGCTGGCCCGCCAGTGGTACGGCAAGCGCCTCTGCCAACGCCTCACGCCACGGCCGCAGTGCGGTCAGACCGGCCCGGGTCGAGTCCACCATCGACAACACCGAGTACACCGGGCGGTGGGCCGGGCGCGGAACCGCGGCGGTGCTCACCGGACGCACCCGATCCGGATCCGCACCGAGTTCGTTGAACACCGCCCGCGCCTGCTCGAATCTGCTCGCCGCGCCGGCGTTGACAGCGTGCAGGATCGGCGCGGTGGTATCGCCGGCCGCGACCTCGAGCAGAGCGGCCACCAGGTCCCTGGCGTAGGTGGGCGCGCCGGTCTGGTCATCGACCACCTCGATAACGCGGTCGGTAGCCGCCAACCTGCGCATCACCGCCACGAAATCGGTTCCGTCGCCACCGGTGTACACCCAGGAGGTTCGGACGACGTGAGC
>JBAXIR010000196.1:0-4353 GCA_037138275.1 Mycobacteriaceae bacterium | reverse complement strand
CGGCTTCATGCTGTGCGGCGTGGAGTTGAGCAGACCGAAGGCCGCGTGCGCCATCACGCGGGCCTGGTCTTCGGCGAGCCGGGGATCCAGCGCTCGCAGAGCGCCCACCCAGGTCTCGACGTAACGTCGCTGAGCACGCCGAACCTGTCGCGGGGCCGCCGCCGGGAGGTTCGCGAGGTCGCGGTCCTGGATGCGGATCAGATCGGGTTCGCGCAGCGCGAAGTCGAGATGGAAGTCGACGAGACCGTCCAGGGCGGCGGCCCTGCTGGTGACCGGATTGGTACTCGCACTGGTTGTCGTCAGCGGTTCGTCGCGGGATTCGACGGTCGCGGCTCCGATGCCGCAGACGACGTCCGCCCCGAGTTCGCCGACGACGCGGCCTTCCGCAACGACGCCCCGGGTGCCGATCACCACGACGACACGGCTACCGATGCCCACCGGCACCGAACGGCCCTCGCCCACCGACCCGGTGGAGCCCAGCACGCCGACACTTCCCGGTGAGACCACCGAGAGTCCGACCGGAAGCGAGACCGTGGTCTACAACGTCTCCGGCGAAGGCCGTGCCATCAATATCACCTATGTCGACTCCGGTGGCGTGATGCAGACCGAGTTCAATGTGGCCCTGCCGTGGAGCAAGGAAGTCAGCCTCTCGGCGCCGGCCAAGGGTTCGGCCAGCGTCGCCGTCGTCAACGTCGGACGCGATGTCACCTGCAGCATCTCAGTCAACGGCGCCCAGATACGGCAGCGCAGCGGTCGCGGACTGACGATCTGTACCGGCGCTGCCTAACTCGGCGCGGCGCGAATATGGTCCGGCACCCGGACCATCAGCATTCCCACCACGCCGGCGAATAGCACTAGACAGATGCCGGCCAGTCCGGCGCGGTCAGCATTGAACAGATCGACGAAAACGAAGAAGAGCCACGGCGCCAGGAAGGCGACCGCGCGGCCGGTGGTGGTGTAGAGGCCAAAGATGATGCCCTCCTTGCCTTCTCCGGTCATCCGCAACAGCAGCGTTCGGGCGGCCGACTGGGTGGGTCCGACGAATAGGCACAGCAGCAGTCCGCACACCCAGAACGCGATCGGACCGGATAGTGCCAGCAGTGCCATGCCGACGCAGATCATGGCGATTAGGGAAGCGACGATGATCGGTTTGGCGCCAAGGCGATCGTCGAGCAGTCCACCCACCACCGCGCCGAGGGCAGCCACCGTCGACGCGAACACCCCGAAGATCAAGACGTTGCCCGGTGAGATGCCATACACACTCACGCCGAGTACCGCACCGAATGCGAAGACGCCGGAGAGTCCGTCGCGGAACACCGCGCTGACGAGTAGGTAGTAGACCAGGTTTCGGTCACGCCGCCATTCGCTGCGAAGGTCGGACCACAACCGCCGGTACCCGCCGAGGAAGGTCGGCGGACGTTCCACTGAGTCGTCGGTTCGCGCGAAGGTGTGTGCGGACAGCATCAGCGGCAGACCGAAGACCAGAATCCAGACCGCGGCCACAAGCATTGCGGCACGGACGTTTTGGCCGTCCGCGGTGGGCAGGCCCAGTAGTCCCCGGTGTGGGCCGTCGCCGGCGATGAAGCCGACGTACACCAACAGCAGCAGCACGACACTGCCCGCGTAGCCGGCGGCCCAGCCGAATCCGGAGATCCGGCCGGACGTCTGCGGGGTGGACAGCTGGCGCAGCATCGCGTTGTAGGGGACGCTGGCCAGATCGCTGCAGGCCGCGGTGGCGGCCAGCAGGGCCAAACCCGCTGGGAGATAACGCGGATCGGCGCGGATGAGACTCATGGCAGCGGTGAGCGCCGCGGCAAGGCAGGTAAGCGTCATCAATGCGACCCGTCGCCGGTGCGGCGCTTGAACGAGGACGCCGGTGAGCGGAGCGAGCAGGGCGACGGTCAGTCCGGCAATGGTCAGCGCCCGGCCCAGCCAACTGGCCGGCGATGTGTCGCCCGCAATGCCCTGTCCCACTGTGCCGGTCAGATAGACCGAGAACACGAAGGTCACCACGATCGCGTTGAGACCGGTGGAGCCGCAATCCCAGAGGGCCCACGCCACGATCTTCGACCGCGGTGCCATGGCGTTCAGCCTATCCACCCCGCCTACGATTACCCCTATGCCAGTTCCTGCGCCTGCACCGGACAGTCGTGCCGTCGTTACCGGTGCCTCCCAAGGCATCGGCGAGGCGCTGGCAGGCGAACTTGCCGCCCGCGGCCACCACCTGATCATCACCGCCCGGCGCGCCGAGGTACTGACGGGCCTGGCCGAACGGCTGACGAACCGGTACGGAGTAACGGTTGAGGTGCGCGCGGTGGATCTAGCTGATCCGGGCGAGCGCGCAGGTCTTGCCCATGAACTTGCCGGGCGAGACATCTCGATCCTGTGCGCCAACGCCGGCACCGCCACCTTCGGACCGGTAGCGGAACTGGATCCGGCCGCCGAGCAGGCGCAGGTGCAACTCAACGTGCTCGGCGTGCACGATCTGGTGTTGGCGGTGCTGCCCGGCATGCTGGCGCGGCGGGCCGGCGGCATTCTGATCTCGGGTTCGGCGGCGGGCAACTCACCGATCCCCAACAACGCCACCTACGCGGCGACCAAGGCGTTCGCCAACACGTTCAGCGAGTCGCTGCGCGGCGAACTGCACAACACCGGTGTGCACGTCACGCTGCTGGCACCCGGACCGGTACGCGCCGAGATGCCGGACGCGAGCGAAGCATCGTTGGTGGACAAGTTGATTCCCGATTTCCTGTGGATCTCCGTCGAGCACACCGCGCAGCTTTCGCTGGATGGCTTGGAGCGCAACAAGATGCGGGTGGTGCCCGGTGTGACGTCCAAGGCGATGTCAGTGGCGAGTGGATATGCGCCCCGGGCAATCGTGACGCCGATCGTGGGATTGGTGTACAAGAAGTTGGGCGGCGACTAGCGGCGACGGCGGCCCGTCCCGAAGATGCTCCGGCCGAGTTCGCGGCCGATCACGGTGCCGGCCGAGCGCATGGCGCTCTTGAACGCAGGGTTGTCCATCATGGACTCGAGCACGCTCGGCTCGGCCTTCTGCGCCGGTTCGGGCATCGGCGGTATATCGAATCCGGTCGGGTATATCGGCGGTAGGTCCATCGGTTCCGGAAGCGCCTCCGCCGGAACAGCCATCTTGGCCGCCAGCATCTCGTAGGCGGATTCGCGGTCCACAGTCGCACCGTATTTGAGGAACAGCGGGCTGGCCTGGGCGGCGGCCTTGATGTAATCGGTCCCGATGGTGTCCATCAGAGACCGCGGCGGTCGCAGCCGGGTCCAGGCCACCGGCGTGGGTGCCCCACGCTCGGAAAGGACGGTGACGATCGCCTCGCCGGTTCCCAGCGCGGTCAAATCGGTTGCCAAATCATAGAATTCGGTCTTGGGATAGGTGCGGACGGTCCTGGACAGCGCCTGCTGATCGTCGGGTGTGAACGCCCGCAGCGCGTGCTGGACCCGGGCACCCAGTTGCGACAGCACGTTGTTGGGAATATCGGTGGGCAACTGGGTGCAGAAGAACACCCCGACCCCTTTGGAGCGGATCAACTTGACGGTCTGCTCCACCTGCGCGAGGAAAGCTTTCGATGCGTCAGTGAACAGCAGGTGCGCCTCATCGAAGAAGAACACCAGTTTCGGCTTGTCGACATCGCCGACTTCGGGCAGGTAGGTGAAAAGGTCGGCCAGCACCCACATCAGGAACGTCGAGAACATCACCGGCCGCGAGGCCTGGTCGCCGAGTTCGAAGAGGGTGATGATGCCGCGGCCCTGTGCGTCGACGCGCAACAGGTCCGCCGGTTCGATCTCCGGCTCACCGAAGAAGGTGTCGCCGCCTTCGGCCTCGAGGTTGATCAGTGAGCGCAGGATCACCCCGGCGGTCTGCGCGGACACCCCGCCGATCGTCTTCAACTCCACCTTGCCCTCGTCACTGGTCAGATGGGTGATCACTGAACGCAGATCCTTGAGGTCCAGCAGGGGCAGGCCCTGCTGATCGGCCCAGTGGAAGATCAGTCCGAGGGTGGACTCCTGAGTCTGGTTAAGTCCCAGCACTTTCGAGAGCAGGATCGGTCCGAACGCAGAGATCGTCGCACGCACCGGGACTCCGATGCCGCCGGTGCCCAGCGAGAGGAACTCCACCGGGAACGGCGATCCCACCCAATCGTCGCCGGTGTCCTTGGCCCGCTCGGTGGTTCTCTCGCTGGCCTCCCCCGGCCGGGTCAGCCCCGACAGATCGCCCTTGAAGTCGGCCATTACCACCGGCACACCAGCCGCGGACAGCTGCTCGGCAATCACCTGCAGAGTCTTGGTCTTACCGGTACCGGTGGCGCCGGCAACCAGGCCGTG
>JBAXIR010000195.1:0-4382 GCA_037138275.1 Mycobacteriaceae bacterium | reverse complement strand
CGGCGGGACCACCGCGGTGACCGCCGCCGCACCGGCCGACGGCGTGCCGCATCTGCCGAGCCCGGACAGCCCGCCCCCGGGCACCAGCGCTGAACCGGTCGGGCAGGACACGAACCCCAATGTCAGCTACCTCAAGGATCTCTGGCATGCCGTCCAGAACCAGGAGATCGATCGCAGTGATCTCCTACTGGCGTTGACCCAGCGTTCATTCACCGCACCGCTGCCCAGCGGCACCAACTCCAGTGGCGTCATGACCGACCCGTCGTTCTCCGCCCCGACCGGGACTGCCTCGACCGTGCCCGCGGCCGCCGGGACTGCCTCGACCGTGCCCACAGTTGTTGCCGGATCCCCCATACTGATCCCGGAACCGGTGCCCGCTGAGGAACCCGCCGATCAGTAGGGCTACGTGGCCCGAGCGGAGTTACCGCTAAGCGGAGTTCACCCACTCGTCGGTGCCGTCGGCGAAGAACTGGTGCTTCCACACCGGTAGCCGCGCCTTGATGATGTCCACCAGGCGGGCGCAGGTGTCGAACGCGGCCACCCGATGGTCGGCCGCGACGGCAGCCACCAGAGCCGCGTCGCCGATCTGCAACGGCCCGACCCGGTGGCTGGCCGCGATCGCCCTGACCCCGGGCGCGCCGGCGGCCACCTCGGCCAGCACCTCGAACAGGATCTGTTCGGCGTGTGGATGCGCCGAGTATTCCAGTCGGAGCACCTCACGGCCCCCGTCGTGGTTACGCACGATCCCGGCGAAGCCCACGACCGCGCCGGCCGCGTCACCGGCCACCAGTCGTTCGTGTTCGGTGAGCAAAATCTCGCCGTCGGTCAGCGCGGCCCGCAGAATCCGCGTCATCGGCTGTGGTCTCCCCCGCGCAGTTGATCCAGCGCGTGGTCGAGCACCTCGGCCAGTGCCGCCAACCCATCGCCGACGCCGCCGGTCGACCCGGGCAGGTTGACCACCAGGGTGCGGCCGGCCACTCCACACACTCCGCGGGACAGCACCGCGGTCGGTACCGCGGGCAGACCGGAGCGACGGATGGCGTCGGCGAGGCCGGGGATCTGATAGTCGAGTACGTCCAGGGTGGCCTCCGGGGTGGCGTCGGTCGGCGATATCCCGGTTCCACCCGAGGTGATGATGATGTCGACACCCTCTCCGAGTGCTGACCGCAGGGCCACGCCGACGGCATCGCCGTCGGTCACCACCGCCGGTGCGCCGACATCGAAGCCGCGGGCGGTCAGCCAGTCCCGGATGACCGGCCCGCAGCGGTCGTCGTACACGCCGGTGGCGGCGCGCGTGGATGCGATCACCACCCGGGCCGAGCGACTCACTTCGGGGCGGTCCAGACGCCGGTCTTGCCGCCCTGTTTTGCCACCACGTGGATATCGTCGAGATGGGCGGCCGGATCAACGGCCTTGATCATGTCGTAGATCGTCAAAGCTGCGACCGAGACGGCGGTGAGCGCCTCCATCTCCACCCCGGTGCGGTCGGTGGTACGCACCGTAACGGTCAATTCGATTGCGCTGGAGCCGATTTCGAAGTCGATGTCGACGCCGGTGAGGGCAAGTTGGTGGCACAGCGGGATCAGGTCACCGGTGCGCTTGGCGGCCAGTATCCCGGCGATCCGGGCAGTGGCCAGGGCGTCACCCTTGGGCAGTCCGCCGGTGGCGATCAACGCGATCACCTCGGCGGTGGTACGAACGGTGCCCACTGCCGTGGCGGTACGCGCGGTGGCAGCCTTGTCCGAGACGTCGACCATGCGCGCTTCGCCGTGGTCGTCGAGGTGCGAGAGTCGGCGCTGCGGCCCGTCGGTCACCGTTACTTGTTGACGACCGTGACCGGGTGCACGTAGGGCAGAGCGGTGGCCGGCAAGGGGAAGGTGGTGTCGCCGAACGGCGACAGCGCGCCCACGCGGTCCGAGGCCAATTCGCTGACCGGGTGGTCTTCGGGATCGCGGGTCGGCCAGCCGTTGTCGATGTATCGATGCGTTTTCTGTGCCACGCGATCATTGTGACACTTGTCCGGCGAACTCGCCCAGATGCCCACTGAATTAGGCTGGTCGCCAATGACCGAGCACCGCAATATCGCCCTGGGCTCATGGCTGTCCGGACTTGCCGACGAGCAGTTGATCCATCTGCTCGAATTGCGGCCGGATCTGGCCCAACCCGCGCCCGGAAGTGTCGTCGCCCTCGCTGCGCGGGCCGGGTCGCGTCAGTCGCTGAAAGCCGCCGCCGACGATCTGGACTTCCTGCACCTGGCGGTACTGGATGCACTACTGGTGCTGCGCGCCGACCAGGCCCCGGTTCCGGTCGGCGAGGTGGTGGGCCTGATCGGCGACCGGGCCCCGCAGGCCGAGGTTCTCACCACCCTGCAAAATCTGCGCGACCGCGCCCTGATGTGGGGCGATGCCGAGGTCCGGGTATCGCCGGAGGCCGCCGACGCACTGCCCTGGTTTCCCGGTCAGGTCATCGCCGAGAGCCCGGGCAGCCCGGCCGCCGACCTTGCCGCGGCGATCGATGGTCTCGACGAGCCCGCGCGGGACGTTCTGAGAAGGCTGACGATCGGCTCCCCGGTGGGGCGCACCCGCGATGCCGCACCCGGCACGCCAGCGGACCGACCAGTACAGCGACTGCTCGCGGCCGGGCTGCTACAAAAGCTGGATGCCGAAACGGTAGTACTGCCGCGTGGGGTCGGACAGTTGCTGCGCGGCGAGGAACCCGGCCCGGCTGGCCTGACCCCGCCGGACCCGATCATCGCGACCACCACCGGCAAAGACGCCGACGCCGCCGCGGCCGGGGCGGCGATGGAACTTCTGCGCCAGGTCGAGGTAGTGCTCGAAACGCTCTCAGCCACACCGATTCCCGAGCTCCGCAGCGGCGGCCTTGGAGTGCGCGAATCCAAACGGTTGAGCAAGATCACCGGGATCGACGAGCCGAAACTCGGTCTCGTCCTCGAGCTGAGCGCGGCCGCCGGCTTGATCGCCAGAGGATTCCCCGACCCGCCACCACCGGACGACACAGTGACCTACTGGGCACCGACGGTTGGCGCCGACCGATTCCTGGAGGCAACGGCCGCGTCCCGTTGGCTGCAACTTGCCGCCACCTGGCTTGAACTTCCGTCGCGCCCGGGACTCATCGGTGAGCGCGGCCCGGACGGGAAAAACTATGCGGCACTGTCGGATTCGCTGTATTCAACCGCTGCTCCCGTGGATCGCAGACTGCTCCTCGGCATGCTCGCCGAACTCCCGGTCGGTGCCGGCGTGGATGCGCCCGGGACATCTCGGGCACTGATCTGGCGTCGACCGCGCTGGGCGGCGCGACTGAGTCCAGCGCCGGTCGGTCACCTGCTCGACGAGGCGCACGCCCTGGGTCTGACCGGACGCGGCGCGCTCAGTTCACCGGCACGCGCACTGCAGAACGACGGCAATGACGCGGCGATCGCGGCTATGGCGGCCGTCCTGCCGTCGCCCATCGACTATTTCCTGGTGCAGGCCGATCTCACCGTGGTCGTGCCCGGTCCATTGCAACGCGAACTCGCCGAGGAACTCGACGCGGTGGCAACCGTGGAATCTGCTGGCGCTGCGATGGTGTACCGCATCAGCGAGGCATCGGTGCGGCACGCGCTCGATACCGGCCGCACTGCCGGGGTACTGCAGAGTTTCTTCGAGAAGAATTCGAAAACCCCGGTGCCCCAGGGCTTGACGTATCTCATCAACGATGTTGCCCGACGGCACGGGCAATTGCGGGTAGGCATCGCGGCGTCGTTTCTGCGCTGCGACGACCCGGCACTGCTTGCCCAGGCGGTAGCCGCACCGGCACTGACGAACCTCGAGGTGCGGTTGCTGGCACCGACGGTCGCGATCTCACATGCACCGATCGCCGAGGTTCTCACCGCACTGCGCGAGGCCGGCTTCGCCCCGGCCGCCGAGGATTCCTCCGGCGCGATCGTCGAACTGCGCCGCCGCGGGTCGCGGGTGGCCGTCACCATGATCCGTCGGCCACTCCGCGCCCAGCCCCGGCCGAGCCGCGAGACGCTGATGACAGTCGTGTCGGTACTGCGTCGCGTCGACGCAGCGCCGTTGGGCAACGTCCGGGTCGACCCAGCGGTCGCCATTGCATTGCTGGCCCAGGCCGCGGTCGGTGGAAAGGACGTCCTGATGGGCTATGTCGACGCCGCGGGGGTGGCGACCCAACGGGTGGTGACGCCCATCTCGGTGCACGGCGGACACCTGATGGCGTTCGACCCCGCCCAGGGCCGGATGCGCGAATTCGCCGTACACCGCGTCACGTCGGTCCTGTCGGCAGACAACGGATAGTGAGACTTGTCAGTCGGCAACGGATAATGGCGCTATGAGCGACCAGCGAGTAGCGAAGGCGGATCGCGC
>JBAXIR010000194.1:0-4415 GCA_037138275.1 Mycobacteriaceae bacterium | reverse complement strand
CGCAACTGATCGTTCTGGCCGTGCAGGGTCAGCAGTCCGGTGGTGAAGGTGGTCAGGGTTTTCGCCGGCACACTGCGCCCGCCGAGGTAGGCCCGCGACGGTCCGTCGCGGCTGACCGAACGCAGCGCGATGACACTGCCGTCGTCATCGCGGTCGGCGCCCGAGGAGTCCAGGATCTCGTCGATCGCCGCGCCGGTGGTGCGGTCGAGGTCCTCGGTGCTGAACCGGCCCTCCACCACCGCGCGAGGTGATCCCGACCGGATCCGGGTGGCGTCGGCGCGCGCACCGCCGAGCAGATGCAGACCGGTCACCACCATGGTCTTGCCGGTGCCCGTCTCGCCGGTCAGGACGGTCAGTCCGCGGTCGAACTCGGCGGTGGCCGCGCTGATCGCGCCGAGTGAGTCGATCCGGATCTCGGCGAGCATCTACCGCTCGCGCCAACTCGTCACCGGCAGCCGGAACTTGCGCACCAACCGGTCGGTGAACGGCGCACCGTCCAGCCGAACCCATTTCAGCGGGGTCTGGCATTTGGTGACCTGTAGCCGCGCACCGGCCGGCACGGCGGCCTCCCGGCGACCGTCGCAGAGCACCACCGCATCGACATTGCCTCCATCAACGTCGACGGTGATCACCGCGTTGGGATTGGTGACCATCGGCCGGGCGAACAGGGCGTGGGCATTATTGGGCACCACGATGATGGCCTCGAGATCCGGCCACACCACCGGCCCTCCCGAAGAGAACGCATATGCCGTGGAGCCGGTCGGGCTGGACACCAGCACACCGTCGCAGCCGAATGCCGAGACCGGCCGGCCGTCGATGGCGACCATGACACCGAGCACGCCCTGGTGTCCGCCCTTCTCCAGACTCGCCTCGTTCAGTGCCCAGCCGCGGGAGAGCACCGCACCATCGAGGCTGACCACCACATCGAGTGCCATCCGGTT
This sequence comes from Mycobacteriaceae bacterium, assembly GCA_037138275.1. Lineage (GTDB taxonomy): Bacteria > Actinomycetota > Actinomycetes > Mycobacteriales > Mycobacteriaceae > Mycobacterium. The sequence continues at coordinate 3,474 of JBAXIR010000194.1, read as the reverse complement.
CTCGACGCGATAGTCGCGGGCTATCACGTGCTCCAGAACGCTGTCGATCGCTTCGGCCTCGGCCTCGGCCAGGAATCCGATTCGGCCCAAATTGATTCCCAGCACTGGGATTTCGGCGTTGCGCGCGAGTTCGGCGGCGCGCAGGAAGGTTCCGTCACCACCGAGGACGAGGACGAGTTCGCACCCGTCGGCGGCGTGACGGTCACCGTCCACGGCCTCGGTGCCGACACCGAGGCCGATCGCCTCGGTCGCCAGCACGCGCAATCCGATCCCGTTGGCGTCCAACGCTTTTCCGATCTTGCGGGCGGTCTCGTTCGCCTCGTCACGGCCGGGGTTGACAACCAGCAGCATGGTCCTGTCGGTCACTGGCTTCTCAGTCACTGCGGCCCCTCCGCGATCGCGCGACGCACCTCGGCATCGAGGGCGTCACCGTCGAGAGCAACACCGCCGAGAGCACCATCGGTCTGGGCACGAAGCCGCAGGAAGTACTCGACATTGCCGGATGGTCCGGGCAGCGGGCTGGCGGTGGCGCCGACGGTCTGCCAGCCCAGTGCGGCGGCGCGGCGAGACACGGACAGCACCGCGTCGGACCGCAACTGCGGATCGCTCACGACACCACCCGCGCCGACCTGGTTGCGCCCGACCTCGAACTGCGGCTTCACCATGGGAACGATATCGGCGTGCGGGGCCGCGCATGCAGTCAACGCGGGCAGCACTGTGGACAAAGAAATGAACGACAGGTCCGCGACCACCAGATCGACTGCCCCGCCGATGGCCTCCGGGGTGAGTTCGCGGACGTTGGTGCGCTCGATGACCCGCACCCGGGAATCCGATCGCAGCGACCATGCCAGCTGGCCATAGCCCACATCCACCGCGACCACCTCGACCGCCCCTCGGTCCAGCAGCACCTCGGTGAAACCACCGGTGGATGCACCGGCATCCAGGCAGCGTCGGCCGGTGACGTCGATCCCGAAATCATCCAGGGCGCCGATCAGTTTGTGCGCGCCGCGCGACACCCAGGACTTCTCATCCGATCCCTCGACGGCGAGTGCGGCCGTCATCTCAACGGCGGTCGCGGGTTTGGCCGCGGGCATGCCGTTGATGGTGACCCGGCCGGCACCGATCAGTTCGGCCGCCTGCTGCCGTGAGCGGGCCAGCCCGCGTCGGACCAGTTCAGCATCAACCCGGGCGCGCCGCGTCATGCGCAGTTCAGCCCTTCTCGACCGATTCCAGCGCGTCGACCAGGATCTGGTGCGCTTCCTCGAGTCGACGTCCGACGGCATCGATGTCACTGACGTCGGCTGAGGTGTTATCCCGGAATTCCAGGTCGAGATAGGGCATATCAGCGAGCACGGCGGCGACCTGAGCGCGGATCTGCTGCGGATCGGTGGTCATAGCACCATTTACGCTAGCCGATTGGGCGTCAACAGTGCCCAACGGTCCAACGCGGCGCGCGCGGTGTCGTCGCCGGCCCGGATAGCCGGCGGCCCCCCGCTGCGGTCGGCGTCCCACACTGCCCGCGCGGTGGCGCGCACCACCGACAGACCGTCGCCGGGGTCTGCTCCGGTAGCCGTGATGGTGACCGCCCCCGAGTCGAACGCGGCCCGCCAGGCCGGATGCGCGGCGACCTTCAGTGTGTCGGCATCAACGCTTAGCGCCCGCAGGTCCTCGCCAAGATAGGTGGGGCGCTCCTCGGTGTCGGCGACGATCGCATCGAGTGCGGTGCCGACCCCGGTGAGCACCATCAGGCTCGGAAGGTCGGCCGCATTGGCGCCGGCGATATCGGTGTCAAGCCGGTCCCCCACCACCAGCGGTGTGCGAAAGACCCCGCGCGCCAACGCATCCTGCATCAGTGCCGGCGCCGGCTTACCCGCCACCAGGGGTTCGGCACCGGTGGCGGCACGCACTGCCGCGACCAGAGATCCGTTGCCCGGCACCAAGCCGCGTTCGGTGGGCAGGGTCACGTCGAGATTGGCTGTCACCCACAGTGCTCCGCCCCGGATTGCCAACGCCGCCTCGGCCAGTTCCGCCCACCCGATACTCATCGACAGACCCTGAACGACGGCGACGGGTTCATCGGCGACTAACCGCACCGGCGTCAGACCGACAGTGTCGACCTCGGCGGCCAGCGCATCGGTTCCGACCACCAGCACCTTCGCCCCGGCCGGCAGTCGCGCGGCCAGCATTCGGGCCGCACTCTGCGCACTGGTCACCACATCGTCGGTGACGGCGCTGAACCCAAGCTCGCACAGGTGCGCGGCCACCTCATTAGCAGAACGGGAGGCGTTATTGGTGACGAATAGTGCGCGACACTCGACGCTCGCCAGCGTCTGCACTGCCCCGGGGGTCGGAGCATGGCCGCGGAACACCGTGCCGTCCAGGTCGAGTAACAGGCAATCATGCTGCTGTGCAAGTGTTTTCACGTCAGTCCTGCTCCGCCGGAGCCGGCTCACCTGGGGCCAGCTCATCGATCCGGTCCTCGGCGTCGGTCACACCCTCGAGATCTGCCCTCGCGGCGTGCACGAACCACTGCACCGCATCATCGGAGCGGCCCAGTGCCAGCAGGGTATCGGCGTAGGCGTAGAACAGCCGGGCCGCCGTGGAACCGGTGCGCGAAGGATCCGGCAGCGGACTGGACAGCAGTGCCAGCGCCTGGTCGAGTTGACCGAGGTCGATCCGGGCGCCGGCCGCAACGATGCGCATCTCGTCAGCATCGTCACCGGTGAGTTCGGCAGCCTCCGGGCCGCGTGCCAACTCAATGGCCTTCTCCGGCCGGCCGACACCGCGTTCGCAATCGGCGATCAGTGGCAGCAGTTGCGATTTCGACCCCATCCGCCGGGCGGCCCGGAACTCCGCGAGTGCCTGTGCCCAGTCGCCGCAGAAGTAGGCCGCGATACCGACCGCTTCCCGGATCGCCGCGATCCGCCCCGATCGGGTACGGGCGGCCTGGGCGTGCGCAAGTGCGGCCTCCGGATCGGAGTCGAGCAGTTCACCGGCAGCGACGAGGTGGCGAGCGACGGTGTCCGCGGTGGACTTGTCCAGGGTGAACAACTCGGCCCGGATCTCCGGTGCCAGTTGTTTGGCTTCCACGGTCGACGGGATCGCCGGCCCAGTGGATTCCCGGGTTCCGGAATCGGTATCGGAGGGTCGCCGCGACTGTTGCGGTCGGCCGGACTGGGACCGGCCCGACTGGGGCCGACCAGACTGGGGCGCCCCGGACCTTACGCGCGCCGAACCATCGGGTCGGCCGCGTTCTGGACGGCCTCGCTCAGGACGGCCCGGGCGCCGGCCACCGTCACCTTTTCTGTCGTCAGCCATCGGGACGAGGATACGGGTATCGATGACTAACCCATAATTGGTGTACTCACCAATTGCGTTGCAATTCAGTTCATTCGCGACCCAAGCGCACTCCGATAGAGATAGGAAACACCCCCCGTTTTTGCGGGGGGTGTTCCGTTAATGTGTGTTCGGCGG
>JBAXIR010000193.1:0-4440 GCA_037138275.1 Mycobacteriaceae bacterium | reverse complement strand
TCCAGCGGGTCAGGTCCGGATGGCTTCGAGGCGCAGGCCGCGGCGGCGGTCCCGCCGAACGCCAGCGCCAGCAGACCCCGACCGGCCCCGGCGAGCACCCGTCGTCGGCTGAGCGCCGACGCGCCGGTTGCGTCAGGCACCGCAGCGTGGCTGGGTTGGGTCCTGGGCACGGTCAACATCCTGCCATTGCTGCCCCGGTCGCTGGCGTATCGTTGGGTTTCGGTTCCACCGAGCCGATATCCGATGACGCTGTACAAGCACAATTCAAGATGAGGAGCCTGCTGTGACTGAACAGTCCGCGGGATTGCCCTCGCCAGAGCGGGTGATCGAGCTGCTCGGTACTGAATTTGCGCGCGCCGGTTACGAGATCGAGGACGTGTCGATCGATACCGGAACCCGTCCGCCGCGGATCCGAATCATCGCCGACGGCGATCGTCCGCTGGATCTGGACGGCGTCGCAGAATTGTCCCGGTTGGCCTCCGAGCGGCTCGATGCCGTCGACACCGGTGATACCGCTTACGACCTCGAGGTCAGCTCGCCTGGCGTCGACCGACCGCTGACCGCCGAAAAACATTTTCGCCGCGCCCATGCACGTAAAGTCGAGGTGGAACTGGCCGATGGCACCGCACTCACCGGCCGGCTCGGCGGGATCGCTGACGGGGTGGCCGATCTGGTGATCCGGGCCGGTGGTGGCTGGACGGTTCGCCGGGTTGCGCTCGCTGACGTCCGTAAAGCCGTTGTCCAGGTTGAGTTTTCGCCTCCGAAGGCCGAAGAACTTGAACTGGTCGGCGGGACCGGAACGGAGGCTGACAGATGAATATCGATATGACCGCACTGCATGCGATCGAGATCGACCGGGGCATCTCGGTCGACGAACTGCTCGAGACCATCAAGACAGCACTGCTGACCGCCTACCGCCACACCGAGGGCCACCAGGCCGACGCCCGCATCGAGATCGACCGCAAGAGCGGCGAGGTGCAGGTGCTGGCCCGCGAGACCGACGCCGACGGCGAGCTCATCAGGGAATGGAATGACACCCCGGAGGGATTCGGGCGCGTCGCGGCGACCACCGCCCGCCAGGTGATGCTGCAGCGGTTCCGCGATGCCGAGAACGAACGGGTCTACGGTGAGTTCTCGGCGCGGGAAGGCGACATCGTCGCCGGGGTGGTGCAGAAGGACGCCCGTGAGAACGCCCGCGGCAACATCGTGGTGCGCGTCGGGGGCGAGACCAAGGGTTCCGACGGCATGATCCGCGCGGCCGAACAGGTTCCGGGAGAGAATTACGATCACGGCGCGCGACTGCGCTGCTATGTGGTGGGGGTGACCCGCGGTACCCGCGAACCCCGAATCGAATTGTCCCGAACCCACCCGAATCTGGTGCGCAAGCTGTTCTCGCTGGAGGTTCCGGAGATCGCCGACGGGTCGGTGGAGATTGTCGCGGTCGCCCGCGAGGCCGGGCACCGTTCCAAGATCGCGGTGCGGGCGAAGCCCGGCGGTCTTAACACCGGTCTTAATGCGAAGGGTGCCTGTATCGGCCCGATGGGGCAGCGGGTGCGCAACGTGATGAGCGAATTGTCCGGGGAGAAGATCGACATCATCGACTTCGACGAGGACCCGGCCCGGTTCGTCGCCAACGCGCTGTCGCCGTCGAAGGTGGTGTCGGTCGAGGTCGTCGATGCCGCCACCCGCTCGGCTCGGGTCACCGTGCCGGACTTCCAGTTGTCGCTGGCCATCGGCAAGGAAGGCCAGAACGCCCGGCTGGCCGCGCGGCTGACCGGATGGCGGATCGACATCCGCAGCGACGCGCCGGGGACTGAGCCGGATGTCAGCGACGGCGGTAGCTGACCGGAGTCGGGCCGGCGGCCCGCGCGACCCCGCCGATCTGGCCCGGTAGCGGGGCCGGCGCAGCCGACCATCCCGGGGCCATGTCGTAGGCACCGAACAGGTGGATCGCCATCATCGCCATCGCGGACAGCGCGAACGGTTGCGCGGGACAGCTATGCCGGCCGTGCCCGAAGGACGTCACCAGTTCAGCCGACGCCAGGTCACTCGGGTCGACCAGCCGGTGGCGGTGCCAGCGCCGGGGTTCCCAGCGCGCCAGGCCCGGCCCGGCGCTGGTGTTGGTCAGCGGCAGCAGGGTGGCGATGGTAGTGCCCGGCGTGACGCGGTAGGTCGCGTCCCCGGTATCGAAGTCAAGTTCAGCCAGCACGAAACGCGGCATGATCGAGCGCTGGGCCAGCCGGGTCGATTCCAGCGCGCACTGCTCAGCCAGCGCCCGGTCGCCGGCACCCACCTCCATTCGCTCGGCGGGGTGGCCGATCAGATCGACCAGCAGCCAGCCGAGGGCGGCGGCGAGATTCGACATCGACGCGATGTGGATCAGCGCCACGTCCAGCGCCGCGCCGCGCCGACGTTGCTCGGCAGGCTGGTCGGCCCACTCGGCGACGATCCGGCCGAATAGCGGATGGCCATCGGTGGGTTCGTCGATCACTTCACCGATCACCGCGACGATCTCCTCAAGGGCTGCGCATTCGGCTGCCTTGCCGCTGGCGGCCACCGCGGCCATCGCGTCGGGGTTCACGAACGCCTCGGACCCGTCGAGGTCGTCGAGCGCCGACACCAGGCGTTCGAAGCGCTCGGTGTCCGCACACCCCGGGCCGGCCCAGGACGCCAGACCCATGCGGTGTGCGATCCGGCGGGTCAGCGCGAACAGGTCGGCCGAGCCGCGATCGCCGAGTTCACCGCCGGTCACCACCAGCGCCCGGGTCAGGTTGGCCAGATAGGACGCGACGTCGTCGCGACGGAACAGCTGCGACGGCAGGGTGCGCCGGCCCAGAAACATCTCGTCGGGCAGTTTGCGGCGCAACATCCGGAAGTCGGCCAGGCCCTTGCTCGCGAGGTCTTCGGGCAGGGCGTAAAACGATGCGACGCCGCGCGGGGAAAACGTGAAGAGGTAACGGTCCCCGCCGCTGTCGACCACAAAGGTGTCGCCGAACTCCGCTCGCGCGGCAGCCAGGGCCGCAACCGGGTCGACGACGGTGACGTCCCAGGGCAACCCGATGCCGGTGGCCAGCGGCGGCATCGGCACGATGGCGGGCAGTGCCATGCCGGTCAGCGTGCCAGGTTTGGCCGGTGCGCGCGGCGATCCCGACCGGGCGGCGCCCGGCGCGCCCCGGGCGGCACGGAGGCTCATTTCTTAACTCAGCTGCGGTAACGGTAGAGTGAGCCGTGATCCAGCGCGAGAAACCGGCCGCTGCGACGCCCACCGGAAGTCCGGTACGGACGTGTATCGGTTGCCGGGAGCGAGAGTTGGCTGTCGAACTGCTCCGAGTGGTGGCCGAGTCGACGGGAAACGGTCAATCTGCCGTCACCGTCGATACAACAGGTTCCCGCCCGGGCCGGGGTGCCTGGCTGCACCCCGTCGATCGGTGCCTCACGGCGGCGATCCGGCGGCACGCCTTCGCGCGAGCGTTGCGCATCACTGGTTCACCGGACACATCCGCGGTGGTCGAGCATTTCGCAATGCTCGCCGCCCCGGCTACAGAACAGGTATCGGAAAGAACATGAGTACACCGTGAAGACCCGACGATGATCATGCGTCGTAGTTAAACCCGAGGCGCGGCCTACCCACCGCTGACGCCTCTAGAGATGGAGAAGCAGTGGCAGGCAAGGCCCGCGTACACGAGTTGGCTAAAGAACTCGGTGTTACCAGCAAGGATGTTCTCGCTCGGCTGAGCGAGCAGGGCGAGTTCGTCAAATCGGCGTCCTCGACGGTTGAGGCGCCGGTCGCGCGCCGTCTCCGAGAGGCATTCGGCGGCGCACAGGCCGCCCCAGATGCGCCGCCCGTGAAGAAAGCCGCACCGGCCAAGGCGGCCGCCGCCCCCGCGGCCCCTCCGGCCGCGAAGAAGGTGCCCGCTCCGGCCGCGCCGGTCGCACCGCAGGCCCCGGTGGCACCGCCGGCCCCGGTCGCACCGGTCGCACCGGTCGAGGCCGCGTCGGCTCCGGTGAGTCCGGTTGCCGAACCCGGCCCGCGCCCCGGCCCGGCGGCACCCAAGCCCGCGCTCCCGCGCCAGCCCCGGGTGGGCAATAACCCGTTCTCTTCGGCACAGCCGGTCGAGCGTCCGATTCCCCGTCCTGCGCCCGGCGCGCCGGCACCCGGCGGTATGCCGCCGCGGCCCGGTGGGCTCCGGCCCGGTGGGGCAACCCCGGGCAACATGCCGCCCCGTCCAGGCGGCGCCATGGGTGCCCGCCCCTCGCGACCGGGCGCCCCGCGTCCCGGCGGTCCCGGTGGTCCCGGTGGTCCCGGCGGCCCGCGGTCCGGTCCCGGCCAGGGCGGTCGCCCCGGCGGCGGTGGCGGTAATTACCGCACCGGTGGTCCCGGCGGCGGCGCCGCAGGCGGTGCTGCAGGTGCGGGTGCGGGTTTCCGCGGCCGTCCCGGTG
>JBAXIR010000192.1:0-4449 GCA_037138275.1 Mycobacteriaceae bacterium | reverse complement strand
ACGTCGGTCGCCGGAATGTCTCCCGGCGCGAGTGGGCTTCCGGTGGCATTGCTCAACGGCGCGCCACAGTTCATGGCACCGTAATCGGGATCATCCTTGGCCGGCGTCAGCCGAGGAGCGATGAACTGGTCGGCCTGGATGACGATCTCGTCGTCCACCAGGATCTCGCAGTGCAGATTCGCCGAGTACGGCCACTGGATCGAGATCCGCAAACCGGCCTCTTTCGGGTCGGTCAGGATGCCCGTGGCTTCGAACGTCCGACCGGGCAGCATGGTCGGATTCGCATTGTTGATCTGGGTGTCGGAGATCCGGAAGCCGATCAGGGCACCACGTGCTATCCCGGTGATCCGGGCGCGGTAGGTGATGTTGTGCTGGACGATGTCGTCGGCCGCGGCCACGCCCGCGACCGGAAACGTGGCCGCCGACAGTGCCACAAGGGCACCGAGGGTTACCGAGTGTCTCATCCGTCCCACGGGTGACGAGGGTACGCCTACCGCCAGGTCACGTGCACATCGAGGCTGGACAGCCAGGCGTTGAGATCGTGCCCGTGAGCGGCGAGGCCGTCGACCGCTGCGACCGCGGACAGCAATGCTGCTTCGGCGGTCTCGGGAGTCACCAGACCGTGCGCACGGGCTTCGAATAATTCGTTGACGTCGACCATGTCGGTGCCCCGGCCGGTGCGCACCACCAGGTCGATGTAGTGATCCTCGGTCTCCCAGCGATCCGCGCCGACGGTGATCCGCCCGATGTCGAGATAGAAGTCCTGATCCCGCTCATATCCCGGGTTGAAGTGGAAGACGCTGGCTCGCAGACCCGGTGCGGGCAGCAGCCACGACTCGAGATAGTGGAATTGGGCCCGCCCGGGCGTGGGCCGGGCCATATAGAGGCCGCACGGCTGCACCCGGTATTCGTCGACCTCGCGAACGATCCCCTTGGGATCGGTGTTGGTGCGCGCGACGAGGTCGAAGGTCTCACGCTTGGGCGGGTGGATGGGCGGCGGGTGGATAAGCGGCGGGTGGATGCTGACAGCGTAGAGGGCCGTCGGCGGCCGGGCTTACCCTGTAGCCATGGCCTTCGCTTCCGAACACCCGGTGGTGGCGCACTCGGAGCACCGGGCTGTCGAGGATGCGGTGCGTACCGGTCCGCAGTTCGAAGTGGTCAGCGAATACGAGCCGGCCGGGGATCAGCCCGCCGCGATCGCGGAGTTGGAGCGCCGGATCCGGGCGGGGGAGCGCGACGTGGTGTTGCTCGGCGCCACCGGCACTGGTAAGTCGGCCACCACGGCCTGGCTGATCGAGAAACTGCAGCGGCCCACGCTGGTGATGGCGCCCAACAAGACGCTTGCCGCACAGCTGGCCAATGAATTACGAGAGATGTTGCCCAACAACGCCGTCGAGTATTTCGTGTCGTACTACGACTACTACCAACCCGAGGCCTACATCGCGCAGACCGACACCTACATCGAGAAGGACAGCTCGATCAACGACGATGTCGAGCGGCTGCGGCACTCGGCCACCTCCAACCTGCTGTCCCGGCGCGACGTGGTGGTGGTGGCATCGGTGTCCTGCATCTACGGCCTGGGCACGCCGCAGTCCTACCTGGACCGGTCGGTGGAATTGCAGGTCGGCACCGAGGTACCGCGCGACGCCCTGCTCCGACTGCTCGTCGACGTCCAATACAGCCGCAACGATATGTCGTTCACCCGCGGCTCATTCCGGGTGCGCGGCGACACCGTCGAGATCATCCCGTCATATGAGGAACTGGCCGTCCGCATCGAGTATTTCGGTGACGAGATCGAGGCGCTCTATTACCTGCACCCGCTGACCGGCGACGTGGTGCGCAAGGTGGACTCACTGCGGATCTTCCCGGCCACCCACTATGTCGCCGGCCCGGAACGGATGGCGGCGGCCATCTCGACCATTGAGGAGGAACTCGCCGATCGTCTCGCCGAACTGGAACGGCAGGGCAAGCTGCTGGAAGCCCAGCGGCTGCGGATGCGCACCAACTACGACATCGAGATGATGCGTCAGGTTGGGTTCTGCTCCGGTATCGAGAACTACTCCCGGCACATCGACGGCCGCGAGGCAGGCTCAGCCCCGTCGACGCTGCTGGACTATTTCCCCGACGACTTCCTTGTGGTGATCGACGAGTCTCATGTCACCGTCCCGCAGATCGGCGGGATGTTCGAGGGCGATATGTCCCGCAAGCGAAATCTCGTGGAGTTTGGGTTCCGGCTGCCCTCGGCGACCGACAATCGTCCGCTGACCTGGGAGGAGTTCAGCTCCCGGGTGGGGCAAACGGTGTACCTGTCGGCGACACCGGGGCCCTATGAACTCGCTGCGGCGGGAGGTGAGTTCGTCGAGCAGGTCATCCGCCCCACCGGCCTGGTCGACCCGCAGATCGTGGTCAAGCCCACCAAGGGCCAGATCGATGATCTGATCGGTGAGATCAGGGTCCGCGCCGAACGCGACGAGCGCGTCTTGGTCACCACGCTGACTAAGAAGATGGCCGAGGATCTCACCGACTACCTGCTGGAGATGGGCATCCGGGTGCGGTATCTGCATTCCGAGGTCGACACGTTGCGCAGAGTCGAACTTCTGCGTCAGTTGCGCCTGGGCGAGTACGACGTGCTGATCGGCATCAACCTGCTGCGCGAGGGCCTGGACCTTCCCGAGGTGTCGCTGGTCTCCATCCTCGACGCCGACAAGGAAGGCTTCCTGCGGTCGGCCCGCAGTCTCATCCAGACCATCGGACGTGCGGCCCGCAACGTCTCCGGCGAAGTCCACATGTACGCCGACAAACTCACCGACTCGATGAAACAGGCCATCGAGGAGACCGATCGCCGGCGCGCCAAGCAGGTCGCCTACAACGAAGAACGCGGGATCGACCCGCAACCGCTGCGCAAGAAGATCAACGACATCCTCGACCAGGTGTATCAGGAGGCCGACGACACCGAGGCTGTCGAGATCGGCGGGTCGGGCCGCAACTCGTCACGGGGGCGGCGCGCCCAAGGTGAGTCGGGCCGGGTAATGAGTTCCGGTATCAGCGACGGCCGCGACGTCTCGTCGATGCCGCGTGCCGAATTGTCCGCACTGATCAAGGATATGACTGACCAGATGATGGCCGCGGCGCGCGATCTGCAGTTCGAGTTGGCCGCTCGTCTTCGTGACGAGATCCACGATCTGAAGAAAGAACTGCGCGGTATGGACGCCGCAGGCCTGAAGTAGCACGCAGCGACCACGTGACGGATTCGACGGCGGCAGTCGGCAGCTGGCGCGAGTTGCTCGGCCGCGAGTACGCCGGGGCCACAACGGTTTTGGCGGGTGGAGTCGCACTGTATGCGATCAATGAGTTCATCACGATAAGTCTGCTGCCGAGCGTCATCACCGACATCGGCGGTGCCCGGCTGTATGCCTGGGTGACGACGGTATATCTGGTGGCGTCGGTGATCGCGGCGACCACGGTCGGTGCTGTACTGATTCGATTCGGCCCCCGCTTGTCGTATCTCGTTTCCCTGCTCTCCTTTGCGGCCGGCACCGCGGTGTGCGCGCTCGCGCCCTCGATGGCCATCTTTCTCGTCGGCCGGATGGTGCAGGGACTGGCCGGCGGCGTACTGGCCGGCCTCGGGTATGCGGTGATCAGCGCCGCACTACCGGAAAAGTTGTGGACCCGAGCGGCGGCTGTGGTGTCAGCGATGTGGGGTGTGGGCACCCTGATCGGCCCCACATCCGGCGGCTTGTTCGCCCAATTCGGTTTGTGGCGTTGGGGATTCGCGGTGATCCTGCTCCTGGCCGTATCGATGGCCATGCTGGTGCCGATCGTTCTGCCCGCGCGGGCTGACACCTCCGGGCCGCGAGTTGGCATCCCGATTCGCTCACTCGGACTGCTCGGCGTTGCCGCACTGGCGGTCAGCATTGCGGCTATCCCTCGCAACGTTGCGCTCACCGTGGGCCTGCTGGTGTTGGCCATCGCACTGGTGGTGGTATTCCTCATCGTCGATCGGCGTTCGGTGGCACGGGTGTTGCCGCGCAGGGCTTTTGAGCCTGGACCGTTGAAATGGATTTACCTGACCATGGGCATGCTGATGGCGGCGACGATGGGCGACATGTATGCGCCGCTGTTCGGGCAGCGACTCGGTGGGCTGGCGCCCGCGGCTGCGGGATTCCTGGGCGCGGCGCTATCGGTCGGCTGGGTGGTGGGCGAGATCCGCAGTGCGGCGATCAGCGATCACCGCACCGCCGCGAGGGTGGTGGCGGCGGCCCCGTTGGTGATGGCGGCAGGGCTGGGGTTGGCCGCGCTGGCTCAGTGGGACGGCGCCGGACCCGGCCTGGTCGCGATCTGGGCGATTGCCCTGGGCATCAGCGGTATCGGAATCGGCGCCGCCTGGCCGCACCTGAGCGTCTGGGCCATGGGTTCTGACGGTCGGGCTTCAGACGGTCGGGCTTCAGA
>JBAXIR010000191.1:0-4466 GCA_037138275.1 Mycobacteriaceae bacterium | reverse complement strand
CCGCCGGTACCCGCCGCGCCGGGACTTCCGCCGGTACCTGATGCCGCACCGGACCCTGAGCCTGTGGTGGCACCGCCGACCGAGCAGGCGCCGCCACCGCCGATTCTCGGCGCACCGCCCGGACCCGTTTAACTCCCGCACTCCTGCTCGGGGGTCTGGTTTCTTTCGCATCTAGACTCACGACACGATGTCCGAACACAGCAGCGAGCGCGAGAAGGCGGTCCGCGCCGCACTGGCCGGAGTCATCGATCCGGAATTGCGCCGGCCGATCACCGAACTCAACATGGTCAAGAGCGTCACGGTGGCCGGTGACGGCGGCGTCACCGTCGAGATCTACCTGACCACCGGGGCCTGCCCGAAAAAAACTGAGATCACCGAGATGGTGAGAGCAGCCGTCGCCGACGTTGCCGGCACCGGTGCGATCACGGTCAACCTGGACGTGATGAGCGACGAGCAGCGCACCGCACTTCGCAAGCAGTTGCGCGGCGATTCCGGACTCTCGGCCGAACCCGTGATCCCGTTCGCCCAGCCCGGCTCACTGACCCGGGTCTATGCCGTCGCATCCGGTAAGGGCGGTGTCGGAAAGTCAAGTGTCACAGTCAATCTCGCGGCTGCAATGGCCGCACGCGGATTGTCCGTAGGCCTGCTCGACGCCGATATCTACGGTCACTCGGTGCCGCGGATGATGGGGACCAGCGACCGGCCCACCCAGGTCGAGTCGATGATCCTGCCCCCGATCGCCCACGACGTGAAGGTCATTTCGATTGCGCAGTTCACCCAGGGCAACGCACCGGTGGCCTGGCGGGGCCCGATGCTGCATCGGGCGTTGCAACAATTCCTCGCCGACGTGTACTGGGGCGATCTCGACGTGCTGTTGCTCGACCTGCCGCCCGGAACCGGTGATGTGGCCATCTCGGTGGCCCAACTTCTGCCGAGCGCAGAAATTTTGGTGGTGACGACGCCGCAGATCGCGGCGGCCGAGGTCGCCGAGCGGGCCGGCGCGATCGCATTGCAGACCCGGCAACGCATCGTCGGCGTAGTGGAGAACATGGCCGGACTGTTGATGCCCGATGGCACACGATTGGACATCTTCGGCGAGGGCGGCGGCCGGCTGGTGGCCGAGCGCCTGACCCGTACCGTGGGGGCCGACGTACCGCTCCTCGGCCAGGTGCCGTTGGACCCGGCTCTGGTGACAGCAGGCGATTCCGGTGTGCCACTGGTGTTGTCGGCGCCCGAATCGGTAGCCGGTGCCGAACTGCGCGCCATCGCCGACAAGCTGGTGGCGCGTCGACGCGGTCTGGCCGGAATGTCGCTGGGACTGGACCCCGCGGGCCGCTGACCGTGCCTCAACCCGCATAGCCGAAGCGGTCAGGTGGCGTCCGCGTCGAACGGCACCGGCCCTTCAGGTTGCTGGGTCAACGGTGCAGCCGGCGGCATCGCCGCGCTCTGCGGTTTGACCGGAGAGGTCTCGAATTCCCCGGTGAGCCAGGAGTCATCACCGTCGAGCAGGTGTTTGGTCAATGCGGCCCGCGGGGTCATCCCGCGCAACTTCTGCAGCTCGCCCAGCGGCTGACGAAGATCGTCGAACTCGGGGCCGAGTTCGTCGCGCAGCTGATTGGTGGCACCGCTGAGATACTCGCGCGCCTGGCGGATTGCACCGGTGGTCCACCGGATCGCACCCGGCAACCGTTCCGGGCCCAGCACCACCAGGCCCACCACGACCAGCAGGATCATCTCCCCCCACCCGACGTTGGCGAACATCGCGTCAGTTGTCCGGGGCCGGGTTCACCGTCAGGACGACCTTGCGGCCCTCGCGCATAACCTCAATCGGAGCATCCTGACCGATAGTGAGCTGGCGGACCGCCACGACGAACTCATCGGCGTCGGCGACCTTGCGGGTCCCGACCTTGACGACGACGTCGTTCTCCTTGACGCCGGCCTTATCAGCGGGTCCGCCCGACTTCACATTGGCCACCTGGGCACCCGAAGCGAGATCGTTGCTGACCGAACGGGCGGACAGCCCGAGCGTCGGATGCGACACCCTGCCGTCCTTGATCAGCGTCTCGACGGTTGCCTTCACCTCGTTGACCGGGATAGCAAAGCCGAGCCCACTTGCACTGTCGGACAACGACTTTCCAGCCGTATTGATACCGATGACCTCAGAGTTCATATTGATCAACGGACCGCCGGAGTTGCCGTGGTTGATCGAAGCGTCGGTTTGAATCGCGTCGATGACGGTGTCGGTGTCCGATCCTTCGCCCGACAGCGGCACCGGTCGGTTCAGCGCACTGATGATCCCGCTGGTGACGGTGCTGCGCAGACCCAACGGGGCGCCGGCAGCAATCACTTCCTCGCCCACCCGCAGCTTGCTCGAGTCACCGAACTTCGCCACGGTGAGGTTATCGACGTTGTCGACCTTGAGAACGGCCAAGTCCGTCTTCGGGTCGCGGCCGACGAGATTCGCCGGCACTTCCTTGCCGTCGTTGAAGACGACCGTGAGCTTGAACTTACTCGGACTGGCCGCTGCCTCGGAGACGACATGGTTGTTGGTGACGACGTAGCCGCGGCCGTCGACCACCACACCGGAGCCCTGCGCGCCCGATTCGTCGCTCTTGGCTTCAATGGTCACCACCGAATCGGCTACTGACGCGGCCACCTGAGCGAACCGGCCCGGCGGTAAGTCGCCGGTGTCGGACGTCGACAACGTGACCTTGGACGTGGTGAATGCCTCGACGACCTCCGCCGTCTTACGGCCGACCCAGCCACCGGCCATGCCGATCAACAACGCCGTGATGCCCAGGACGGCCAGCGCCGCGTACGACACCCGGCCACCGAACAGCACATCGCGAACGCCGAGCTTGCCGACCGCAGCGCCCGGGACGCTCGCCACCGGCCTGTCGAATGCGGGGGTGCCCAGCGCCACGGCGGCGGCCGGGTCACGCCAGGGATCGTCGGGCTCGTCGTCGAGATCGGTTCCGGCGCCCAGCGCACCGGCATCGGCCGGGTGTCGCTGCAGCGAATCGGCGCCCAGATAGGGACGGCTGAAGGCCTCCTGGAGCACCGGGTCGGACTTCTTCTCGGTGGGCTCGTACTCATCGGACTGGCGGTATTTGGCCGGGCGCAACTCTGCCGCAACGAACGAGCCGTCGACGCCGCGCGGACGTCCGAACGTCCGGGTGGCCTCGGAATCCACCGGTGGCCGCGACACCGGGCGCGGTGCCAGCCGGTGGCCGCCGGGACTGTCCTTGCTGGGGCTCACATCAACCTCTATCCGGGCGGTCAGGGAACACACGTACGGACTAGAGCGTGGTGCTCGAGTCGGACTTCACCCTACCGGCGCTTACGCCGACTCCGCGGTGTGTCGTCGGCTAACTGGTCGGTCAGGCTGGGCGGCGCAGGTTGTGCCTCATCGGGAGTGGACTGCGGAATCGCCGACAGCAGGTTCATCAGGGTGCTCGGCATGCTCACCGGCCGAGAGTCCCGCAGCGCGGCCCGGGCCTGGCCCTGAGCCTCCACCTCGCCGGCGCACTGCCCGCACAGCGACAGATGGTGCCCGGCCCGCAGATGGGCCTTCATCCGCAGTTCCCCATCCACGAAGGCGGCGATCGCCTCGGTAGACAGGTGTTCGGTGGAGTTGAACTGACGCGGGGATCCCACCGGCGCCTCGTTCTGCGAGACGAAGTTCGACGGCAGCCACGACAGGGCTCGACGAAATACGTGCCCTGGGTCGACCATCACCTGCTCCCTCCGGTTCACCCGCCGCTCTCCTCGAATGTAGCGCGATCAGGGCCGACGTGGTGACACGCCGTCCGCGCGCGCCGCAGTCACGCCGATTGGGCGCCGACCGTGTTTCCGTCGGAATGAGCGGCCAGGTGATCCCGCAGAGCCTGACGGCCGCGGTGAATCCGGCTACGCACGGTGCCCAGCTTGACCCCGAGCGTGGCCCCGATCTCCTCATAGGACAGACCCTCGATATCGCACAGCACCACCGCAGCCCGGAACTCCGGCGGCAACGAATCCAGTGCGGCCTGCAGATCCGGACCGAGTCGCGAATCGTGGTAGATCTGCTCGGGGTTGGGCAGTTCGGAGGGCACCCGGTCGTAATCCTCGGGCAGCGCCTCCATGCGGATGCGCGCGCGCCGACGAACCATGTCCAGGAACAGGTTGGTGGTGATGCGGTGTAACCAGCCCTCGAAGGTGCCGGGCTGATAATTCTGCACCGATCTGAACACTCGGATGAAGGTCTCCTGGGTCAGGTCCTCGGCGTCATGCTGACTGCCCGACAGCCGGTAGGCCAGCCGGTAGACCCGGTCGGCATGCTGACGCACCAGTTCGTCCCAGGACGGCATCGCCGCGCGGTCGCCCGTGGCATCGAACACCGCGGTTCCGTGCAGCTCCTCAGATGGCTCCACCCAATCCACGTCGCCGATAGGCGCGACACGCGACATAGTGACCGGCGCCGCGAC
>JBAXIR010000190.1:0-4562 GCA_037138275.1 Mycobacteriaceae bacterium | reverse complement strand
TCACCCGCGAGGGCCCGGCAGAAGAGTTGTTAGCCGACGACAGTATTCGCGCGGCTTATCTGGGTGTGGCCTGATCCGCCGAGCGTGCGTTGCGGTACACCCGTAGCGGCGTGTCGGGGCACCGACACGCACGCTCGCGAAGGGGAGCAGTCAGCGAGCGACGATCACCGAGGACCCGTGGCCGAACAGGCCCTGGTTGGCGGTGATGCCGACCTTGGCGCCCTCGACCTGACGGCCGGTGGCCTGACCCTTGAGCTGCCAGGTCAATTCGCAGACCTGCGCGATGGCCTGGGCGGGGATCGCCTCACCGAAGCAGGCCAGCCCGCCGGAGGCGTTGACCGGGATACGGCCGCCGATTGCGGTGGCACCGGAGCGCAACAACTGCTCCGCCTCGCCCTTGGCGCACAATCCGAGGTGTTCGTACCAGTCGAGTTCCAGAGCGGTGGAAAGGTCGTAGACCTCGGCCAGGCTCAGATCGTCGGGGCCCATACCGGCCTCGGCGTAGGCGGTGTCGAGGATGTGGTCTTTGAACACCCGATCCGGTGCGGCCACCACGGCCGTCGAGTCGGTGGCGATATCGGGCAACTCCGGCATGGACTGCGGATAGTTCGGGGTGGCACACGACACCGCGCGCACCGACGGCACACCGGCCAGCGACCCGAGGTGCTTCTCGGCGAATGCCTTGCTGGCCACGATCAGTGCGGCCGCGCCGTCAGAGGTGGCGCAGATGTCGAGCAGCCGCAGGGGATCTGAGACCACCGGGCTGGCCTGAACGTCCTCGACTGAGGATTCCTTGCGGTAGCGGGCATTCGGGTTCGACAGGCCATGCCGGGAGTTCTTCACCTTCACCGCGGCGAAGTCCTCCGTCGTCGCGCCGTAGAGATCCATCCGGCGTCGCGCCAGCAGCGCGAAGTAGACGGTGTTGGTGGCGCCGATCAGGTGGAAGCGCTGCCAGTCCGGATCATCGCGGCGTTCCCCGCCCACCGGGGCGAAGAACCCCTTCGGAGTGGTGTCGGCACCGATCACCAGTGCGACGTCGCACATCCCGGCCAGGATCTGCGCGCGCGCCGACTGTAGGGCTTGGGACCCCGACGCGCACGCGGCGTAACTCGAGGAGACGGGGATGCCGGTCCAGCCGAGTTTTTGGGCGAATGTCGCACCGGCGACGAAGCCCGGGTAGCCGTTGCGGATGGTGTCCGCGCCGGCGACGAGTTGGATCTGGCGCCAATCCATTCCGGCATCGCGCAGGGCGGCGCGGGCAGCGACGACGCCGTACTCAGTGAAGTCGCGTCCCCACTTGCCCCACGGGTGCATGCCCGCGCCGAGGATGTACACCGGCTCGCTCATTGCGCAATCCTCCAGGCGTAGACGGTGCGTTCGATTCCGTCATCGCCGACGTAGAGCGGCATCGTGGTGAGTTCCATCGCCATGCCGACCTTCAGGTCAGCGGCACCGGTGCCCTCGACGACCTTGCCCAGCACGATGATGCCCTCGGCGTCCAACTGCACCGCAGCGACGGCGAACGGCTCGAACGGATCGGTGGACGGATACGGCGGTGGCGGTGCGTAGTGGTTCTCGGTATAGCTCCACAGCGTGCCGCGCCGGGAAAGTGCTACCGGTTCGAGTTCGTCGGCCGCACACGCCGGGTTGGGGCAATTGTTGGCCCGGGGCGGGAAGACGTAGGTGGCGCACTGCGGGCACTTGGCGCCCACCAGATGTGGGACACCGGAATCGTCGGAAGCCCACCACCCATCGATGGCGGGAGTGTCTGTCGTACCTGGCACCCCGGTAGCGTAACCCGTGCCTAGAGTAAGGGCGTGAGCGAGAAGCCGACCCTGATGTTGCTCGACGGTAACTCGCTGGCGTACCGGGCCTTCTACGCACTGCCCGCGGAGAACTTCAAGACCAAAAGCGGCCTGACCACCAACGCCGTCTACGGGTTCACCGCGATGCTGATCAATCTGATGCGCGACGAGGCACCCACTCACATCGCCGCCGCCTTCGACGTCTCCCGGCAGACCTTCCGTTCCGAACGGTTCCCGGAGTACAAGGCCACCCGCAGTGCGACGCCGGATGAGTTCCGCGGCCAGATCGACATCACCAAGGAAGTGCTCAACGCACTCGGGATCACCGCACTGGCCGAACCCGGGTTCGAAGCCGACGACATCATCGCCACCCTGGCCACTCAGGGCGACGCGGCCGGCTACCGGGTGCTGGTGGTCACCGGAGACCGCGATGCACTGCAACTCGTCAACTCCGATATCACGGTCCTGTATCCGATCAAAGGCGTCAGCACGCTGACCCGCTACACCCCCGACGCGGTGGTGGAGAAGTACGGACTGACGCCTGAGCAATACCCCGACTTCGCCGCACTGCGCGGTGATCCCAGCGACAACCTGCCCGGCATTCCCGGTGTGGGGGAGAAGACCGCCGCCAAGTGGATCGTCGAATACGGATCACTGCAGGGGTTGGTGGACAACGTCGACACCGTCCGCGGCAAGGTCGGGGATTCATTGCGGGAGAACCTGTCCACCGTGATGCTCAACCGGGAACTCACCCATCTGGTGCGCGACGTTCCCCTGGCGCAGACACCCGACACCCTGGGTCTGCTGCCGTGGGACCGCGACAAGATCCATCAACTCTTCGATGATCTCGAGTTCCGGGTGCTGCGCGATCGATTATTCGAGACGCTGGCCACCGCTGAGCCGGAGGTCGAGGATGGCTTCGATGTACGCGGCGGCGCGCTGGAACCCGGCACAGTGGCGGCCTGGCTCGCCGAACACGTCAGCGGCACAACGCGTTCCGGTCTGGCGGTGGTCGGCACGCACGCGGCCTATGACGGCGATGCCACCGCGCTGGCGATCGCGGCCGCCGACGGCGAGGGTGCCTTTATCGACACCGCCACCCTGACGCCCGATGACGAAGCCGCACTGGCGGCCTGGCTGGCCGACGAGAACAAGCCGAAAGCCTTGCATGAGGCCAAGGCTGCGATGCATGACCTCGCTGGCCGGGGCTGGCGGCTGGCCGGGGTGACCTCCGATATCGCGCTCGCCGCCTATCTGGTGCGGCCGGGGCAGCGCAGCTTCAGCCTCGACGACCTGTCGGTGCGCTATCTTAAGCGCGAACTGCGTGCCGAAGAACCTGAGCAGCAACAGCTTTCACTCCTCGATGACACTGACGGTGTCGACGAACAGGGCGTGCAGACGCTGATCCTGCGGGCCCGCGCCGTCACCGACCTCGCCGACGCACTCGATGTGGAACTGGCGGCTATGGAGTCGTCGGCACTGCTCAGCGATATGGAACTGCCGGTCCAGGTGGTGCTGGCCGCACTCGAAACCCGCGGCATCGCGGTGGATATCGGCAAGCTCGAGGAATTGCAGAGCGAGTTCGGCGATCAGATCCGCGACGCCGCGCAGGCCGCTTACGCGGTGATCGGCAAGGAGATCAATCTCGGTTCACCCAAACAGTTGCAGGTGGTGCTGTTCGACGAGTTGGAGATGCCGAAGACCAAGAAGACCAAGACTGGCTACACCACCGATGCCGACGCCCTGCAAACGTTGTTCGACAAGACCGCACATCCGTTCCTCGAGCATCTGCTGGCCCATCGCGACGTCACCCGACTGAAGGTCACCGTCGATGGACTGCTGAAGTCGACTGCCGCCGACGGCCGCATCCACACCACGTTCAACCAGACCATCGCCGCCACCGGCCGACTGTCGTCGACCGACCCGAACCTGCAGAACATCCCGGTCCGCACCGAGGCCGGCCGCCGTATCCGCGACGCGTTCTGTGTGGGTGACGGGTATCCGGAGTTGATGACCGCCGACTACAGCCAGATCGAGATGCGGATCATGGCGCACCTGTCCAAGGACTCCGGACTCATCGAGGCGTTCCGAACCGGGGAGGATCTGCACTCCTTCGTCGGCTCTCGCGCGTTCGGGGTGCCGATCGACGAGGTGACGCCCGAGTTGCGTCGCCGGGTCAAAGCGATGTCCTACGGATTGGCCTACGGACTCAGCGCCTACGGGCTGGCCGCGCAGTTGAAGATCTCCACCGACGAGGCAAAAGAACAGATGGACTCCTACTTCGCTCGATTCGGCGGAGTTCGGGACTACCTGGAGAGTGTGGTCGAGCAGGCCCGCAAGGACGGCTTCACCTCGACGGTGCTGGGTCGGCGGCGCTATCTGCCCGAACTGGACAGCAGCAACCGCCAACTCCGCGAGGCTGCTGAACGCGCCGCGCTCAACGCCCCGATTCAGGGCAGCGCCGCCGACATCATCAAGGTCGCCATGATCAACGTCGACAAGGCGATCACCGCGGCCGGACTCGAATCCCGGATGCTGCTGCAGGTGCATGACGAGTTGCTGTTCGAGGTCGCGCCGGGCGAGCGCGACGCCTTGGAGGATCTGGTGCGCGCCAAGATGGGCAGCGCCTACCCGTTGGATGTGCCGCTGGAGGTTTCTGTTGGTTACGGCCGCAGTTGGGATGCGGCAGCGCATTAGTCGCCGCCCGACTTAGTAGTGGTAGCGCGCCTGGATGATCTCCACGCTGTCCGCGGTGAC
>JBAXIR010000189.1:0-4612 GCA_037138275.1 Mycobacteriaceae bacterium | reverse complement strand
AGTTCCCTTGTCAGAACGAGAACCGGTCGCGTCTTATCCAGTTTGGCGAGATGGATTGGTCTCATTCCAAGCCGGTGTCCAGTTCTGCCGCGTAGGCGGCCAGGCCGTCAAAGCCGTCCGGATCGCCGGGGCCTTGCGACAGAACAGCGGCATCTTGAGCCGCGATGAGCCGCCGTCGCTCGCGTTCGAGTGCCTTTTGTACGAAGGCGGCCCGGCTGGGAACGTCATGATCGCGCACCTGCTGGTCGATGAACTCGACCACCTCATCGGGCAGTCGGACGGCGATCTGTTTACTCACCCGATCGATGGTACCGGTTCGGGATGCAGGACGGTACCGACACGTCCTATCGCCGGCGGCGCCGCAGAAACACGAAGCCAACGAACAACAACGTGCTCGCCGCCGCCGGAGTGGGAATCACGGTGTACCCCAGGTCCTTGAGGACGCCGAGTTCGATCGCGCTGATGGTCCGAATGCCCTTACCGGTGTCCGCCATGGCGTTCATCAGTTGGGTCTTCACACCGGTGAACGTCGAATCGTCCAGATGTGACACCGAACTGCCCGACTCCCACGGATTGGGCGTATAGAGCGGAACCAACAGACCGCCGTTGGCCGCGATGGCGTTGACGCCGTTGAAGTAGAGGCCGCCGCTGCTTCCGGTCAGATTCTTGTTGTAGGCCGTGTTCCACCGGTACCGGTTAAGAACAGTCCCGATGACCTTCGTCTTGTTGTTGGTCACAATGAAGTTGTCGAATGTCGTCCAGTTCGTGCCGCGGGCATTCCAGCTGCTGCCCGGAGCGTCGACATAGGACAGGAAACCGAGGGCGTGCAGCATTTCGTGCATGGCCGTGGAGGTGAAGTCGTACTGGGTGTTGGTCACGGAATCGCCGTAGGCCCAGGGCGTTCCGAAGTTCACATCGACATATCCGTCAGCCGCCGTGCCGTTGGCGTCCACACCGGTCAGAATCTTGTTCTGCACAACGGTATTGAAGAATCCGGCACTGGTGCTGGTGAGATCGCTGCCCGTCGACGCCAGTGTCGCCGACGTCGGCGAATTCACTGCGGTGACGTCGAAGGTGAGGGTGACGGGCTTACTGACCACAATGTAGGACGCCACCTTGTTCGCGGCCGACTGCAAAGCGTTCTTCGCCTCGGGCGTCCAGTACTGCGACCCGGTTGTGTAGTTGAAGACGAACGTCATCTTCGCCTTCTGCGACGTCCCCGTAATGGGTACCGACACCGCCACCGGAGTGGACCCGCCGTAGCCGTCGACGACGGTCACGGTGAAGGTATCCGAGCCGGGGATCGAGCGGGAGGGCTCACTCGGGGTGAAGGTGAACGCCCCCGTGCTGGCGTTGAGGCTTACGGTGCCCTTAGCTGTGGTGGACGGCGTGCTGTAGGTGAGGGTGTCGCTGTCGGCATCGGTGGCGCTGATACTGCCGCTGACGGCACCGGTCGAACTGTCCGGGGTGCCCACAGTCGGGGCTGCGACAACCGGCGCGGTGTTCTTCGGGCTGATCGCCACCGTCACAGCCACCGGGACCGTTGCGCCGTACCCATCGGTGACGGTAACGGTGAACGTGTCTGCGGTTGCGGCGGTGGCCCCGATCTTGGCCGCGGCATGCCGCGCGGTCGCGGTCGGGGTGTAGGTGAACGCGCCCGTGCTCGCGTTGACAGTCACCGCGCCCTTGGTCGTGGTCGCGCTGCCACTGTAGGTCAGCGGGTCGTTATTGGCGTCCGTCGCCGTGACAGAACCAGTGACGACGCCGGTGCTGATGTTCGGGGTGCCCACTGTGGTCTTCGGCACCGGCGCACTGTTGGCCGGCAAGATCGTCACCGTAACCGCTCTGGTGGCCGTCGCACCCTTGGAATCGGTAACCGTAACGGTCACCGTGTCGGTGGTGACGGCAGTGCTCGCACCGGTCTTGGCCGCGGCGTGCCGACTCGGAGTGGTCGGGGTGTAGATGAAAACCCCGGCCGAGGTGATCGTCACGGCGCCCTTCGATGACGTCGCAGCCCGGTAGGTCAGCGTGTCGCCGAAATTGGCGTCGGTTGCCCGCACCGTTCCGGTGACGGCACCGGTACTGGAGTTCGGCACGCTTACCGCCACATTCGAGATGACCGGAGCGGAATTGGCTACGGCGGCCGCCCTGGGAGTGGCCAACTGGCCGGTCGATACTGTAACCGCTGGAGCCACAACAGTTTTCGGTACTCCGAGCTGACGACGCGCCGTCGCAAGCACTATCCAAGAGATCGGCGACTCAGCCGGAACGCCGGTGCCTGATCCCAGCAGCGGGGACGGTAACGAGTTCACCGCGGCGGTCGCGGGGGTTTGGACCATGGCAGGCGCGGCCGGCGTCAGCGGTGTGGCAACCGCCTGCACGGCGACCGGAATACTCGTTGCCGGTTGAGTCACGGATGGGGTGGACTCAGCAGGAATCCTGAGCGCAGCGGGAAGGTGCACCCGGGCCGACTGTGGCGACTGTCGCGCCGAGGCGATCCCGAACGCGGACAGCGACCTGGCGGCAGCAGTGGGGCCGACGTTCAGATGGGGGTTCGAGTGGGACGGCTGGCCGGATGGCCCCGAATCGCGGCCAGTGCCGTTAGGCGCCACCGCGGCGGTACGCCCGATCGCGCGACTGCCGCGAGTACGTGGCGCCACTGGTGACGGGTCCGCGTGAACGGCTGAATCGGCAGTGGCCTGGGAGTCCGTCGCGTCGGCCGGCGCGGCCCAGGCGGACCCCGCGCCGCCCGCGACCACCGCGGCTCCGATTCCGAGCGCGACAGCCAGACCACCAACCCGTCCGACGTGGGCCGACGCTCGCATCACGTTAACTCTCCCGACCGATTCGCACGCTTCTAGCCTGCAGACCCAGATTGAGCTGAGAGTACCTGAGAAATTCCTGAGCGGCCAGTCTTGTGGTGACTTATCGGCGAGTGCGAAATGGACGTAACTCGCGGGACTACGCCCGAATGTCCACACGCGGACGCGGGAAAACCGGCGGGGTTTCGCCAGATTGTGCTACGGTGTCGCACATGGAGGTCGGTGTACGAGATCTGCGGAATCGGACAAGCCACGTGATTGATGCAGTCAAGGCCGGGGAGCGGGTCACTCTCACGGTTCACGGCGAGCCGGTCGCCGATATCGTGCCGCATCGGCGCCGCGCCCGCTGGCTGTCCGGAGAGCGTTTACGCAATGAGCTCGCCGAACGCTCGGCCGATGCGCGTCTGACCGAAGAACTCGATGACCTCGCCGGTCAGACCCTCGACGACCTGTGACCGAGGTCGAAGTAGGCCTACTGGACACGTCGGTTTTCATCGCGCGCGAAAGCGGCCGCGCTATCGCAAGTCTGCCGCAGCGCGTGGCACTTTCTGTCATCACGATCGGCGAACTGCAACTCGGTGTTCTTAATGCGGACGATGCGGTAACCCGATCACGACGTGCCGACACGCTCGCGCTGGCGCGCGCGGCCGATCCGATCCCGGTGAGTGAAGCGGTGATGGTCTCGTGGGCGCGACTCGTCGCGGATTGCCGAGCCGCTGGCGTGCATCGCGCAGTGAAGCTGACCGACGCTCTTATTGCGGCAACCGCGATCGAACACGGGCTTCCCGTCGTCACGCAGGACGCCGATTTCGACCAGATTGCTCGTGTGTGTCCCGCTCTGTCCGTGATCAGGGTGTGAACACTCAGACCCTCAAGGTCGCGGTCAACGCGGCACTCAAAATGTCGGCGTCGCGGGTGGCGATGGTCAGGCCGCGGCGGGCGGCTTGGGCCACGATCATCCGGTCGAACGGGTCACGGTGATTCCACGCAAGCCGGCCGGCCAGGATCGCGTCGGCGGCCTCGATCGCCAACTCGGTGACCGCCATCGCGGCCATGATGTCGGGCCACGCCGACAGCAGTGGTTCCCCGTCGAGCCGACCCAGCCTGGTCTTGATCGCGATTTCCCATGCCGAGACGGCGGAGACCATCACCTCACGCGTGGAGTCGGCGATCTGCTCGCGCGCGGCGGCCGACACCTGCTCCGGTGTGCTGACCAGCCAAAGCACAGTGTGGGTGTCGAGCAGGATGGCATTCGCGCGGGGTTCAGCCACCGGCACCCCCGCCCCCTTCCCATGCGGCGATCTCCGATTCCGGAAGCGGTTCTTCGAAGTCGGCTCCGACCACCAGTGTCGGCAGTTGCCCGAAGGTGCGCGGACGCGCGTGCACAGGCGCCAGGACGGCGACGGGCCGACCATGCGTGGTGATCGTGACGGGTGAACCCGTGCGCTGCACCTCCGCAAGGAGGGCATTGAGTCGCGCCTTCGCCTCGGTGCTCGTGACACTCTTCATCGGCCCAGCATAGCGATTTCTGACCAATAGGACTAGTCTGATTAGTGCGATTCGTGGTCGCGCACGGGTCTATAAATGACGGAGTGAACAGGATCGCGATGGGCCGCCTCGCTGCCGCGGTGATCGCCGTCGTGACACTCAGCGCTCCGACCGGGGTCGCGTCGGCCGAGTCGGACGGTCTCAGCGGCGATCCTGATGCCGCCGCCCAGTACTGGGGCCGGCAACACTACGACGACTGCGCACTGATGGCCGTGGCCGACGTCGTCGGCGAAGTCACCGGC
>JBAXIR010000188.1:0-4639 GCA_037138275.1 Mycobacteriaceae bacterium | reverse complement strand
AAGGTCGCCGCCAGAAAGTAGAACGTGTTACAAAAACGTTCGAAATTCCGGCTCAGCCGCTTCCGAGATCTTGTTACGGTGAGCCCCGACATGGGAAGAGAGCCGACGTGATCCTCGATAGATTCCGCCTCGACGGACAAGTAGCCGTAGTCACCGGTGCCGGACGCGGGCTGGGTGCGGCAATCGCACTGGCCTTCGCCGAAGTCGGCGCCGACGTCCTGATCGCCTCCCGCACCAAATCCGAGTTGGAGTCGGTCGCCGCCCAGATCGAGGCGGTGGGGCGGCGCGCGCACATCGTCGTCGCCGACCTCGCCCAGCCCGAAGCGACGGCCGCGTTGGCCGCCCAGGCCGTCGAGGCCTTCGGCAAACTCGACATCGTCGTCAACAACGTCGGCGGCAGCATGCCCAACACGCTGCTGACCACCAGCGTCAAAGAGATGCGAGACGCGTTCACCTTCAACGTGCTCACCGCCCACGCGCTCACCATCGCCGCCGTGCCGTTGATGCTCGAGCACTCCGGCGGCGGCAACATCATCAACATCACCTCGACGATGGGTCGCACGGCCGGCCGCGGCTTTGCGGCCTACAGCACCGCCAAAGCCGCACTGGCCCAGTACACCCGGCTCACCGCACTCGACCTGTGCCCGCGGATCCGGGTCAACGCCATCGCACCGGGGTCAATCATGACCTCAGCCCTGGAGATCGTGGCCTCCAACGACGCCCTGCGCGATCCCATGGAGAAGGCCACCCCGATGCGTCGCCTCGGCGATCCGGTCGACATCGCCGCCGCCGCCGTCTATCTCGCCTCACCGGCCGGGGACTACCTGACCGGAAAGATGATCGAAGTCGACGGTGGGCTGATGGTGCCCAACCTCGATCTGCCCATTCCGGATCTGTGAACCCGGATCTGCAAACCCCCAACCCCTGAGGAGACCCCATGCCTATTCGCGTCGCACAGATCGGCACCGGCAATGTCGGCGCCCACGCACTCAAGACGTTGATCACCAACCCGGACTACGAACTCACCGCCGTGTGGGTGTCCTCGGCGGCCAAAGCGGGCAGGGATGCCGCCGAACTCGTGGGCTTGGATACACCGACCGGCATCAAGGCCACCAACGATCTCGACGAGGTACTGGCCACCAAGCCGGACTGCGCCGTCTACAACGCCATGGCCGACAACCGGATGCTCGAGGCCCTGGAGGACTACCGCCGCATCCTGGCCGCCGGCGTCAACGTGGTGGGCAGCGGGCCGGTATTCCTGCAGTGGCCCTGGAAGGTGATCCCGGATGAGATGATCACCCCGCTGGAAGATGCTGCGCGCCAGGGCAAGTCGAGTCTGTTCGTCAACGGCATTGATCCGGGATTTGCTAACGACCTGTTCCCGATGGCACTCGCAGGCACCTGTCAGAGCGTCGAGCAGGTGCGCTGTATGGAAATCGTCAACTACGCCACCTACGACAGCGCCACGGTGATGTTCGACGTGATGGGCTTCGGCAAGCCGATGGACGAGATTCCGATGCTGCTGCAACCCGGCGTACTGAGCATCGCCTGGGGTTCGGTGGTTCGCCAGATTGCTGCCGGCCTGGGCGTGGAACTCGACGGCATCGAGGAGATCTACGTCCGCGAACCGGCCCCGGAGGCCTTCGACATCTCCTCCGGCCATATCGCCAAAGGCACCGCCGCGGCTCTGCGCTTCGAGGTGATCGGACTCGTTGACGGCGCCCCGGTGGTCGTGCTCGAGCACATCACCCGGCTGACCGACGACATCTGTCCCGACTGGCCGCAGCCCGCGCAAGACGGCGGCAACTACCGCATCGAGATCACCGGTGAACCGTGTTACGCCATGGACATCTGCCTGACCAGCCGCAACGGCGATCACAATTTCGCCGGCGTGTTGGCCACCGCAACCCGGCTCGTCAACGCGATTCCCGCCGTCATCGCCGCCGAGCCGGGCATCCGCACCACCCTGGACCTGCCGCTGGTGACCGGCAGGGGGTTGTACGCTGGCCGTAAGGGCTAATCAAAATCCGGCAGCGGAGGGTTATGGCCGCGGCTACGGGTGACGTGCGGCGCATCGCCGCCCTGCTGATCGCACCGGCCGTCGCCATCCTGCTCGCCGCACCGGCCGCGGCAGTTCCTGAGTGCATCGACATCGCGCCCAACACCCGGATGTGCCAGACACCCGGGCACCTGGCGATCGTCACCTCGCCCAACCCGGCCCTGACCAACCCCTATCCGGGCTGGGGCTACGGCGGCCTCGGGTACGGGCTCGGCGGTTTCTGGTTCGGCCGGTGAAACCGGACCACACCCGGATCCCGGTGAAGCCGGGCTGGGCGCTGCTCGGGCCGGCCTTCGTCGCCGCGATCGCCTATGTCGATCCCGGAAACATTGCGGCCAATGTGAGCGCCGGGTCGCAGTTCGGTTTCCTGTTGGTGTGGGTGATTGTCGTCGCCAACGTGATGGCGGGCCTGGTGCAGTACCTGAGCGCCAAACTGGGCCTGGTGACGGGGAGCACACTGCCCGAGGCGGTGCGCGACCGGACCCGCACCCCAACCCGTATCGCCTACTGGGTTCAGGCCGAACTGGTGGCGATCGCGACCGACGTAGCCGAGATCATCGGTGGTGCGATCGCACTGCACCTGCTCTTCGGCCTGCCCCTGGTGCTCGGTGGGGTGATCACCGGGGTGGTGTCACTGCTGTTGCTGGGGATCGGAGATCGCAACGGGCAGAGGGTATTCGAGCGGGTCATCATCGGCCTACTGTTGGTCATCACCATCGGCTTCCTGGCCAGCCTGGTGGTGAATCCGCCGCCGCCGTCCGATGTGATCGGTGGATTAGTGCCCCGGTTCGACGGGGCGCAGAGCGTGCTGCTGGCCACGGCCATGCTCGGCGCAACCGTGATGCCGCACGCGGTGTACCTGCACTCCGGACTGGCCCGCGACCGGCACGGTCATCCGGGTCCGGGGCGGGACCGGGCCGTGCTGCTGCGGGCGACTCGATGGGACGTCGGCATCGCAATGGTTCTCGCCGGCACGGTGAATCTGGCTCTGCTGCTGGTGGCGGCAACCAACCTGCGGGGCCGGGCCGGTACCGACACCATCGAGGGAGCGCATGCCGCGGTCAGCGACACCCTGGGACCAACGGTCGCATTGTTCTTCGCGATCGGCCTGCTGGCGTCGGGGATGGCCTCGAGCTCGGTCGGCGCGTCCGCCGGCGCGATGATCATGTCTGGTCTGCTTCGTCAGTCCTTCCCGCTGCTGGTGCGCCGTCTGGTCACCTTGATACCGGCACTCGTGGTGCTGGCCAGTGGTGTCGACCCGACCCGCGCGCTGGTGTTCTCCCAGGTTGTTCTGTCGTTCGGAATCCCGTTCGCCCTGGTGCCACTGATGCGGGTGACCTCCGACCGATCAGTGATGGGCGTCGACGCGAACTCACGCCTGACCTCGGTACTGGGCTGGTCGGTGGCCGCGGTTATTACGCTGCTCAACGTGGCGCTGATCTACCTCACCCTCAACTGATGGCGCAGCACACCTATTTCGCGTACGGCTCCAATCTGTGCGCGGAGCAGATGGCCCGCCGCTGCCCGGATGCCGCAGACCCATTGCCGGCCGTACTGACCGACCACGACTGGCTGATCAACGAGCGCGGGGTGGCAACGCTCGAGCCGTTCGTCGGCAGCACGGTCCACGGGGTGCTGTGGACATTGACCGACGACGACCTGGCGAACCTGGACCGCGCCGAAGGCGTCCCGCACCGATATCGGCGGGATCGGTTGAAGGTTCACACCGCGTTCGGCCCGTCGAGTCCATGGGTCTATATCGATCACCGGGTGCAGCCGGGGGCTCCCCGGCCCGGCTACCTGGACCGCATCATCGCCGGGGCCGTGCACCACGGTCTGCCGAACCAGTGGATCGATTTCCTCCGGCGCTGGGATCCCGCGCACTGGCCGATGTCGCATTCGCATTCCAACGATGCTGGGCCGCAGTCACTCTCGGAGTTGCTAGCCGATCCCGACGTCGACGAAGTCAGCACTCTGCGATCCCGCTTCGGGTTCCTGGCCATCCACGGCGGCGGTCTTGAACAGATGACCGACGTGATTGCCGAACGCGCTGCCGAACAGGCCGGCGCATCGGTGTACCTGCTTCGCCACCCGGCCGACTACCCGCACCACCTGTCCTCGGCACGCTATCTGCCCGAGCAGTCGGAACGGCTGGCCGCGTTCCTCGACCATGTCGACGTCGTGGTGTCGCTGCACGGCTACGGCCGGGTGGGCCGCAGCACACAGATTCTGGCCGGCGGCCGCAATCGGGAACTGGCTGGCCTATTGGCCGAATGCATCACGGTTCCGGGGTATCAGGTGGTGACCGATCTCGGCTCCATTCCCCGCGAGTTGCGCGGATTGCACCCGGACAATCCGGTGAACCGGGTCCGTGGCGGCGGAGCGCAATTAGAGCTGTCTTCGCGGGTACGCGGGACCAGCCCGCGCAGCCAGTTGCCCGGCGACGATGGTCTGTCCCCGGCAACCGCCGCGCTAGTGGCCGGACTGGTCGCCGCAGCCGGATCGTGGCGGGCCGGGGAGGGTGACGGTGATAGCCATCACAGCGGACCCATCCTCGGCCGGGCTGGCTCCGAATAGGAG
>JBAXIR010000187.1:0-4756 GCA_037138275.1 Mycobacteriaceae bacterium | reverse complement strand
CCCGCTCCGGTGGTTGAGAAGTACACGTACTTGTCCGCACCCAGGGACTCGACCAGGTCGGCGTTCACTCCGAATGTGAGCGACTGCGACCGCTGGTGGGCGTCGATGAGGGTGGCATCCTCGAAGTGTTCCGGCCGGACGCCCACGATCACGTTGGTGATGCCGGGATTGCGGGCCAGGGCGTTGCGGGCTGTGTCGCCGAGTAGCACCTGACCGACCGGCAGGCGCAACCCGTCCCCGGTGGGTGCGGCGGCGAAGAAGTTCATCGCGGGTGAGCCGATGAATCCGGCGACGAACAGATTTGCCGGGGTGTTGTACAACTCCGCGGGCGTCCCGATCTGCTGGGCCTGCCCGGCTCGCAGTACCACCACTCGGTCACCGAGTGTCATCGCCTCGGTCTGATCGTGGGTGACATACACCGTCGTCGTACCCAACCTGTTCTGCAGGCGGGCGATCTCGCCGCGCATCTGAACCCGCAGTTTGGCATCCAGGTTGCTCAGTGGCTCATCCATCAGGAAGGCGTTGGGTTTGCGAACGATGGCCCTTCCCATCGCCACTCGCTGGCGCTGGCCGCCGGAGAGTTGGGCGGGCTTGCGGTCCAGCAGTTCGGTGAGGTCGAGGACCTTGGCGGTTTCTGCCACCTTCGCCGCGATCTCGGACTGGCCCAGCTTTGCCAAAGTCAGTGGAAAGGCGATGTTCTGGCGCACCGTCATGTGCGGGTAGAGCGCGTAGGACTGGAACACCATCGCGATGTCACGATCGCGCGGCGAGCGCTCGTTGACCCGCTGCCCACCGATGCGCAACTCGCCATCGGTGATGTCCTCAAGTCCGGCGATCATGTTCAGGGTGGTGGACTTTCCGCACCCCGACGGGCCCACCAGGATGACGAACTCGCCGTCGGCGATGGTGAGGCTGAGGTCGCGTACCGGCGTGGCGCCGCCCGCATACCGCTTGGTGACGTGGTCCAGAACGATCTCGGCCATTGGGCTACCCCTTCACCGCGCCGGAGGTGAGCCCGGCGACGATCCGTCGTTGGAAGATCAGAACAAAAATGATGATCGGAATCGTGATGACCATCGCGCCGGCCGCGATCGACCCGGTGGGCTCCTCGAACTGCGAACTGCCGGTGAAGTTCGCGATCGCCACGGGCGCGGTGATGGCGGCCTTGGTCGCGGTGAGCGATAGTGCCAGCAGCAAGTCGTTCCAGGCGAAGATGAACACCAGGATGGCCGCGGTGACAATCCCGGGTGCGGCAAGTGGTGCGATCACCTGCCGGAACGCCTGGGCCGGGGTGGCGCCATCCATCTTGGCGGCCTTCTCCAGATCCCGGGGAATCTCCCTGAAGAAGGCAGACAGCGTGTAGATCGCCAGGGGCAGCGCGAAGGTGATGTAGGGGATGATCAGCCCCGGCCAGGTGTCGAACAATCCGAGTCGGCGTTCGATATTGAACAGCGGTGTGACAAGAGAGATCTGCGGGAACATCGCGATCAGCAGGGCCGCCCCGACGAGCACCTTCTTGCCCGGGAAATCCAGGCGCGCCACGGCATAGGCCGCCATACCGCCGATCACCACGGCGATGATCGTGGTGATCAACCCGATGCCGATCGAGTTGACCAGTGCCGAGGAGAACACATCACCTTTGAAGATGCCCCTGTAGTTGTCGAACGTGATCGACGACGGAATCAGCTTGCCGTCCTTGACCATCGAGGTGGGCTTGAGCGACAGGCTCAAGATCCACAGAACCGGCAACAGCGCGTAGACGAGCACCAGGGTGTTGATGACCGCCCAGCCAGTTGCGCGCCGCGGACCAACTGACATCAGCGCACCTCGCCGTCGGCGCCCGGCGCGGACGCGCCGAAGATCTTGATGAAGATGAAGGCGATCACGGCGACTGCGACGAACACCAGCACGCTGATCGCCGAACCCAGGCCGATATTGAAAGCCTTGAACAGGTTGTCGTAGCCGAGGATCGACACCGACGCGGTGTCGTTCGAGCCCCCGGTCAGCACATAGATGTTGTCGAAGATCCGGAACGCATCCAGGGTTCGAAACAACAGCGCCACCAGGATGGCGGGCTTGATCAACGGAATGATCACCCGGGTCAGACGTGTCCACGCCCCGGCGCCGTCGACCTCGGCGGCACGGAGCAGATCGTCAGGCACCAGGGCAAGACCTGCCAGCAGCAGCAGCGCCATGAACGGTGTGGTCTTCCACACCTCGGCCAGGATGATCACCGCGAGCGACGGGATCTGTTGCGTCAGTGGGGCGCTACCGTCCGGCAGCAGATTGGCCAGATAGCCGGTTCCCGGCGTCCAGGCGTAGTACCAACTGTAGGACGCGGCGACGGTGACAATGCCGTACGGGATCAGGATGGCCGTGCGCACGAGGCCTTTACCGAAGATGGTGCGGTGCATCACCAGGGCCAGAGCCAGGCCGAGGACGAACTCGATCGCCACCGAGATCACCGTGATCGCCAGGGTCACGAAAAACGCTGTCCACCAATACTTATCGGTGAGGATGGTCTGGTAATTGGCCAAACCGACGAACTTTGTGTC
Organism: Mycobacteriaceae bacterium; assembly: GCA_037138275.1. Lineage (GTDB taxonomy): Bacteria > Actinomycetota > Actinomycetes > Mycobacteriales > Mycobacteriaceae > Mycobacterium. Next base: position 2,201 of record JBAXIR010000187.1, on the reverse strand, counting down.
GGCCGGGCTGGCCAGGTTGTAGCGCTGCAGGCTCAGCCAGATGGCGTACCCGATCGGGTAGGCGGTCACCGCGAGCATCAGGATGACCGCGGGGGCGATCAGCCGGTAGGCCAGCCGCTGTTGCGATCGGCGATCGTCGGTGCTCACCGCCGGCGACGTCACGGGATCAGGCCCTTGCCGTCGATTGCCTTCTGGACCTGTTCGGCCAACTCGTCGGCGGTCTTCTCCGGGTCGATGGCGGTGATCGGTGCCAGCGTCGCCGAGATGCGCGTCGACATCGCCTGATAGTTCGGCGTCGCCGGGCGTACCGCCGCGTTGGTCAGTTGGTCGCGGATGATCGCGTACTGCGGATACTTCTTCTGGAAGTCCGGGTCGGAGTACAGCGACGCGCGCACCGCCGGCAGTCCGCCCTCGATCGAGGTGTAGCGCTGGTTGCTTTCGCTGCGGATGCAGCGGATCGCCTCGAACGCCTCGGCCGGGTGCCGGGTGGTGCTGGCCACTGCGATATTGAGCCCGCCGAGAGTCACCCGGGCCGGCTGGCCGGGAGTCACACCCGGGTATGGGGCGAATCCGAACACCGTGCGGCTGGCGCCGAACGCGATGTCGAACTGCTCATCAGTGGGCGAGAAGGTGCCGGCATCATTGATGCTTCCGGCCAGTTCAGGTTTGTCGGCCAACGGCAGGAACGACACACCGCCCTTGACCGCATTCTCCAGCATGGAGGCGAACACGAACGGCCAGTTGACCTCCAGCGCAGCCTTGCCCGCCTCGAGTGCCAGCCGGGCGGTGCCCTCATCGGTCTGGGTGATCGACGGGTCCGCGCCCGGAGCGGTCGCGACGGACTTGATGATTTGCAGTGCCTTGACGGTGGCGGCGCGGTGCTCGGGTGTGTCGACGAGAGTGACGGTCTTGCCGTCCTCGGACAGCACCCGGCCGCCGGCGCTTTCCAGCAGGGTGTTGAACCAGACCACCAAGCCCTCGTACTGCTTGGCCTGTACCGCGATCCAGCTGGGTTTGCCTTCGGCATGCAGGCGGGTGGCATCGGCGATCATCTGATCCCAGGTGGACGGCGGGGGTGCTACCAAATCGTTTCGGTACCAGAGCATTTGAGTGTTGGTGGTGACCGGCGCGGCGTAGAGCTTCCCCTGCCACTTCGCTGTCTCCAGCGGGCCGGGCAAGGTATCCGCGGCAGCGTCGGCTTCGGCTGCCCCGGCCGGATCATCGGAGAACGGCAGCGCCCAACCCGCTTCGGCGAACTCCGCGGTCCACACCACGTCCAATGCCATCAGGTCCAGAGTGCGGTCGTTGCCGGTGATCCGGCGGGCCAGTTGCAGACGTTGATCGTCGGCACCCTTGGGCAGGCTGAACTGTTGAATCCGAAATCGGCCGCCGAGTTCGTCATTGCAGCGCTTGGCAACCGCGGTGAACGTCGCGGTCTCGCTGGCCGGGGTGTACAGGCTGACGACGCGTTCGTCGCCCGCCGAACCGCAGGCCGACGAGGTGGCGGCGATCAGGGCTGCCAGGCCGGTGGCGGCAGCACGCCGGGCGCGGATGCCAACGATCGTCATCGCCACCGCCTTTCACCGTCCGCGCGCTGAACCTGTCGGTACTTTAGCCCGACGATCAGCCGATGACCGGCTACAACGTCAAGCGCGACAGCATGTCCCGGGCTTGCTCGGCGTTCTGCGGATCGCACAGGACGTCATAGCGGCCGGCCACCAACTGCATGGTGGAGCTGAAATCCCTTGTGCCCTTTGCCATCGCATACGGAATCGCGGAGGTGATGAGGCCGAAGATCACGCCGGAGAGGATACCGATGGGCAGGTACTGGCCCACGTTGTTACTGAAGAGCCCCAGCAGCAGGCCGATGAAGACACCCAGCCACGCGCCGCTGAGCACCCCGCCGCCGAGAACCTTGCCCCAGGTTAGCCGTCCGGTAACCCGCTCAACCTGCATCAGGTCGACACCCACGATGGTCACCTGCTGCACCGGGAACTGATTGTCCGACAGGTAGTCGACGGCCTTCTGCGCCTCGGCATAGGTCGGATAGGAGCCGACCGGCCAACCTTTGGGCGGTGTCGGCAGACCCAACGGACCGCGACGCGATCCGCCTGGGCCGCCGGGACCCACGGGCCGGTTCTGCCCGGGTTGGAAAGGACTGGTCATAGTTGCGTTCTCCTCGGTCGATCAGCGCCGCCCTG
>JBAXIR010000186.1:0-4761 GCA_037138275.1 Mycobacteriaceae bacterium | reverse complement strand
GTTGATTGACGTGTGCGGCATGACCGGCTGGGTGGATTACTCCCGCGATCTGACCCGGGAGCGGGCAGTGATCGAGGCGATGACCGAGACCATGGCCTGCCGTGGCCCCGACGCGGCCGGGGTGTGGTCGCGGCCCGCAGTCGCGCTGGGTCATCGTCGGCTGGCAGTCATCGACCTGGCCGGTGGCGCGCAGCCGATGGTGGTCTCCACACCGTCGGGTGATGTGGCCATGGTCTACACCGGTGAGGTCTACAACTTCACCGAGTTGCGTCGCGAGTTGATCGCCAAGGGACACAGCTTCGAGACCGCGAGCGACACCGAGGTCATCCTGCGCGGTTATCTGCAGTGGGGTGAGACGCTCGCCGACCGGCTCAACGGGATGTACGCCTTCGCCATCTGGGACTCCCGCGAGCGCAAACTGGTGATGATCCGCGACCGGATGGGGGTGAAACCGCTCTACTTCTTCCCGACTCCCGACGGCGTGCTGTTCGGCTCGGAACCGAAGGCGATCTTCGCCAACCCGCTTGCTCGAAGGGCGGTCGGCCTGGACGGTTTACGCGAGCTACTCGTGCCGGCGAAAACCCCCGGGACATCGATATGGAAGGGCATGCGGGAGGTCGAGCCCGCAACGATCGTCACCGTCGACGAGCGCGGCATCCGGGAGCGGACCTACTGGCGGTTGGAATCACAACTGCACACCGACGACCGTGACACCACAGTCGCCCGGGTGCGCGAACTACTCGATGACATCGTTCGCCGAGAGTTGGTCGCCGACGTACCCAAATGTGTATTGCTCTCGGGCGGGCTGGATTCCAGTGCCATCACGGCGCTGGCCGCCCGCGACCTGAGCACACCGGTGCGAACCTTCTCCGTCGAATTCACCGGCCAAGCCGAGACCTTCACACCCAGCGACACCCACCCCACGCTCGACTCCCCCTATGTTCACGAGGTCGCCCGGTACGTCGGCTCCGCCCACACCGAGATCGTGATCGATCACCGGCAGCTGTCCGATCCCGCCATCCGACGCAAGGTGGTCGCGGCCCTCGATCTTCCGACCGGCGGGGGTGAACAGGACGCCTCGCTGTATCTGCTGTTCAAGGCCATCCGGGAGCGGTCGACGGTGGCGCTGTCCGGGGAGGCGTCCGACGAGATCTTCGGCGGATACCGACAGTTCCATGACGCCGGCGTGCAAGGCACGGACGCCTTCCCGTGGATCGCGATCGGCGCTTCCTGGACCGACCCGAGTGGGCACATCCTCACGCCGGAATTGCGCGCGGCACTCGACCTGGAAACCTATCTGCAGGACCGTTACGTCGACGCGGTGGCCGAGGTGGAACGCCTCGCCGACGAAGACGATTTCACCCACCGGATGCGGGTGATGAGTTATCTGCACCTGACCCGGTTCGTGCGAATCCTGTTGGACCGCAATGACCGGATGAGCATGGCCGTGGGCTTGGAGGTGCGGGTGCCGTTCTGCGATCACCGCCTTGTCGAGTATGTCTACAACACGCCGTGGTCGATGAAGAGCTATGACGGCAGGGAGAAAAGCCTGCTGCGCGGCGCGGTCCGCGACGTCCTGCCTGAATCGGTGGTGCAGCGGGTCAAGAGCCGCTACCCCAGCACCTCGGATCCCCAGTACTGCGCCGATATCCAAGCCCAGGCCCGCGAGCTACTCGCCAGCGGCAACGACACGGTGTTCAGCGTGGTCGACTGCCACGCGCTGGAGCAGCTGACTCGGATCGACGCCGCATCGATGGGCCTGCTGGATCGATTCCGGTTGGAACGCGTCCTCGACCTCTCGGTCTGGCTCGACCTGTACCAGCCGAGCATCGCTGTCTGAGTGAACCGTCTCAGGCAGGTTCGTAGCGAAGTAGCGTCACCCCTTCTTCGGGGAAGTCGACGAACACCGGCCGTATCCGCATGCCCACCCGCAACTCTGCAGGATCGACATTGACGACCTCGGTGGCGAACCGGGGGCCCTCATCCCATTGCGCGACGGCGATGATGTGCGGGACTGCGTCGGCAAAGTGCGGCGCGACGGGCCGGTGGGCGACGGTGTAGGTGAACAGCGACGCCGCCCCGGAGATCTGTCGCCACTCCAAATCATCGGCGAGCGTGCCAGGCGCCAAAATCCTGGGATAAAACACGTAGCGCTGTGCCGATGGCGAGTATTGGATTCGGATCTTGTGCTCTGCCAACGCATCCCAGAACGGTTGGGTGGTCGGCGTCGGGACCGGCATCGGCCTACTGAACTCGCCCATCACTAGTCTCCTTCCAAAACCAGAGTGGTCTGTTCCGCCAAAACTCCGCCATTGCCGGAGACGAACGCCCGGTTGCAATCGGGAACCTGTGTCGCGCCGGCACGGCCCATGACCTGTCGGGTGGCGTCGCAGACGTGGTGCATACCGCCGGCGAAGCCGGCCTGGCCATAACCCAGTTGGCCGCCTGCCGTGTTCATCGGGAAGTCCCCGCGGAATGTCAGGTCATGTTCGGCGACGAACGTCAGGCCCGCGCCCTTATCGCAGAAACCGGCGTCTTCCAGGCTCAGCAGTGCGGTGATCGTGTAGCAGTCGTAAATCGACACCATGTCCATGTTTGCCGGTGTCAGCCCGGCCATCGAGAACGCGGATGCGGCAGCCTTGATCATCGGAGTCTGCAGAAGGTTCTCGGCGTACATCACCATCTTGCAGGTCACCCGCTCCCCGAAGCCCTTGACCCACACCGGCCGATTCCTCGATCGCCGGGCCAAATCGGCGCTGACCACCAACACGCCGGCGCCGCCCATCACGGGCCTCACGATCTCCAGCATGTGCAGCGGGGAGACGATGACCGGGCTGTTGACGACGTCGTCGACGGTGATGGGCACGTCGTGGAAGATCGCCCCGGGGTGGTGATTCGCGTTGACGCGTTGGTCGGCGGCGATCTTGGCCATTGCCCGCTCGTCGTAGCCGTAGGTGTCGCCGTAGAGCGTGGCAACTCGGGCGTAGGGGCCGTTCTGTCCGAGTGTGCCGTAGGGGATTTCGAACTCGGCCTGCGGTGAGCCGTACCGGTTGCTCGAGCCGCCGAAATGCAATGAGTCATTGACCTGCGGTGGCTTCTTGTCGCTGAACGGGGTCAACGGCGTTCCCTGCAGCACACACAGCACGGCATTGCACAGGCCGAGTTCGATCGCCGCCGCGGCCCGCCACACCATCGCCGCCGCACTGGCCCCGCCAAGGTCGACCATCTCAGCGAAATTCACCTTCACCCCGAGGTATTCGGCAATTGTCGACGGCGCAAAGATCCCGACCTCCTGCAGATGCCCGGTGCAGATTCCATCGACCTCGGTCGCCGACAGACCCGCATCTGCCAGGGTGGCCGCAGCCAGTCGCGCCCACTGCTCCAGGGTGGACTCCAGCGGGCCCGTCGGCCGTTTAGTCGCGGGGCGCTCGGTGTAACCGACGATCGCCGCCTCACCACGAAGACCCGTCACGGTCTTTCTCCTCGTGCTCGGTGTTCGATCGGCCGGCAACGTCGGCCTCACTCAACTATTACCGTGACGCAAACTAGATATCATCCACCGGCTGGACCCTTCGACGGGGGACGGCGGCGTACTCCGATTGGAGGATGCTGCGATCCCATCAGCCACCGACGAACCCTTTCCAGTTCGACATGTAGTCGATAAACACCGGTCCCAGCCCCTCGGCGGCGAGGGTCTCCCTCGCAACGGGAAGCTCACGCATCGCTGCCGTAGGGTCCGCCTGCACCAGCAGCGGGAAATCATGGTTGGTGATCGCCGCTCGGCCGATCGTCACGATGTCGGCGCCACCATCAAGTGCGCGCTGCACGTCTGTTCCCGTGTAGAGGTGACCGGCGACGGCGAGTCGAACTGATCCCCGATCCAGTGCGGTGAACACCTCGAGCAGCGGCTGGGGCCCGAACGCGTCATCGGCTGCCGCCTTGAACACATCCCAGAGCGAGAGGTCGATGAAATCGACCGCTTCAGTGGCGACCAGTCGCTCGAATCCGTCGATCACGTCCGCCGTGTCCAGTCCAAACCGCTCGGGCGAGAGCCGCACCCCCACCTGGAAGTCCGGACGACACCGCTGTCGGATTCCCGCAATGATCTCGTCGAAGATTCGGAACCGCGCGCCGCGACTACCCCCGTAGGCATCAGTTCGGTCATTGAACTCGACGTTGAGGAATTCGCAGAGCAGGTAGTCATGCGCGCCATGGAGTTCGACGCCATCGAATCCCGCCTCATCGCACCGGACTGCTGCGGCGACGAATGACTCGATGACCTCATGCACCTCATCAGTCGTCATCCGTCGCGCCCCATACTTGGCGTCTTCGGCGGGCGCGAGCGGAGATGTGCCGATTAGCTCAGCCGGCGCGCGGCGCCCCGCGTGGTGGAGCTGGACGATCGCCACACTCCCCTGCTCCCGAATCCCCGCGGCGAGGCGCGTCAGGCCGGGGAGATGGTCGTCACTGAAGCAACCCAGTTGCCCCGGGAATCCCTGACCGATCGGGTCGACGTGGCTCGCACACGTCATGGTCATGCCGAACCCGCCGGCGGCGCGCATCGTCAACCACCGCTCCTCATCATCGGAGAGCGTCCCGTCGGGATTGCTCTGCTGATTGGTCAGCGGCGACAACATGAATCGGTTCTTCATGGCCGGCCCGTGCAGGAAAGTGACAGCGTCAAACAGTGTTGACATGGACGTGCTCCTCAGCGACTACCGATTAGTGAGCGACTACCGAGCATACGAACACCGACCCTGA
>JBAXIR010000185.1:0-4799 GCA_037138275.1 Mycobacteriaceae bacterium | reverse complement strand
AGATCGCGTGCCCACGGCAAGGTCACGATGCGTAGATGATCCGGCGCGGGCCAGTTGAAACCGCTTCCCTGGGTCACCAGAATCTTCTCTTCGAGCAACAGGTCCAGCACTAGCTTCTCATCATCGACGATGTCATGAACTTCGGGATCCAGTCGGGGGAAGACGTACAGCGCGCCCTGTGGCTTGACGCAGGAGACTCCCGGTATCTGATTGAGTTTCTCCCAGGCCAGGTCGCGCTGTTCGAGCAAGCGGCCGCCGGGCAGGACGAGATCGTCAATGCTTTGATATCCGCCGAGCGCCACCTGAATGGCATGTTGCGCAGGCACATTGGGGCACAGCCGCATATTGGCGAGCAGGCTGATGCCCTCGATGAAGCTGGTTGCGTACTCGGTCGGTCCGGTGATCACCAGCCAGCCGGATCGGTAACCGGCCACCCGGTAGGCCTTGGACAACCCATTGAAGGTCAGGCACAACAGGTCGGGAGCCACGGACGCCATGGGGATGTGGACGACGTCGTCGTAGAGGATCTTGTCGTAGATCTCATCAGCGAGCAGCAGCAGTTGGTGTTTGCGCGCCAGATTGGCGATTTGGCCGAGCGTCTCCCGGCTGTAGACCGCGCCGGTCGGGTTATTCGGGTTGATCACCACCAGCGCCTTGGTGCGCGGCGTGATCTTCGATTCGATATCGGCGATATCGGGTTGCCAACCGTTGGTCTCGTCGCAAAGGTAGTGCACCGGTGTACCGCCGGCCAGAGACGTCGACGCCGTCCACAGCGGATAGTCAGGTGCCGGGATCAAAACCTGATCGCCGTTGTCCAATAGCGACTGCAGTGTCATCGTGATCAACTCGGAGACGCCGTTGCCGAGGAACACCGAGTCGACATCGAAGCGCGGGAAGCCGTCGACCAGTTCATAGCGCGTCACCACCGCGCGTCGCGCCGACAGGATGCCCTTGGAATCGGAGTAACCCTGGGCGTCGGGCAGCGCCTGGATCATGTCGCGCATGATCACATCGGGCGCTTCGAAACCGAACGGGGCCGGGTTGCCGATGTTGAGTTTCAGGATGCGGTGGCCTTCGGCCTCAAGCCTGGCGGCATGATCATGCACCGGGCCGCGGATCTCGTAGAGAACATCCTGCAGTTTGGTCGACTGCGTGAACGTCCGCGGCCGCGGGTGCTGGCTGGTGCCATGCCACGGCATGTGATGGGTGGACACGTCAATGATTCTCCCATGTCCGACCAAGTGGTTTTCCAGTCACATCTCGGACTCGGTTTCATATCTGCCTGTGTGCAGGCGCTTTTCGGGGCAAAACACTGTTAACTTCCTGCATTAACAAGGAGGCGCAATGAAACTCACCATCACTCGCGGCTTGGCCGCTGCATGTTCCCTGGCGGCTGTGACCGCACTGGGCGCCGCGAGTCCGGCCCATGCCGACGCCGGGCTCAACGGCCAGTACTCCGTTGTCGGTGGGTCCGACCAGTTCTACGTCACCGCTGTCTCGAACTGCGCGACCGAGGGTTGCACTGCCAGCCTGGTCAGCAATCGCGGCTGGACCGCGGTCGCCACCCTGACCAGCGGTCGATGGAACTACAACGTCACTAAGCCCGACGGCGTCATCTGCGGAGACGGCAATTACGCCGACATCGTTATCCGGTACTCACTTGATGCGAACACCCTCGCCGGAACCGTGATCGCCGACTCCAACGGTGAGTGTTCCGGCGGCCAGGTCACCCAGGCGCCGATCCAGTTGCAGAAAATCGGCTAGCCGCGCTTGCCGGGTGGCCGTGCGCCCTTCGCGATACCCAGGCCCTTGACCTCCGGAGCATTGACCGGAACGGCCGGTGATTCCGATATGGGCTCGGGAGTGGGAGCCTGCTCGGCCACGGACTCAGCCGGTGTAGCGGAAGACGGCGCGGACTTCTTCGCGCCGGGCCGCTTCGCGCCGGCGGCGATGCCCAAGCCCTTGACGGACTGTGCCGCCGTGGCCGTTGCCTCGGCAACCGGTTCCGCGGTGGCCGTTGCTTCGGCGACCGGTGTCGTCGTCTCCGCCGTGGCCGGGGCGGCCTTCTTCGCGCCGGGCCGTTTGGCTCCGGCAGCCATGCCCAGACCCTTAGCAGGTGCAGCCGACTGAGCCGGTGCGGCCGGTGCGGTTGCCGCCGGTGCGGATGCCGCTGCTGTGGCCGGGACAAGCTCGGGTTTCGGCGCCGACTTGGGCGCCGTGATGGCAGGGGCCAGGGCGGCGGCAAGCTTTGCCGCGGTGCCCTTCTCGGGCAGGCTCAGTGCGTTTCGGTCCAGCGATCCCAGTAGCAACTGAGCGACGTCGACGACCTCGACGCTATCGGCCTTGCCGCGGTCTCCGACGCCGTCGGTGAGCATCACCCGGCAGAACGGGCAGCCGGTGGCGATCTTGGTGGCGTCGATGCTCAAGGCCTCATCAACGCGTTCATGGTTGACCCGCTTACCGAGGTGCTCCTCCATCCACATCCGCGCACCGCCGGCACCGCAGCAGAATCCGCGCTCGGCATGGCGCGGCATCTCGGTGAGCGTCGCGCCGGACGCGCCGATCAACTCACGCGGCGCCTCGTAGACCTTGTTGTGTCGGCCGAGATAGCACGGGTCGTGATAGGTGATCGTCCCGGCCTGGCCTGCACCGTTGACGGACTCGACCGGGATCAGCTTCTTATCGCGGACCAACCGGTTGAGCAACTGGGTGTGATGCAGGACGGTGTAGTTACCACCGACCTGGGGGTACTCCCGACCCAGGGTGTTCAAGCAGTGCGGGCAGGTGACGACGACCTTGCGGTCGACTCGCTCGATGCCGGTGAACATGTCATTGATGGTCTCGACGTTCTGAGATGCCAACTGCTGGAACAGAAATTCGTTGCCCGAGCGGCGAGCCGAGTCGCCGGTGCAGGTCTCCGCGTCACCCAGTACCAGGAATTTGACCCCGGCCGCCGCGAGCAGTTCGGCGACGGCCTTGGTGGTCTTCTTGGCGCGATCGTCGAGCGAGCCGGCACAGCCCACCCAGAACAAATATTCGAAGCCCGCGAAGGACTCGACATCCCTGCCGTAGACCGGAACGTCGAAGCTGACCTCGTCGATCCAGGTGAGCCGTTCCTTGGCGTTCTGGCCCCACGGGTTGCCCTTGTTCTCAAGGTTCTTGTAGAGCCCGCTCAACTCGGAGGGAAATTCCGATTCCATCATCACCTGGTAGCGGCGCATGTCGACGATGTGGTCGATGTGCTCGATGTCCACCGGGCACTGCTCGACGCATGCCCCGCAGGTGGTGCACGACCACAACACATCGGGGTCGATCACGCCGAGCGCTGCGGCATCACCCACCAGCGGACGGGTGGCCTGCAGTGGTGAGGTCGCCGGCACCCTCTCGAAGCCCGACTCGGGAACGTGGTGCGGATTGTCGGCGCCGATCTCCAAGCCGCCCTCGGTATCGGTCGGACCGTTCTTGGTGCCGAAGATGTAGGGCGCCTTGGCGAACAGGTGATCGCGCAGATCCATGATCAAGATCTTGGGAGACAACGGTTTTCCGGTGTTCCACGCCGGGCACTGGGATTGGCAGCGGCCGCACTCGGTACACGTGGTGAGGTCCAGATAGCCCTTCCAGGTGAAGTCCTCGATCTTGCCTCGGCCGAACACCGCGTCGTCGGCGGGATCTTCGAAGTTGATCAGCTCGCCCTTGGACTCCATCGGCAGCAGCGGGCCGAGCGCATCGGGCAGACGCTTGAACGTGACGTTCAACGGTGCGAGGCCGATGTGGAGATGCTTGGAGTGCAGCACGATCAGCAGGAACACCAGCATCACACCGATGTGCAACAGCAGGGCGACGGTCTCGATGATCTCGTTGGCGTGTGCACCCAGCGGGTGCAGCAGTGCCGCGACGCCGTGGGAGAAGAATGCCGCCGGTCCGTAGGGAAGGTTGCCGTTGTTGACCGCAGAACCACGGAACAGCGCGTAGGTCCAGATGACGTTGAAGATCATGAACAGGATCAGCCAGGCGCCGCCGGTGTGTGAGCCGTAGAACCGCGAGGAGCGGCCGTACTCCTTGGGTTCGGACCGCAACCGGATGATCGCGAACGTGATGATGCCGAGCAGCACTGCGACGGCGAAGAAGTCCTGCAGGAAGCCGAGAATGCCCCATCGACCGACCACCGGGATGTGGAACTTGGGATTGAACAGCACGCCGTAAGCCTCGAGGTACACCGTGGCCAGAACGAAGAAGCCCCACATCGTGAACAGGTGCGCGATACCGGGAATCGACCACGTCAGCAGCTTGGTCTGGCCGAATACCTCTTTGGCCTGGTTGCCGATCCGCTCGCCCAGGTTGTTTTTGCGGCCTCGTTCGTCGGCCGTCGGCTGGCCGGATCTGATCAGCGTCGTGAGCCACCCGACTCGCTTCGCGGCGAGCAGTCCGACGATGGCGGTCATGGCGAGGCCGATGATGAGGCGGATGAGAGTCTGCGTGTCCACGGCGTCCCTCTGCAGGTCTGGCAGTTACCGGCTGGTAACTTAGCGGTTGTTACCGACCGGTAACTTTGGCATGTCGTTGGCCCATAGTCTCACCCTCGGGCCCGGCGGCGCGACACCGGTCTCAATCCGGCTATTCGGGTGGCGCCGGCTTGACCGTCGGCAGCGTTGCGCCGGTGATGATCGCCTGCGTCGTCGGGGGAACGACCGTTGTCGTGATGGGCGGAGCTTCAGTCGTTGTGATCGGTTTCGTAGTCGTCGTCGGTGGCGTCGTGGTCGTGGGTGGCGTCGTGGTCGTGGGTGGCGTCGTGGTGGTCG
>JBAXIR010000184.1:0-4823 GCA_037138275.1 Mycobacteriaceae bacterium | reverse complement strand
CGCCGCCACCGGAGACCACGCCGCCGCCCCCGCCGCCGGTCACGACGACGGCTCCAGCCGGTCCGCGTCAGGTGACCTACTCGGTCAGCGGTACCAAGGCGCCCGGCGACATCATCACCGTGACGTATGTGGACGCGTCCGGTCGGCGGCGCACCCAACGCAACGTCTACATTCCGTGGTCGTTGACGGTGACGCCGATTTCGCAGTCGGATGTCGGTTCCGTGCAGGCCTCAAGTCTGTTTCTGGTCAGCAGGCTGAACTGCTCCATCACCACGAGCGACGGGACGGTGTTGTCATCGAATCAGAACAACGCAGCGCAGACGAGCTGTTGATCGCCTCGGATCCTGCCGACGTTGAACAGGGTCGCTCGCCGGAGACGGTGGACCGGCTCATGGTGGGCGTGTGCGGGGCGATCTGGCTGGTCCTGTTGGCCATCAGCGTGATCGCGGCAGTGGCACTGGTGCAGTTGGGTCGGGGACACGTCGGCGGGACCGACAAGCAGTCACCGTGGCTGCTGTACACCATCATCGCCGTCTCAGCCCTGATCATCGTCGGCGCGATCCCATTGCTGTTGCGCGCCCGCCGGACCGCACTGGCCGATTCCGTCAATGCCCCAGACGTGCCAGCACCCGATGCACCGGTGCGGCCGACTGAGGCCCCGACCGAGAAGCTGCGGGTGTTCGGGACCGCGGTGGATCCCTATGCCCGCAAACTTGAGGTTCCGACGGCGGTGCCGCGGGTTCCCGTCACCGTCGTGGACCGGCTCCTGCTGCGTGGCACGGCGTCGCTGTTGGGCGCCATGGGTCTCGCCCTGATTGCGGTGGCCACCGCGACCTATCTGCTCGCCAATGACAGCGATACCGCCGCCTGGGCGGCGCTGGGAACGGCCGCCGTGATCACCGCGGCGATGCCGGCAATTCTGGTGGCGTTCCAACGCAGGCTTGCCGACACCGTCGACGAGGTCGAGGCTGACGCGCTCGCCTGACACCGCTGCCTGACAGACACGCTGCCTGACAGACACGCTGCCTGACAGACGCGCAGAAATCCCCAGCCGATCCGCGGCGGCTGGGGCTTTTCTACTGCGTCAGGAACTCTTCGTGGGGGACCTAGTGATGCCCGTTGGATCCGTTCCCGTTCGATCCGTTTCCGGTGTAGCCGTTGCCGTTGGAACCGTTGCCATTTCCGTTGTATCTGTGGTCCTGGTATTCCTTCAGCGCGGTCAGTGCCCGTTGCTCGGTGGCGTGCGCCGCCTCGTTGAGTGCCGCGTCCTGAGCCACCGGATCGGCAGTCAGGAAGCTACCGCGACCCGGCTGACCACCGGAACCGAGTTTGTTCATCCGCTTCGGCAGCGCAGCGCCCTGGTACTCCAGCGCAATCGGGTGGCCGTGGTCATCGACCGGTCCGAGGGGCTGGTGCAGCTCGATATAGGCACCGTGCGGGAGCCGCTTGAGGATGCCGGTCTCGATGCCGTGGGCGAGCACGTCGCGGTCACTGCGCTGTAGTGAGACGGCCCACCGGTAGGTGATGAAGAACACCAGCGGCGGCAACACCAGCATGCCGATCCGACCGATCCAGGTCGTCGCATTCAGCGAGACGTGGAACGTGTAGGCGATGATGTCGTTCATCGCGCTGAACGTCAGCACCATGTAGAACGCGATTGCCATGGCGCCGATCCCGGTGCGAACCGGAGCGTCACGGGGACGCTGCAGCAGGTTGTGGTGCGCCTTGTCGCCGCTGAAGTGGGCTTCCAGGAACGGATAGATGATCAGCAGCAGGAAGATCACGCCCATGAGCACCGCCACCCACACGGCGGCCGGGACGGTGTGGTTTCCGATGTAGATCTCCCAGGGCGGGAACAGGCGGATGAGTCCGTCGGTCCACATCATGTAGAAGTCAGGCTGGGAGCCGGCCGACACCTGCGACGGCTTGTAGGGACCCAGGACCCAGATCGGGTTGATCTGAAGCAGACCGCCCATCAGGCCGAGGATGCCGACGACCATCGCGAAGAAGGCGCCGGACTTCACGGCGAACACCGGCATCACCCGTACGCCGACGACGTTGGTCTCGGTGCGGCCCGGCCCGGGGAACTGGGTGTGTTTCTGGAACCACACCAGCGCCAGGTGCACGCCGATCAGGCCGAGCATGATCCCGGGGAACAGCAGGATGTGCACCGCGTATAGCCGGGGCATGATGATGTTGCCGGGGAAGTCGCCGCCGAAGATCGCCCAGTGCATCCAGGTGCCCACGACCGGAATTCCCAGGGAGATCGACGACAGGGCGGCGCGGATGCCAGTGCCCGAGAGCAGGTCGTCCGGCAGTGAGTATCCAAAGAAGCCCTCGAACATCGCCAGAATGAGCAGCAGCGAGCCGATCACCCAGTTTGCCTCGCGGGGGCGCCGGAAGGCGCCGGTGAAGAAGATGCGGGCCAGGTGCACCATGATCGATGCGGCGAACAGCAACGCCGCCCAGTGGTGAACCTGCCGAACGAACAGCCCGCCGCGGATCTCGAAGCTGATGTTCAGGGCGGTCTCGTAGGCCCGCGACATCTGAATGCCGCGCAGCGGCTGGTAGACGCCGTTGTAGGTGACCTCGGCCATCGACGGGTCGAAGAACAGTGTCAGATAGACGCCGGTGAGCAGCAGAATGATGAAGCTGTACATCGCGATCTCGCCCAGCAGGAACGACCAGTGCGTGGGGAAGACTTTGTTGAGTTGCCGCCGAAGCGCACCCGACGGGTGGTAGCGAGAATCGACATTGTCGGCGACTTTGTCGATACGTTCCGCAACGCTAGTGCTCATGATCTGCGCTCCCAAAATGCCGGTCCGACTGGTTCGATGAAATCGCCGTTGGCGACGAGGTATCCGTCTTTGTCGATAGTAATCGGTAGCTGCGCCAAAGCGCGCGCAGCCGGACCGAAAATCGGTCGTGCGAAGTGCAGTGCGTCGAACTGCGACTGGTGGCACGGGCACAGGATTCGGTAGGTCTGCTGCTCGTACAGCGAGGACGGGCAGCCCAGGTGCGAGCAGACCTTGGTGTAGGCGAACAGTTCACCAAAGTTGAAGCTCTCCTGGCCCTGACGCTTGACCACCCGGGCCATGTCGACGGGTTTGATGCGAATCAGCATGACCGGGTTGCGCACACCCATGGCGATATGGCCGAGGATCTCGTGCGACTCCACCGTGGTTCCGTCGCCGTCGGACTCCCGCCACGGAAACACCGTCGCCATGCCGCCCGCGTCGATATCCTCGGGACGAATCTTCACCAGCGGTGATTCCCCCGGCCTGCCGGTGGATTTGGCCAGGAAGATCGTCTCGCCCTTGAATCGCGGCGTCCAGTCCGAGGTCCACAGCACCGCCTTGAGGCCGTCGGCGGTGGGCACGACCGGTTTCCACGGGTTCTTGATGATCCCGCCAACCGCGGCCACCAGTGTTCCGACCCCGAATGCACCCAACCCGATACCCAGCGACAGCCCGATCAGCTTGCGGCGCTTGACCGTTGACCCCTCGAACGCGTCGATCAGATTGGCCGCCGCGGTCCTGCGATCCAGTTCGGAGGACTGCCCGTCATGGCGATCCTGGATGGAGATCTCCTCGGGCATGAACTTCTTTTGATAGAGCACCGCGCCGATCCCGATGGCCAGGATCGACAATCCGAACGTCAGGCCGTACACCGGGGTGGCCATGGTGTAGAGGAAGTTGCCCTCGACGCCGTTGGGTTTGTACTCCCACGGCCAGAACAGGAAGGCCAGCAGCAGGGCAAAGCCCAAGATGCCGCCCAGCAGCAGCCAGATTGCCACCGTTCGCTCGGAGCGTTTCTCCGCGCGGGTGCCCTCGACCGGCCAGCGTGGCTCCTTGAGGACGGTGTCGACACCGTCCATCTTGCCGCCGAGGCGGACCAGGTCCTCGGTGGACATCGACGCTAACTGGTCGTCGGTCGGTTTGTCGCCGGTGTAGTCGCTCACGACCGTGCCCCAACCCACAGCGCGGCCGCGACGGCGGCCACGATTCCGATGATGAAGATCGCCATGCCCTCCGGCGCCGGCCCGAATCCGCCGAGACCGTAACCGCCCGGATTGAGCGTTTCGCTGGACGACCGGACGTAGGCGATGATGTCCTTCTTTTCCTCCGGCGTGAGCTGGCGTTCGGAGAACTTCGGCATGTTTTGCGGCCCGGTCACCATCGCGGTGTAGATCTGTGCGGGTGTGGCGGGATCCAGCATGGGGGCGTACTTGCCCGACGACAGCGCGCCGCCGCGGCCGGTGAAGTTGTGGCAGGACGCGCAGTTGAGCCGGAAGAGATCGCCGCCGCGGGCCAGGTCGGAGCCGATCAGTGAGTGATCGGCGATCTGGCCGTTGGCGTCACGCGGGGTTAGCGGCCCACCACCCATGCTCTGGACGTAGGCGCCGATTGCGTCCACCTGGGGTTCGTCGAAGATGGGTGCCTTTCGCATGGCCTGTGCCTCGTTACGCATCATCGGCATGCGTCCACTGCCGACCTGGAAGTAGACGGCAGCCTCACCGACACCGATCAGGCTGGGCCCGCGGCTGTTGATGCCCTGCAGGTTGGCGCCATGGCAGGTGATGCACGCCGTCTCGTACAACTGCTGCCCGGTACGCAGCAGTGCCGACTGGGACTGGTCGGCGACGGCCACCTGCGGGGTGGGCGTCAAGGTGGCGGCCAGCACGCCGGCCAGACTCAGACCAAACACCAGCAGGACCGCCGCGGTCAGCCGCCGCCGCAGCCGCCGACGCGCCTTGGCGCTCCTGCGGGATCCAAACGTGAGCATCGAACCCCTTTTCATCGGATTCATGGGTTTCATCGGAT
>JBAXIR010000183.1:0-4867 GCA_037138275.1 Mycobacteriaceae bacterium | reverse complement strand
CAGCCTGGTGCGCTCGCGGGTGGTGTGGCTGCTGGTGCTGGCCATCGGCGCGGCGCTCACCGTCCAGGTGCTGGATACTTTCGAAGCCACCCTCGAGAAGGTGGTGACGTTGGCGTTGTTCGTGCCGCTGCTGATCGGCACCGGCGGGAACACCGGCAATCAGGCTGCGACCACCGTCACCCGCGCCCTGGCGTTACGCGACGTCACCCCGCGTGACGTCGGCAAGGTGGTGTCTCGCGAATTCCTGGTGGGCATTTCCCTCGGTGCGATTCTGGGAACGGTGGGGTTCGTTTTGACCAGCGTGATTTTTGATCGATCCCTGGGACTGGTCATCGGCCTGACGTTGCTGAGCGTGTGCACGATGGCCGCCACTGTCGGCGGGGCGATGCCCATCATCGCCAAGGCGGTGCACGCCGACCCGGCAGTGTTCTCCAACCCGTTCATCACCACCTTCGTCGACGCCTCCGGTCTCATCGTCTACTTCCTGATCGCGAAGGCGATTCTGCACATCTGATCCGCTGGGGCAGACTGTCAGGCGTGATTGCGCGCATGACGGCGGTCGTCGCCGCCCTGTTCGTCGGCTCCGTCACCGTCGCACCCGCATCGGCCAACCCCGGTGATCCGCCCGGCGTGCTGACGGTCGGCGGACTGCAACGCATCTATTTTGTGCACGCCCCGGCCGGTGGCGCCCCGACCGGACTGGTGCTCAATCTGCACGGTTCCGGAATGAACGGTGGGGACCAGGCCGGGTTGACCGGCTACAACGCCGTGGCCGACCAGTACGGCTTCGTCGTGGCCTATCCCGACGGCATCGACCTCAGTTGGGCCGACGGTCGCGGCGCCTCGGTGCCCGACCGCCAGGGCGTCGACGATGTGGGCTTCCTGGCCGCACTCATCGACCGGTTGTCGGCCGAATACGCGATCCCGCAGGGGCGGGTCTTCGTTACCGGGATGTCCGCCGGTGCGTTCATGGCCAACCGGTTGGCCTGTGATCGTGCTGACCTCGTCGCCGCGATCGCGCCCGTCGCCGGAACATTGGGATCCGGCGTGCCCTGCGCGCCCTCGCGGCCGGTCTCGGTGCTGGCGATCCACGGAACTGCCGACCCGGTCGTGCCCTACAACGGCGGCGGCATGGTCGGACGCGGGGGAGCCAGTGACATCATCTCGGCCCCGGCGACGGCGGCGCGGTGGGCCGCCCTCGACGGCTGTCCCGGTCCGCTGGTTGTCGAACCGCCCGCGCCGGGTGAGATCAGGAGATCGGTGGCCGCCGGATGCGCGGGCGGTACCGAGGTGTCTTTGGTCAGTATCGACGGCGGTGGACACACTTGGCCTGCAGGACGATTCGCGCTTCCGGAAGCGATGGTCGGCCCGACCAGTCAGGGGATCAGTGCATCACAGGCCAGCGCGCAGTTCTTCGCCGCGCGCTAGTTTCAGCCTCAGCGTCGCGCTGATCCGGTGAACGACTGACCCTGGGCGCCCTGCAAGAGGCAGATGACCGTGCTGGGCAGCGGATTGTTGGACGTCCGGTCCTGTTCGGAGTCAATCAGATACGAGATCGTGTACTGGCTGCCGTTCACCGTCAGTCCGGTGTACTGGGTGAAGCCGGCCCCGCACTGCTGGTTGGCGGTGGTGGTGACGGCCGCGTCCACCGGAATGTCCGCCCGCAGGTATGCCTCGGCCAAATGCGTTGTGGCGCAGTCGACGACGGTCACAATGACCTCCGCCGGATCGTCGGACGGCGGCGCGGCCAGACAATCACCGGGCTTGAGGTCGATCCACTTCTCCGTGCGCGGCGCCAGGGTCGGTGCGGGAGGAGTGGGTGCGGCAGGAGTCGGGGTGGCCGAAGCTACAGCGGTGCTGGGCGTGCTGGCGGCAGTCGACGCAGTGGTCGCCGATGTGCCGGACTGCTTCGCGCCGCACCCGGCCACACAGACGGTCGCGGCCAGCAGCACGGCGAATGGGCCGATCCGGTGGATTCCCATGGTGACCTCCTCGTCCAGGCATATCCGCTGGGCAGGGTACCGCTCGAGCCTTCGCCGCTCCTACTCAGTAGCGGGCGTCGGCCAATTCAGTCCTGCCATCACGGCCGTCGGCACTGAGCGCGATCAGCGCCGGCACCGTCTCACAGGTCACCAACCCGTGGGTGCCGGTGAGTTCATCGACGATCTCGAAGCTGCGGGCGATCCCTCGGGGCGTGTCGACAATGATGGTCGTCACCGGAACTTGGCGGCCAAACTGAATCAGCTTGTCGCCGTGCGGTTTATGGTCGCCGTGGAATCCCCAGATGCCACGCAGCACGGTAGCTCCACTGGTGGCCTGAGACTCCCATAACCGCCGCACGAGGGCGCGATGGATCGGCACGCCGTCGTGGCGGGTGGACTCGGAGGTGTGCACCGTGAGCTTCTGCCACAGCGGGCGGCCCTGGGTGTCGTGCGCGGGCAGCGTGGCCGGACGTGCCAGCACCTGACCGTCGTGTTTGCACACCTGTATCCGCTCGAATGTGATCAGCGGCCGGTGCGGCAGGGCGGCCAGCGCCGACATCACTTCTCGGACATCGGCGACGCTTCCGACGGCAATGATCGCCAGCGGCACATCGAGATTGCGGCCGAAGAAGTGTGCGCGACGACGCATCCCGCGCGAGGTGCCGTCGACCCCGAGTAACACGGTGGCACCGGCGAAGTGGTGTCGATGCAGCAGGTCACAGATCGCATAGAACGCGGGGTTGCCGTCAATGCGAAGGCTTCTCCCGAGGTACATCGTGAGCTTGACCGCGTCGTCACCGCCAGGCAGCGACGCGGCGGGGTCATCGCCGAGTAGCGTGGCGCGCTGCAGGGTGATCAGTCCGCGTGTGGTCAGATCGGCGACATCGCGGACTAGCGCGCCCATGGTCTTGGCCGTGTCGATGGCCTCGATGGTTACCGACGGATCCTCGGACAGCGTCAGCTTCTCGTCGGTGCGAATGAACCCGCGGTGACCGAATCCCGCGATACCGCGCAGCATTACGCTGCCGGCAACACCACGTTCGACGAACAGGTCGAGCATCGACTCGGCGAGGAACCGTGAACCCGCACGCTCGCGTTCCGCGAAATAAGACGTCAGCTTCAGGTAGCCGTCGCTCATAACAGACCCGCGACCCATTGGCCGACCGCCGCCGCCGCAAGACCGAGAATGACGCTGACGACAATATTGGTTGCGGCAGGCCAGATCTGGCGCTCCTCGGTCAGTCGCTGGGTCTCCAGCATCCACGTCGAGAATGTGGTGTAAGCGCCCAGAAAAGCGGTGCCGGCCAACATCGCGACCTCGTGCCGAAGCACCAGACCGGTGAGGAAACCCAACAGCATGGCGCCGCTGATATTGACCACCAGTGTGCCGAACGGAAATGGGCCCTTCGTGCGACGGGACACCGCACGGTCCACCATGAATCGGCTCACCGCTCCGAATCCGCCGACCCCTAGCATGCCGGCCCACAGCAGGACATTCACCGTCTGATCCGCACCCGGCGCACCAGCACGGTCGCCACATAGACCGCGAGCAAGCCCGCGACGATACTGGCCGCGGTGTAGCCGGCGGCCAGGCCGTAGTGATGGGCCTCGATCATCTTCAGTGTCTCGACCTGCATAGTGGAAAACGTCGTCAGGCCGCCGCACAACCCGGTGCCCAGGATCGGGCGGCGGTAACGGGACAGCGGCAGCCGCTCCAGCAGTCGCGTGACGAGGTAGCCCAGCAGGAAGGCACCGACGATGTTGACCGTGAACGTCGGCCACGGCCAGCGACCCGGATCGGCCACCCCCAGCGTGCCCAGCGCCGCGCGGGCGATCGTCCCCACCGCTCCGCCGACGAACACCGCTGCCAGTTCGCGGCTGTCATGGCCTAACACCGACTACCTCCTTAACGGTGAGTGACAACCGGAGAAAGTATCGCCCCGGCGGGGCACAATCAGCATCATGGCGGCTAATCCCCGCGCCGGGCAGCCGGCGCAACCCGAAGACCTGATCGACCTGCCCCACCTCGTCACCGCGTACTACACGGTGCAGCCCGACCCCGACGACGTCGCCCAGCAGGTCGCGTTCGGCACCTCCGGGCACCGCGGATCGAGCCTCGACGGCGCGTTCAACGAGGCGCACATCCTGGCCACCACGCAGGCGATCGCCGAGTACCGCGCCGCGCAGGGCACCACCGGCCCGCTGTTCATCGGCCGCGACACCCACGGCCTGTCCGAGCCGGCCTGGGCCTCAGCGCTGGAGGTCCTGGCCGCCAATGACGTTGTGGTGCTGATTGATTCGGCTGATCGCTACACCCCGACCCCAGCGGTGAGCCACGCCATCCTGGCCTACAACCGAGGGCGCAGCGCAGACCTGGCCGATGGGATCGTGGTCACCCCGTCGCACAACCCGCCTCGCGACGGCGGGTTCAAGTACAACCCGACCAACGGCGGCCCGGCGGACACCGATGCCACCGGGGCAATCGCCAAGCGGGCCAACGAGATCCTGCGCGGCGGATGCAAGGACGTGAAAAGGGTGCCATTGGCGCGCGCCCTGGCCGCCGCCCAGCGTCACGACTACATGGACGCCTACGTCGACGATCTCCCGAATGTCGTCGACATCCACGCCATCCGGGCCGAGGGCATCCGGATCGGGGCCGACCCACTGGGCGGGGCAGCCGTCGACTACTGGGGCGCGATCGCCGAACGGCACAACCTCGACCTCACGGTCGTTAACCCGCTTGTCGACGCCACCTGGCGGTTCATGACCCTGGACACCGACGGCAAGATCCGGATGGACTGCAGTTCACCCAACGCGATGGCCTCGCTGATCGCCAACCGGGAGTCCTATCAGATCGCCACCGGCAATGACGCCGACGCCGACCG
>JBAXIR010000182.1:0-4914 GCA_037138275.1 Mycobacteriaceae bacterium | reverse complement strand
CAGGGCAAGCACGACGAGATGGCCGGCGGCACCCAGGTCGTCAAGGACTAGGTCGCGAAAACTTAGGTCGGCGAAACAGGTCGGCTCTGATTGCGGTTCCACTCCAGCCAGCCCACCCCGCGGCGGCCGTCGGCGGTGTGCACCGTCGCCCACGCCCGGGCGAAGTTGCTGACCCGGCCGTCGGGTGCGATCAACCGGACCGGGCCGTGTCCCTGCACGGCGATCGTCGCCGTGATCGGACCGGGCTCGAACGTCAGTGTCGTCGTCAGGGGTAATCCGTTGTCCGCCAGTGTCGCTTCGGCGGTCACCGAACTGGTTTCTGTGACCTCACCCGTCCGTTGCATGTAGCCGACGCTGACCGGCCCCATCTCCGGGATGCGTAGATCGACCCCGTGCAGATCGGTGCCGTCATCGAGGTGCAACGCACTCCACACCCAGTCCATGCTCCACCAGTCCCGCACGCCGTGCGAGTGGTCGCGTTGACCGGCGACCGCCCGGATGTCATAGCGTCGGCCGTCGATCGTGACCGTTCCGGTTACCGCACAGGGGATTTCGTAGCGGGTGGTGATCCGGTAGGCGTACGGCACCCCGGTCGTGGCCCAGGTGAGGTCCATGCTCAACTGGACCGGCCGGCCGGGTTCATCGCGCAGGAGCGCCGACGGGTCGTCGAAGGCCTGCGCGTCACCGCTGACCTCGACCCGATAGGTCTGCAGCGGAACCGTCGTGCCGTGCCGTAATTCGACGCCGTGCCCGATCACCACAGCGGGATCCGGCGGCAGTGGAGCCTCGAAGTCCAGCAGCGCCACCGTCGGTATCCCGGGTCCGCACACCAGCGCGTTGATCCAGGCCTGCCGCTGGTTAGGAACCAGCCCCAGCCGGATCCACCCGCCGATCCCCTGCTCTGGGTCGGCGAAATCCCAGTACCAACTCTCATTCCACAGCGGCTCGTCACCGGGAGGGTGCGCGCCCTCGTCGGCCGGATCCGGTTGCAGCGCTTGGGTTGTCGTGCCGCCGTGCAACACATCGAGCGCCCCGGTGTCCAGCACATGGCTGCTGTGGCGATCCAGCATGGTCAGGAACATCTGATCACCGCGGTCGGTGCGCTCCACCAACATCGAGGACACGATCGCCATCATCACCCCGAAGAAACTCTGTCGCCGCACGCCCTCGCGCACCTCCTCGAGGGTCAGTGCCGGACTCGCGCCCAAACCGTCGTGATAAGCCCACAGCAGTTCGTCGTAGTGGTCTCGGCGATCCTCGGTCCTCAGCGCGCACCCCAGGAAGTAAGCCACGTCGGTCAGGGCCGAACCCCAGGTGACGGTCTGCCAATCCACCACCGTCAGATCGCGCAACGATCCGGGCCGGCCGAAGAGCATGTTGTCCAGTCGGTAGTCGCCGTGCACCAGGCCCTTGACCCGTGCGGACTCCGCAGCGACGTAGGCGTCGAAACCCTCCACCAGGCGCTCGCAGACGATGCGCTGATCGGCGGTGATCGCCTCGCTGTAGCGGTCGGCGAAACCGGTGTACAGCGCGGTGATCAAGCCCTGGTTCACCGGTGTCTCCCGGTTGAGCCATTCCGCATCCGCCAGCGCCTCGCTGCCGATGAGCGGTGCGTGCAGGCGGCCTAACTTGGTCAGCGCGAGTTTCGCATCCGCGATCGTGGCGCCGCGGATCTCGTCACCCACCTCCGCCGGTGCGGCGTCGTCGAGTAGCAGGGTGAAATAGCCGGTCTCGGGTTGGTAGGCAGCGTGATAGCAGTGCGCGATCGGGCCGCCGGACTGCCTCGCGAGACCGGGCGCAACCTCAGAGTAGAACCGCACCTCGCGTTCGTAGAGGCCGAGCGTATGCCCGGTCCCCCGGCTCACCGGGTCGGTGGCGGCGACCTTGAGCACCACTGACTCCGGACCCGGAGTCCCGTCGGCGTAGCTCAGCGCGATCCGATAGCACTCACTCATCTGCCCGGTGCCGATGCGATCCACCGCGAAGGCACTCACCTCGCCGGCGCCGATGGCCGCGGTCAGCCAGTCGGCGGTGAGATCGGCGGGGCGTTCGATCACGGCGTCACCCGGCTTAACGATCCGCTAGCGAGAAACCCACCCAGGCCTGACGGCGGTGCGGATGCGGGTCGTACTCCACGTGGGTGTGCCGATCGAACACCAGGACCGGGCGCTCCTCGTGGTTGTAGACCGGCCAGTCGTCGCCGGGCACCCCGGTATGAGCGAACTCGTTCCAGCGGGTCTGAACCTGATGGCTGACCTTGACCGCAACCTTCTGATCCACACCTCCGGTCAGTACCGCACCCACCCTGGAGCGGTAGATACCGAACACCGCCAGCAACTCTGTCGCGTGGGTGGCACCGAAGCCGGTCCAGTGCAACGTCCGCGGCGCGAAGTCGTAGCGGTAGACGTAGGTGGGCGCAAGTTTCGCGTGCGCCTCGGCCATCTGCCAGGCCGCGGTGTTGAAGATCATGTCGCCGCCGAACTGCACGCAGGCGTCCGGGTGCGGGTAGTGCGGATAGGCGGCCAGCACGCGTTCGCGAACCTCCGGTGAAGTATGGGCCAGAAACCTCTCGATGGCGTGCTCGGTTGTCGGTAGCAGTTTCATGAAACGGGTGAACAGTCGGCCCTCGTCGGCGTTGGTCCCGACGATCAGTGGAATCCGATGCGCCGTGCCCTCTTTCATGGCTTCGAACGGATCCAACGGGAGGAAATCATTGCCGGAGGTGGGCCCGACCGGGGCGGCACCCATCA
This sequence comes from Mycobacteriaceae bacterium, assembly GCA_037138275.1. GTDB lineage: Bacteria > Actinomycetota > Actinomycetes > Mycobacteriales > Mycobacteriaceae > Mycobacterium. The sequence continues at coordinate 2,164 of JBAXIR010000182.1, read as the reverse complement.
TGGAGTCCAGGCTTGTGGTCATCACGGTGTCCATAGCGCGCACCAGATCGGCAGGCCGGGCACGGAGCACTGCGGCTGCGGCGTTATTGCGATCAGCCCCGAGCACGTCGACGAATCGGCAGGCGAATTCGGCGGCGACATCCGGATCCCCCACCATGCCCGAGGCTGGGCTTTCTGCAATCGCTTGAGCGAAAAGGCCTTTCGCGTCCGGGACGGCCAGCAGGGTGGCAACGGCGTGAGCTCCGGCGCTCTCCCCGAAGATAGTGACGTTGTCCGGGTCGCCGCCGAACGTCCCAATGTTTTCCCGCACCCAGCGCAATGCCGCCACCAGATCGCGAAGGAACAGGTTGTTTTCGATGGTGATATCGCGGGTCGAAAGCGACGACAGATCAAGGCAACCCAGCGCACCGAGGCGGTAGTTCACCGACACATACACGCAGCCGCGCCGGGCCAATGTCGCACCGTCGTACAGGGGGGTGGCAGAGCTGCCCAGGATGTAGCCGCCGCCGTGGATGAAGAACATCACCGGCAGCGGTTCATGATCGGGTGCCGGACCACGCCAGCGCGGGGTGACGACATTGAGGGTCAGGCAGTCCTCGCTCATCGGCTGGTACTTGCCGACACCGGTCATGGTGTAGCGACGAGCCTGATGGGAACAGTTACCGAAGCTGTGGCAGGGCAGCACGCCGGTCCAGGGCTGCACCGGCTCCGGCGCCCGGAACCGCAGTGGGCCCACCGGCGGTCGGGCGTAGGGAATCGATCGCCATCGATTAACCCCATCCTGGGTGAAGCCTTCAACCACGCCGCCCGCGGTCGTCACTCGAATCGGGTGCTCATGCATTCCAGTGACGTTAGCGAACGCGCCCCGCCGGTCGCGCCTGACGTGCCGCGACGGCACCGGCGGCTAGCCTGGCGGAATGCGGATCGCCGTGCTGTTCGCCGCGTCACTGCTGGTGGCGGGGTGCTCGCAGCTATCCGGCACACCCCCGCGAGCCACCCAACTGACCCCGATCACACCGTCACGAACCACCGGGTCGGTGCCCGCGACGAGCACCGGCCAGCCGGGGACGTCATCAGCGGCGCCCGCACCCGGAGCACCGGTCGCGGAGGCCATCGACTGGGTCGAGGCGGCCGGCCCGGTGGACGGCGCGGATTTTCGCGTTGCGCTGCGGGGCGGCACCACCACTGCGCTCGGAGACGATGTCGCGTTCACCACCCCGTTCGGCACCAGTTGCATGACCGACGCCAAGCGCGGCGCGGGACTGGCCTGTCTGGTCAACCTCATCGATCCCCCACCCCAACCGGCCGACGTCTACGGCGCGTGGAAGGGCGGCTGGGTGGATTTCGACGGCAAATCCGTTCAGGTGGGATCCGCCCACGGCGACCCGGGCCGTTTCGCGGCCGGCCAGGGCGCGCCCCTACCGGTCGACCGATCAGTGTCCTTCGGCGATTTCCGTTGCCGCACAGACACTTCGGCACTGGTGTGCGTCAACTTCGCCCGTCAGACCGCGGTGTCCTACAGCGACGCCGGAATCGACACCTTCGGCTGCGCGCGTCAGTCGGCTCCGCCGGCCGGTATTGGCGTGCAGTACACCTGCTGACTCAGCGCTATCCGCTCGGCGCTAACCGCTCAGCGCCATCCATCAGCGGCATGGACGGCGCGTAACAACGCGTCGCACAGCGTTCTCAGCTCCGCGCTGGGCGCGCGCTCCTCGACGGCGGTCGCGACGTCTTCGGCCGCGCAGCGCACCTGATACACCCGGTCGGCCAGTTCGGCGGCCTCCTCGGCCGACAGCACCACAGCATCGGCCGACACCGCGGTTCCCTTGACCAGCGCACGCTGCTCATAGGCCCGCTGGCGGCACGATTGCCGGCAATATTGCCTGCGCCGGCCCAGTCCCACGTCGGGGACTTCGCGGCCGCACCAGCGGCACGGCTGTGGGCGAGTGCGACGCGTCACGTCATGAGACTAAACCGGTTGCCTCTACGGGCCGGTACGATGGAGGCAGCCGGGACCGCGCCGCTGATCATCGTGCGGTCTCGATCCCGGCCCAAGCGCAAGGAGAATGACGATGGCTGATCGTGTCCTGAGAGGCAGTCGGCTCGGGGCCGTGAGCTACGAGACGGATCGCAACCATGACCTGGCTCCACGCCAGGTCGCGCG
>JBAXIR010000181.1:0-4952 GCA_037138275.1 Mycobacteriaceae bacterium | reverse complement strand
ACAACCCGCCGTTCTACCGGTGGTTCCCCGATGCGGAGTTGAACACCTGCGCCAACGCCCTGGACCGCCACATCGCTGCCCGCGGGGATCAGGCCGCCCTGATCTACGACTCCCCCGTCACCGGGTCGAAGCGCACTTACACCTATCGCGAATTACTTGACCAGACAGCACGTTTTGCCGGGGTACTACGCGGGCTGGGGGTCGGCAAGGGTGACCGCGTACTGCTTTACATGCCGATGATCCCCGAAGCCGTGATCGCAATGCTGGCCTGCGCGCGGCTGGGCGCGGTGCACTCGGTGGTGTTCGGCGGCTTCGCCAGTCACGAACTGGCGACCCGCATCGACGATGCCCGGCCGGTGGTGATCGTCTCGGCGTCCTGCGGGATCGAACCGACCCGGGTGATCGAGTACAAACCGATGCTCGACCACTCCCTGCAGCGCGCGCAGCACCAACCGCGGGCCTGCGTGATCGTCCAGCGCCCCGAACACCGCTGCAACCTAATCTCCGACCGCGATCGCGACTGGCTCGAGTTGATGGAGACAGCCACGCCGGCCGATCCGGTGCCGGTGACGGCCACCGATCCGCTCTACGTGCTCTACACCTCGGGCACCACCGGTAAACCCAAGGGCATCGTGCGCGATAACGGTGGCCACGCGGTCGCACTGATGTGGAGCATGCGGCATATCTACGACATCGAAGCCGGTGACGTGTTCTGGGCGGCTTCAGATGTGGGCTGGGTGGTCGGCCACTCTTACATCGTGTACGGCCCCCTGCTTGCCGGCGCCACGACGGTCCTCTACGAGGGAAAGCCGATCGGTACACCGGATCCGGGCGCGTTCTGGAGGGTGGTCTCCGAGCACCGGGTTTCGGCGCTCTTCTCGGCCCCCACCGCGCTGCGGGCAATCCGCAAGGAGGATCCGCAGGGAACACACATCGGCCGGTACGACCTGTCGTCGCTGCGGTATCTGTTCCAGGCTGGCGAGCGGCTGGACCCGGACACCTACCACTGGGCGTCGACAGTGCTCGGTATCCCGGTGATCGACCACTGGTGGCAGACCGAGACGGGTTGGGCGATCGCAGCCAATCCGGTTGGAGTGGAACAGCTTCCGCTCAAGGCCGGCTCGCCGACCGTGCCGATGCCCGGATACGACGTGCAGATTCTGCATCCGGACGGCTCTGGCTGCGCGCCGGGCGAGGAAGGTGCGATCTGCATCCGGCTACCGCTGCCGCCCGGCACGCTGCCGACCCTGTGGGGCGATGACGCCCGCTACGAAGCGGCCTACCTGTGTGAACATCCGGGCTACTACCTGACCGGTGACGGCGGCTACATCGACGACGACGGCTACCTATTCGTGATGGGCCGCATCGACGACGTCATCAACGTCGCCGGACACCGGTTGTCGACGGGAGCAATCGAGGCCGTCCTGGCAGCCCACCCGGCAGTGGCCGAGTGCGCGGTGATCGGGGTGGCCGACGAGATCAAGGGTCAGTTGCCGCGCGGACTGGTGGTGCTCAAGTCCGGGGCGTCCGCCGACGGCCTGGCTGCCGAACTGGTGGCGGCGGTCCGGCACTCGATCGGGGCAGTGGCCTGTTTCTCCACCGTCGACGTTGTGCCCGCACTGCCCAAGACCCGGTCGGGAAAGATCCTGCGCAAGACCATGCGCGGGATCGCCGACGGCCGCGACGAACCGATACCGTCGACCATTGAGGATCCGAATGTGTTGGACACGCTGCGGCCGATCCTGCGGGGCTGACGATCCAGTCCGAAACAGCGCCTAGGCTTCCCGCTCGAGCCTGACGTCGACGGCGTCCCGGTCCGGACGAAGGCCCCGCCAGCTGGCATGCCGCAACCGGTCGTCGGCGGTCAGCTCGCCGTAGCGGACCTCGCCGACGAGTTCGGGCCGGACGTAGGTGACGCCGACGGTCTCCTGGCGCGGCAGCGCTGGGCGGAAGGGCGATTCAGCGGTGTGCAGCGGAGCAAGCGTGGCTTTGAGTCCGGCGAGGTCCTTTTCGGTGAATCCGGTGCCGACCCGGCCGATGAACCGCAGGGCCCCGCCGTCCGGGATGCCGCACAGCAGCGCGCCGATCCCGCTGGAACGCCCGCCCTCGCCCCTGCGCCAACCGCCGATGACGACCTCCTGGGTGTTCCAGTTCTTGTCTTTAATCCACGACGCCGACCGCTGACCCGGCTGGTAGGTGGAGTCCCATCTCTTAGCAACCACGCCTTCCCATTTGCGCGTGCGCGAGAAGGCGAGCGCTTGTGACCCGTTACCGTCGAGGAGTTCAGGAACGATGAGATCGGTTCCAGCGGAGAAAGTTTCGAGGAGACGCCGACGATCGCGATACTTGACCCGCAGCAGTGATTGACCGTCAAGGGTGAGGATGTCGAACGCCCAGAACTCGACGCGGGTGGCCCGCGCCCGGTTCTGCATCTCGGCGAAGTTCGGTACACCGTGCTCGTCGAGAGCGACCACCTCGCCGTCAAGGATGACATGGTGATCGGCCAGCGAAGCCGCCAGCGATTGCAACTGCGGGTACTGAGCGGTGACGTCAATGCCGTTGCGCGAGTGCAACGCAAGCCGGCCGCGGTCAACCTCGACCATGAGCCGATAGCCGTCGAATTTCCCCTCGAACGCGTACCGGGCTGCGGTCAGTTTGTCCACCGACCCCAGGGTGGCCAACATCGGCGCGACATCGTGAAGGTGCGTCTCGGTCCGCGGTTCGCCGACCGAGACGACCGGCTCCGCGGCCGTCGATGGGGTGGCTTTGGCAGCGGTCCGCTTCCCGCGCGGCGCACTCGCCGGGCGCTTGCGCGGGGCACCGCCGTCCAGACCGGCCAGCAGGTCGCCGTGTTCGGCCACCCGGGCCAGCACCTGTTCATAACGCAACTGGGAAAGTGTGGGATCACCGATTTCGTCCCAGGTGCGCGGCGCGGCAACCGTGGGTGTCTGGCGGCCGCGCAACGAGTACGGCGCGATGGTGGTCTTGGCCGCGTTGTTCTGACTCCAGTCCAGGAAGATCTTGCCGGCCCGCAAGCTCCGGGTCATGGTGGCGGTGACGAGGGCAGGCATGCTCTCCTCAAGCTGCTGAGCCACCCGACGAGCCAGCGTCGCGGCGCCGTCGCTGCTGACCGGATCGACGAGTGGGGCGTAGAGATGCATGCCCTTGCTGCCACTGGTGAGCGGATAGACCCGCAGACCGATGTCATCCATCAGGTCGCGCACCGCATGCGCCACCTCAGCTAGCTGCGCCATCGTCACACCCTCGCCGGGGTCGAGATCGAACACCAGGCGGTTGGCCGGGCCCGGTTTGCCATCGGCGCCGAAACACCATTGCGGCACATGGACTTCCAGCGCCGCCTGCTGCGCGATCCAGGCCAGGGCGGTCGCGCTGTCGATGATCGGATACGTCGCGGCACCGGAACGGTGCACCAGAGTGCCGCGGGCCAGCCAGTCCGGTGCCGACTTGGGCAGATCCTTCTCGAAGAACGCCGGTTCGTCCACGCCGTCGGGCCAGCGTTTGCGGGTCGCCGGCCGGCCTGCGAGATGCGGCAGCATCACCTCGGCAATCGTTGTGTAGTACCCGAAGACGTCGGCTTTGGTGGTGGCTCGCGCGGTGTCGGTGGCCGGGTAGAGCACCTTGTCCGGGTTGGTCAGTGTGACCCGCGGACCCACCGTCGCTCCCGGTGGCCAGGTCTCGATCACCTGATCAACGTATTACCCGCTGATATGCTGAGCCAATGACAAGGTCGTCGATAGCGGGTCTGCTGATGTTCGCAGCAATGCTGTCGGCGCCCAACGCGGCTGCGGACCCGGAGGACTGGGAACCGTATTGCACTGGCGGGCAGGTACCGGAAACCGGAGAGTGCCTGCTGCAACCCCAGAGTGTCTACATCGACGACGCCCCAGGTGCCAACCCGGAGATGCCCCTGGGAGTGGACCCCGAATCCGTCCCGGTCATCTGACCCGCATTCCGACGGATTGTTGAACTCGTGCGTTCCATCTGGAAAGGCTCCGTCGCCTTCGGTCTGGTGAACGTTCCGGTGAAGGTGTACAGCGCCACCGAGGATCACGATCTGAAGTTCCATCAGGTGCACGCCCAGGACAACGGCCGAATCAAGTATCAACGGATGTGCGACGAATGCGGCGAGGCGGTCGAGTACCGCGATATCGCCAAGGCATACGAGGCCGATAGTGGCCAGACGGTGGTGATCACCGACGCCGACATCGCCACCCTGCCCGAGGAACGCAGCCACGAGATCGAAGTGCTGGAATTCGTGCCAGCCGCCGAGATCGACCCGCTGATGTATGACCGAAGCTATTTCCTGGAGCCCGACGGTAAATCCTCGAAATCCTATGTGCTACTTGCCAAGGCGCTGGCCGCAACCGATCGGGTGGCGATCGTGCACTTCGCTTTGCGGAACAAAACCCGGCTGGCAGCCTTGCGGATCAAAAGATTCGGTAAGCGTGACGTCATGGTGGTGCACACGCTGCTGTGGCCTGACGAAATCCGCGACCCGGCCTTCCCCTCACTTGGTGAGGATGTCGAGGTTCGCGCTCCGGAACTGAAGATGGCCGGGCAGGTGGTGGAGTCGATGGCCGGGGATTTCAACCCCGAGCAGTACACCGACACCTACCAGGAGCAGTTGCAGGTCCTGGTCGAGTCCAAACTGGCCGGCGGGCAGGCCTTCGCCACCGTCGAAGCGCCCGCCCGGCTGGACGACACCGACGACGTCTCGGACCTGCTGGCCAAACTCGAAGCCAGCGTGCGGCGCCGCCGCGAACAATCCGCCGGGGCCGCGCCGGCGCCACCGGCGAGAAGGGTGCCGGCGCGAAAAGCCCCCGCCAGGCCCGGCGTCGCGAAGAAGGCCGGCGTCGCGAAGAAGGCCGTCGCCAAGAAGGTCGTCCCCGCGAAGGTCGTCCCCGCGAAGGCACCCGCCAAGAAGGCACCCG
>JBAXIR010000180.1:0-4964 GCA_037138275.1 Mycobacteriaceae bacterium | reverse complement strand
CCAATTCACTGCGGTGTCCAATTCACTGCGGTGTCCAATTCACTGCGGTGTCCAACTCACCGGTAGCCGCTTAATGCCGTGAATGAACGCCGACAACAGCATCGCCGGTTCCTCGGTCACCGTGATGTCCGGAATCCGGCGATGCAGTTCCTCGAACGCCAGCGAGATTTCGCGGCGGGCCAGGTTCGCGCCGAGGCAGAAATGGACGCCGCCGCCACCGAACCCGACGTGGTTGTTGCCGGTGCGGGCCACGTCGAACTTCCAGGGGTCGGTGAACTTGTCCTCGTCGCGGTTGGCCGAGGCGTACCACATGGAGACCTTGTCGCCGGCGGCGATTGTGACGCCGCTGAGTTCCACATCGCGGGTCGCGGTGCGGCGCATGTAGACCACTGGCGACGACCAGCGCACGATCTCCTCGACCGCACTCGGCGTGAGCGCGTCGAAATCGTTCCACCAGATCTCACGCTGCTCGGGGTAGCGGGACAGCGCCAGGACACCGTGACTGATCGCGTTGCGCGTGGTCTCGTTGCCGGCGACAGCGAGCAGGATGAAGAACGAGGCGATCTCCGCTGAGGTGAGTTGCTCGCCGTCGACCTCCGCGGTCACCAGTGCGGTGGTGAGATCGTCGCGCGGATTGAGCCGCCGATCCTCGGCCAGTGCGGTGGCATAGGCGCCGATATCGATGGCGACCTTCATGAATTCCTCGAAGTCGGTGCTGAAGTCCGGGTCACCGAAACCGAGGATGATGTTGGTCCAGTGGAAAATGGTCTGGTGGTCATCCTCCGGGATGCCCATCATGTCGCAGATCACCTGCAGCGGAAGGGGTCCGGACAATTCGGCCACCAGTTCGGCCTTGCCGTCGGGATGGTTGGCGATCAGATCCTCGACCAGCCGACGGGCGCGGTCGCGAACGGATTCCTCGATGCGTGCCACCACCTTCGGAGTGAAGGCGCTGCGCACGATATTGCGCAGCCGCGCATGGCGCGGATCGTCCATGGCAATCATCGACCCGAAATACTCGGCTACCTCGGGCGCCTGATCCCCGATGGTGATATTCGGGACCGAACTGAAGATCTCAGGATGGCGGCTGGCGTAGTGCACATCGTCGAATTTCATCAACGCCCAGTGGCCCGCACCGGCAGGAAAGCCCTCGAAACCAACCTCATTGAAGAACTTGATCGGCGCCTCATTGCGCAGGGTCGCGAACGCCCCGTCCCGAATCGAATCGTCGAGAGCCCAGAACTCCAGGGTGCCCAGGTTGATGTCCGCGAGCGGGACCTGCGGGGGAGTCTGGCCGTTGACCCGGGTTGCGATGCCCATGATTACCGTCCTTGGTTGGGAATGATCGACTCCACATTAGAGGGGTGCGCCGGACTCGCTGGCTCCGCGCGGCTACGACTCTTCTTCCACGACCTTCTTGATGCGCTCCAGCGTGGTCCGCATGTCGCGGACATTTCGCCGCCCGCGCAGGTGTCCCGCGAACATCCAGAACACCTTCGTCAACGCAGAGCTGTTCAGCCGGAACGATTCAGTCACATCGGTGCCGTCGCCCGCCGGGACGAGCCGATAGTGCCAGTTGTTGACCGCGGTATCGCCCGGGCCGAGGACGGCGAACCCGAACTCCCGGCCGGGTTCGCACGCGGTGACCCGACAGACGGTCCAGTACACCGGGCCGATCTCGTTGCGGCGGACGTGCCCGCGGAACTTCGCGCCGAGCACCGGACCGGTGGCACCGTCGAGCCATTCCGACTCGAACACCTCGGGGGAAAACCGGCCGGTATTGCGGACGTCGGCGATGAGATTCCAGATCTTGTCGGCGGGGGCGGCCATGTGAACCGTTACGGAACCATCCATGACGCTAGATCCTAGGCGGGTAGCGTCTGGGCATGTGGGGATAGCCGCATGGGGATAGTCCGGCGTCGGTCGACTGCCAGTGTGGACCGCGACATTCCCGCCCCGCCCGATGCGGTGTGGGACGTGCTCGTCGACATTGCTGCATGGCCGATCTGGGGGCCGTCGGTGCGCAGTGCGACTCTGCGCGACGGCGCAACGGAGTTGGGGCTCGGAGTCCGTGGCGACGTCTGGACCGCGGTCGGCGTGCGGATGGGGTTCGTCATCACCGAGTTCGACCCCGGTCACCGGTGGAGTTGGTCGGTGGCGGGCGTGCCGGCCACCGGCCACCAGGTCAGCGTCACCCGCGCCGGCTGCCGGGTCCGCTTCGAGGCACCGTGGTGGGCGACGGGATATCTGCCGGTGTGTGCGGTGGCATTGCGGCGGATCGAGAAAATGGTGTCCGATCCACGCGAGGGCGGCGAGAGTTAAGAACCAGCCGGTGCACCAGGGCCGGAAACACCGGCCGGGTTTTCACCCGACCGGACCCTTGGCCAGCAACACGGGCGCACTGCGCGGCACGCCGCCGCGGTCAATCCAGCTGAGCACAACGGTGTCCCCGGGCCGACGTTGATCCATGATGTTGGACAGATCCGCCGCCGAGGTGATCGCGATCCCGTCGACCGCGGTGATCACGTCACCACCGAACAACCCGACCTGGCCGGCCGGGGTCCCGGGCAGCACCTGTCGCACCACCGCGCCGACCGGCCCCCGACCCATCGGCGATGAGTCGGCGATCGCGACCCCGATGAATGCGGTATCACCGAGGTGGATGGCGGGAGAGGGCACACCGGAACGGATCTGGTTCGCGATGCCCACTGCCCTGTCGATCGGAATCGCGAAACCCTCCCCGCCGGTGACTCCGCCCATGCGGTAGGTCAGGGTGGCCGCGACGTTGACTCCCACCACCTGCCCGGCCCCGTTGACCAGGGGTCCACCGGAATCACCCGGCCGGATGTCGGCAGCCACCCGGATCAGGTCGTACAACTCCCGGGTGCCGCCGCCGGACTCGTCGGACGCGCGCACCGATGCGCCGATCTGGGTCACCGTGCCCGGGGCGAAACTCGGTGGCGCACCGGATCCGTTGGAGTTGCCGATCGCGGCGATCGGGTCCCCGACGGCCAGCGTCGATGAGGTGCCCAACACCGCGGTGGGCAGGCTGCCGGCACCGCGGAGTCGAACCAGGGCGATGTCGCTGGCCCGGTCGAAGCCGATCACATCAACGGCATAGGTGCGGCTGTTGGCCAGGCTCACCGCGGTGATCTCGGTGGCTCCCTCGATGACGTGGTTGTTGGTCAGCACCTCGCCGTCGGGATTCAACAGGATTCCGGTGCCGGCTCCGACGGCACCCTGGTAGCTCAGTGTGGTGTTGATGTCGACCAGACCGGGTACCACCTGACTCAACAGGGCCGACTGGTCCAGAGGAGTCCGGGGTGACGGTGCCGGTGCCGCCGTAGCGGGCGTGGCAACCAGGCCCGCGAGCAGCACCAGGACAGCCAGCACGCCAGGCAGGCGCCTCACCCGATGGCCTGGTGCTAGTCGATGCGGTGCGTGCATGCCCTTAACTTTGCCTGAAAACATCCGAAACGGCGAAAAGCCTCGCCGTGATCGGACCCGAGTCGGCCCCCGCCCGGACCGGTAGCATCGGGTAGTCGTCATCACCGGCCGAGGAACCTATGCTCACCAAGACCCTCCGCTCCCGGCCGTTCCGGTTGCTCCTCGCGGCATCCCTGGTGATGTCCGCAGTTCTCGCCGTGACCTTCATCGTCATGCACCGGATCTATGATTTGCGCGGGCCGGCCGTCGAGGCGCCAGCGCGGCCGATCACCGACGCTGCGGCCAAGGACCAGGTGCTGCAATCGGCCCGCCAGGTGATCGGGGCCGGCAAGCTCAGGGCGGCGAGTGGCACCTACATCCTGGTGTCGTGTGCACCGGACAACGCGCCGCCCTACCAGGGCAGCGCGTACCTGGACTTCGATGTGCCCACCATTACCGCGACCCCGGCTTATTTCCGCGAGATCGCCCGCTCCCTGACCGCACGGGGATGGACTGAGGGGCTGCCGCCGAGCCACCACCCGGGCGGGCACACGTTGGTCAAGGACGGGGTGGCCGCCGTCTACTACCGCAACCCCGATCTCACCCGCCGCGGCGTGCTTCAGATCTACGGCGAATGCCGCGTTACCACCGATCATCAGCGGGAAACCGCTGGTTTCACCAATGTCACCGGCGAGCTCTACCGCTGATTTTCTGCCGCATCCGCTGGGGATGGGCGGGAACTGAGGACTTTGGTCCCCGGCGTGGCGGGTCCTCGGCCCGTGTCTGGTACGGCCTGTCACACCTACAATCAAATTATGAACACTGTGACGTTGGTGGGCGTCCTACTGGCCGCCTACGGAGGTGCGGCCTGGCTGTTGCGCCGCGAGTATGCGCCAGCGGTGAGGGTCGGCACCGGCTCAGCACCCGGCGCACCGAACCCCACGTCGGAAGAATTGAGCCGATCATCACGTACGTGATCACCAGTGCCTGCGTCGACGTCAAACACCGGGCCTGCGCCGCCGAATGCCCGGTCGACTGCATCTACGAAGGCGACCGCACCATGTACATCAACGCGGAGGAATGCGTCGACTGCGGCGCCTGCAAATTACTGTGCGAGGCCGACGCGATCTTCTACGCCGACGACCTGCCCGAGTCCGAGGAGCCGTTCCTGGCGGATAACGCGGCATTCTTCGCTGAGATCCTTCCGGGCCGCGCCGCCGCGCTGGGTACACCGGGCGGGGCCGAGAGCGTGGGACCCGTCGGGATGGATACGCCGATGGTCGCCGCACTGCCACGCCATCAGGCCTGAACTCTTACAAATCCCTGCTCGCCTGCTTCCGACGCGCCGGGGGTATGCGACTGCGTGGTGGAATTGCGCAAACATCTACACTGCAATTTGCTGACACCGACAGGACAGGGACCCATGGCCAGAGCACTTCGACGGGCACTTGCCGCCGCGGGTATCGCGCTTGTTGCCATGACGGCCACAGCGCCGGTATCACCCGCCGCAACGGTGCCATCGGCGGGCACGGGGTCGG
>JBAXIR010000179.1:0-4999 GCA_037138275.1 Mycobacteriaceae bacterium | reverse complement strand
CCCGGATCGCGGTCACGGTCAGCAGTGATGCCCGTGCCGATCTGGCACTGGAGGCCCACCTGATCAGCCCGTGGGGAACGTGGGAGTGGATGGGCCCGGCGGCCCTCGGTGCGCAGTTACCCGCCCGCGGAGACGTCGAGGTGGGCTTTGACATCACCCCGCCGCCGTGGGCCACGCCCGGGACGTGGTGGGCATTAATCCGCATCGGGTGCGCCGGGCGGTTGCTGTACTCGCCGGCCGTCGCGGTGACGGTCCGATGATTGCCGCGACGGTGGCCGGGGCACCCGTGCCGACCGCTGAAGTCGACGCCCGCGAAGCCGCACTTCGGGATTCGGCACAGGCGGCCGCACTGCCGCGGCCGCACACCAGCGAGGGACGCCAACTCCGGCGCTGGCTTACCCAGGTTCTGGTGACCGAACGCGTGGTGGCGCGCGAGGCGGAAGCGCTCGGCGTCGTCGTCACCGCTGCCACGCCGGACACCGACACCGTGCTGCCCGACCTGACCTCGCGACTGGAGATCGGCAGCATCGCCGCCGGCGCACTGGCTGATCCGCTGGCGCGGGCGTTATACGCACACGTCACCTCCGCCGTCGACGTCGACGACGACGCCGTCGCGGACTACCACCGCCGCAACCCGCGCCGGTTTCCGTCAGACTCCGAGGCCGACGCTTTGCCGAAGATCGCCGCGATGTTGCGCGGTGCGGCCCGCAGGCGCGCGTTCCGGCACTGGCTCGATCAGCGGCGCGCGGCCCTGGTGTGGCTGGCACCCGGATATGAGCATCCCGGCGATCCGCGTCAGCCCGACAACGTGCATAGGCACTAATGACGGCGCCCACCCTGGTCCTCGATATCGGCGGCACCAAAATCGCCGCCGGCCTCGTCGACGCGAAAGGTCAACTGCTGCAACGCAATCAGCAGCCCACCCCGCGCAGTACCGACGCGGACGAGGTGTGGGCCGCCGCCGAGCTTGCGATCGCCGAGGCGCTGGCTGCGGCCGGGGGAGTGGTCAGCGGAGCAGGTATCTCTTCGGCCGGCCCGATCGATCTGACCAATGGCACCATCAGCCCGGTCAACATCGGTGCCTGGCGTGGATTCCCGGTGCGTGACCGGGTGGCCGCCGCGGTAGGTGGTGTGCCGGTGCGACTGTCCGGCGACGGACTGTGCATGGCACTCGGCGAGCACTGGCTCGGCGCCGGCCAGGGCGCGACGTTCATGCTCGGCATGGTGGTGTCCACCGGCATCGGCGGCGGCCTGGTGCTCGACGGCACCCCGTACGACGGACGAACGGGTAACGCCGGGCACGTCGGCCACGTTGTCGTCGATCAGCACGGCCCACCGTGTCACTGCGGCGGACGCGGTTGCGTCGAGGCCATCGCCAGCGGCCCGCACCTGGTCAGTTGGGCCCGCGAACAAGGTTGGAACGGCGTGCCGGACGCCGGTGCCAAGGAACTCGCCGACGCCGCGACCGCCGGTGACCCGATCGCCGGTCGGGCCTTCCGGCGCGGGGCCGACGCCATCGCGGCGATGATCGCCTCGGTCGCGGCAGTGTGCGATCTCGACCTGGTGGTCATCGGTGGCGGCGTGGCCAAGTCCGGCCCGGTTTTGTTCGACCCCTTGCACGCCGCACTTCGGAGTTACGCGGGCCTGGACTTCATCTCGGGCCTTCGGGTCGTCCCTGCCGCACTCGGCGGCGACGCCGGCTTGGTCGGTGCCGCAGCCCTCCTGCGCCCTACCCCGTAGGCGACGGATTTGGGCACAACCCCGCGGACGCGTTACCCTTGCGAAGTTCCACCGAAGACCGTCGGTCACCACGCAAGTGGTTGAAGGACCCGGGAGACCCGGGCGGCCCACGCAGGAGGACGAGGCTCGACCGCTGTCTGCCAGCGGTCATTCACGCCCCGGCCGTCTGCGCCGGGGCGTTCGTCATTTCCGGGCCGGCCGACTCCCATCAACGAGGAGGCATGAATGGCCAAGGCTGACAAGGCCACCGCGGTTGCCGAAATCACGGAGCAGTTCAAATCCTCGACGGCCACTGTGGTCACCGAGTACCGCGGCCTGACCGTGGCCAATCTGGCCGAGTTGCGCCGTTCGCTCGGCGGAATCGCCACGTACTCCGTCGCCAAGAACACGCTCGTCAAGCGTGCGGCGGCGGAGGCCGGGATCGAGGGTCTTGACGACCTGTTCGCCGGGCCCACCGCGATCGCGTTTATCAACGGCGAGGCCGTCGACGCCGCCAAGGCGATCAAGAAGTTCGCCAAGGACAACAAGGCGCTCATCATCAAGGGCGGCTACATGGACGGCCATGCGCTGACCGTTTCCGAGGTCGAGCGCATCGCCGACCTCGAGTCGCGTGAGGTGCTGCTGGCCAAGCTGGCCGGTGCGATGAAGGGCAACGTTGCCAAGGCTGCCGGCCTGTTCAACGCGCCGCTGTCGCAATTCGCCCGACTCGCCGCCGCTCTGCAGGAGAAGAAGGCCGCCGAAGAGGCCGCCTGAGCAACCGCACGAAAACACCCGCACGACAACAACACCCACGAAATACGTAAAACCCTAGGAAGGACAACAACAATGGGAAAGCTCAACACCGACGAACTGCTTGATGCGTTCAAGGAAATGACCCTGCTCGAGCTCTCGGAGTTCGTGAAGAAGTTCGAAGAGGTCTTCGAGGTCACCGCGGCAGCTCCGGTTGCCGTCGCCGCCGCGGGTGGCGCTGCTGCCCCGGCCGCCGAGGCTGCCGAGGAGCAGACCGAGTTCGACGTCATCCTCGAGGCTGCCGGTGAGAAGAAGATCGGCGTCATCAAGGTGGTTCGCGAGATCGTCTCCGGCCTGGGCCTTAAGGAGGCCAAGGACCTCGTCGACGGCGCTCCCAAGGCGCTGCTCGAGAAGGCCACCAAGGAGGCCGCCGAGGATGCCAAGGCCAAGCTCGAGGCCGCTGGCGCGACGGTCAGCGTCAAGTAGTCTCCGCTGATCTGATTTCAGCCGAAAATCCCCCGCGAACCCACTGGGTACGCGGGGGATTTTCGATTGAACGTAAACCCGAATAGCCAGCAATGGTGTGCGCTACAGTTGCCCAAACCACAGGCGAGGTCCCGTGGTGCAATCGTGGTGGCGGAAGGATCGCGCGTGGGCACTAGCATCCAGGTCGAAGGACTGTCCAAATCATTCGGGTCGGCGAAGATCTGGGAAGACGTGACCCTGGACATCCCGGCCGGTGAGGTCAGCGTGCTGCTGGGACCCTCCGGTACCGGCAAGTCGGTGTTCCTGAAGTCGCTGATCGGACTGCTGCGCCCCGAGCGCGGCAAGATCCTCGTCGACGGCACGAACATCATCGAGTGCTCGGCCAAAGAGCTGTACGAGATCCGCACCCTGTTCGGCGTCATGTTCCAGGACGGTGCGCTGTTCGGCTCGATGAACATTTATGACAACACCGCCTTCCCGCTGCGTGAGCACACGAAGAAGAAGGAAAGCGAGATCCGCAATATCGTCATGGAGAAGCTCGAGATGGTGGGCTTGGTCGGAGACGAAAACAAGTTCCCGGGCGAGATCTCCGGCGGTATGAAGAAGCGTGCCGGCCTGGCCCGCTCGCTGGTGCTCGACCCGCAGATCATCCTCTGCGATGAGCCGGACTCCGGCTTGGACCCGGTGCGCACCGCCTACCTGAGCCAGCTGCTCATCGATATCAACGCCCAGATCGACTGCACGATCCTGATCGTGACGCACAACATCAACATCGCCCGCACCGTGCCGGACAACATGGGCATGCTGTTCCGCAAGCATCTGGTCATGTTCGGCCCCCGCGAGGTGCTGCTCACCAGCGAGGAGCCGGTGGTCAAGCAGTTCCTCAACGGCCGCCGCATCGGCCCGATCGGCATGTCCGAGGAGAAGGACGAGTCGACGATGGCCGAAGAGCAGGCCATGCTCGAGGCCGGCCAAACCGACGGTGGCACCGAGGAAATCGAAGGCGTGCCGCCGCAACTGGTGGCGACGCCCGGCATGCCGGAGCGCAAGGCCGTCGGTCGCCGTCAGGCTCGGGTGCGCCAGATCCTGCACACCCTGCCGGCCAAGGCGCAGGAAGCGATCCTCGACGATCTTGAGGGCCAGCACCGGTTGCCCACGCACGAGTTCGCCGGCGAACCGGCGCACGCTGTGCGCTACGACGACGAGTAGTAAAACTCGTCCTGAAAACCGCTGCTGCTGACATGTTTGTGACGCGGCCTCCTGTTTGGCTAATTTGCTGGCCGTGAGCCATCGGTAGCGATAGCGTTTGCTCGTTGTTCGACGAAAGGCGATTTGTGATGAGTGATCGACGGGTTCTTCTGGGTGCCGGTGCAGTGATCGTCGGGGTGGGTTCTGCCCTGCTGTCGGGCGCCGTTGTGGCCGCCGCCGATACCAGCGACACCGATACCGGTAGCGCTGCCGCCACCGCGCCGGCTGAGACGGCGACCGGTGCGACGTCTGGTGCGAAGGCCCGCCGGGCGACGGCCCGATCCAAGGACGCAGCACCCACTGCGCCATCCGACGCGGTGTCCGCCGCGTCATCCGAGACCGCGCAGCAGGCACCCGCGGCCCGTGGCACCGGGCGCGTCAGCCCCGAGCGTGTGCGTCGCGTGCCGAAGAACACTTCGCCGGTGGCGGACTCTCCAGGCTCTTCTGCCCCGGTGGTCAGCCCATCCGATTCGGTCAGCGAAGCAGCCCCCGCGCCCGCACTGAATCTCGAACCGGCGATCGCGCAGGCCGCTGCACCGGCCGCCGCCGCTCCCCGGGCTCGCGTCGCCCAGGTCGTCGCCTCGGTGACCGCGGCGCCGGCCGTCCCGGCGGCCTATGTTCCGCCCGCGCCGGCCGCACCGGCGGCCGGGATACTCCTCAACGTCCTGTCCTCACTGGGCTGGCGCCCGGGCAGCGACCTAGTGGCTGCGTTCCCGGCACTGGCCGCGTGGGCCAACCCCCGGCAGAGCAGCACGCCCGCCGCGGTGGTCGGCACGCCGACGGCTTCGGCTGCCCC
>JBAXIR010000178.1:0-5026 GCA_037138275.1 Mycobacteriaceae bacterium | reverse complement strand
CGCCTGGAAGGTGCGCTTGGCGGGATGCCCGCCGGTCCGCCGGGCCCCGACCGGAATCGCGTCGTAGAGGATCTCCACGAGTTCACCCGTCCGGGTCAACGGTGTGCGCGCGCGCCGTTCGACGATGAAGGCCGCGATCCGGGAGGCGAATTTCTCCTCGCCGAAGCGGCGAAGAATATCGGTCAGCCCGGCGCGATCATAGGTGTTGAGAATCTCGGCCGCGGTCAACTCGGCGTCCGGGTCCATCCGCATATCCAACGGCGCATCCTGGGCGTAGGAGAAACCCCGTTCCGGACGATCCAGTTGCATCGACGAGACGCCGAGATCAAACAACACACCGTCCACCGAATCCGTTGCGGCCAGGCCGGTTTCGGCCAATGCCTCCGCGATTCCGTCATATCTGGTGCGCACCAGACTCACCCGTTCACCGAACGGCTCGAGTCGCGCCGCCGCGATCGCCAGCGCCGCGGGATCGCGGTCGAGTCCGATCAGGCGCAGGCCCGGGAACTCGCTCAGGAATCGTGCGGAGTGCCCGCCGGCACCGACGGTGGCATCGACCAGCACCGCGCCGGATCCGTCCGCGCCATGCGCGGTCAGTGCGGGGGCCAGCAGTTCCACGCAGCGTTCCAGCAGCACGGGAACGTGCCCGTGGTCCCGGGTCGGTTGATCTGAGGGCGCCATGGCGGATCCTCCGGGTCGGTGGGGCGCGGACGGCGCTTCGTCAATTGCCAGTGGCACAACCCCTGCTCCGAGGTCCCTGTCCGGTTGGCCGAACCTGGCGTCGGGGAAGTACGCCAGGGTCGGTTCGGACAGGGGCCACGGGGCACGAGCGTGCGGCGGCGCCGCGGGCTCAGATAATGTCGCTGAGGGCGTCATCGCTGGCCGCGGAGAAGTTTTCTTCGTGCATCTGCTGGTAGTCCTGCCAGGCCTGGGCATCCCAGATCTCGAGGAAGTCCACCGCCCCGATCACCACGCAGTCCTTGGACAGATGTGCGTAGCGCCGGTGATCGGCGGATAGCGTGATCCGGCCCTGGGTGTCAGGGTGCTGTTCGTCGGTGCCCGCCGCCAGGTTGCGCAGGAATGCCCTGGCCTCCGGGTTGCTGCGGGACGTTTGCGTCGCCTTCTGCGCGAGTTGTTCGAATTGGGCGCGGGGGTAGACCGCGAGGCTGTGGTCCTGGCTTTTGGTGACCATCAACCCACCTGCCAGCGCGTCGCGGAACTTCGCAGGCAGCGTCAAGCGGCCCTTGTCGTCCAGCTTGGGCGTGTAGGTGCCGAGGAACATGCCGCGCACATCTCCTTGCCCCTGGGTCAGGCTCTACAAGCCCCCGGAATGACCGTCACTCCGCTATGCGCCACAATACCCCACATTGCCCCACTTTGCTCCATCTTCCAGGCGCAAAGTGTCGCTTGTCCCCCACTTTTCACCTGGTTACCTAAGCCAGTCACGGATCGGGCCGATACATAGCCATCGAAACCCCAGCTCAGCGCATGGTGGGGCCAGGTGGGGGAACACAAAAAACCAGGGCAGCCGAACCGGCTGCCCTGGTGGGGTGGCGGGACTTCTCGTTACTCGTCGAAACGACGGCGGAAGCGGTCTTCCATGCGGCTGGAGAACGATCCGCCGGAGGCCTTGCCCCGACGAGCAACGCCCGGCGCGGGACCGCGGTCGCGGTCGCCGGCAACCTTTGGACCGGTGATCGCGAACACGACGGCGCCGAACATCACGACGAACCCCAGCAGCGACAGAACGGGGAAGCCACCGATCATGGTTGCCTTGATCGCCACGCCGGCAATAAGCATCGCCAGCCCCAGGACAAAGAGGCCCACGCCCTGCAGTCGCCTGCGTGCCGACGGTGCCCGGAGGTTCCCGCCGCGCACGCTGGATGCGAACTTGGGGTCCTCGGCGTAGAGAGCACTTTCGATCTGATCGAGCATCCGTTGCTCATGATCGGAGAGTGGCATCAATCCCTCCTTGCCCCGACTCAGCCGGTATTTCCTCGTGAAGTGGTCCCGCCCGGCAACACGGCGGGTGGGTAACCAAATGATACGAGTCAGAAGTGTCCCGCACCACCCGGTTCGACCACCCTTTTATCCGCCCGGCGAGTCCCTGTGATTGTAGCCCGGCCAACCGATCCGTCGACAGCGGTCACGACGACGTAAGACCATGGTCATGACCGGGCCGGGCACCGTCCCGAAGGGGCACCGGTAATGGGCGCCGTGGCGGGACGGGCACCACTATGGGCGCCGTGGCGAACCGGCACCATAATGATCGGTGCACCGACCTGGCCGGGTCCGGACGTCGAAAGGGGCCCCACGGCGTTGACGAGCTTCCTGATCGACCTGTCGCCGCTCGATATGCAACGACGGCTGAGCGACGCATTGAGCGTCTACGTCGATGCCATGAGCTATCCGCGCGGCACTGAGGATCAACGGGCGTCGATGTGGCTGGAGCACACCCGGCGGTTCGGCTGGCGAGCGGTGGCGGCAGTCCAGGCCGACACCGAAACAACGGAGCCTTCCGACGCGGAGCAACTCGCTGCCGCACCGCTACTCGGGGTGGCCTACGGATACCGTGGCGCTCCCGACCAGTGGTGGCAGCAGCAGGTGTCCAGGGGTCTGCACCGGATCGGGTTTCCGCGCGACCAGAGCGCACGACTGATGAGCGACTACTTCGAACTGACCGAACTGCACATCCACCCCAGCGCGCAGGGGCGAGGACTGGGCGAGGCGCTGGCACGCCGGCTCCTGGCCGATCGCGGCGAGGCCAACGTCCTGCTGTCCACGCCGGAGTTGAACGGCGAGGACAACCGCGCCTGGCGGCTTTACCGGCGGCTCGGGTTTGCAGATATCATCCGCGACTACCACTTCGCCGGAGACCCGCGAGCCTTCGCCATCCTGGGTCGACCGCTGCCCCTGTAGTGCGTTTCTGGCACGATGACCCTCGTGCGTTCTCCCGTGCAGGATCTGGGCCGGCGGCGGCGTCTGCGGGTGTTGGCATTGCTGATGCTGTTCATCGCGCCCCTGATGGCCGGATGCCTGCGTGTGAACGCCTCGATTACGGTGTCCGGCGATGACGCGGTGGCCGGCGAGATCACCGCGGTCACGAAAGCGCGCGACGACCAGGACAGGGGACCCCAGTTCGACGAGAACCTGTCCTTCAGCCAGAAGGTCGACGTGTCGTCCTACGAAGCGGACGGCTACGTCGGCTCGCAGGCCACCTTCTCCGATCTCACCTTCGCGGAGCTACCTCAACTGGCCAACCTCAGCCGCGACGCCGCGGGCGTGGACATCACGCTGCGCCGAGCGGGCAACCTGGTGATCCTGGAGGGCCGCGTCGACCTGACCACCGTCACCGACCCGGACGCCGAGGTGAAGTTCAGTGCCGCGTTCCCGGGCGAGGTCACCTCCACCAACGGCGAGCGCGTGGATACCGGTGTCGTCACGTGGTCACTCAAACCCGGCGTCGTCACCACCATGAGTGCCCAGTCGCGGTACACCGACCCCAGCACACGTTCCTTCAATGCCGCAGCACTCTGGCTCGGACTGGCCGCACTCGTCGTCACCGGACTCATCGCCGCCCTCGCCTGGCGGGACCGAGACACCTCGCCCCGGTTCACTGCTGACAGCCACGACGACGAGAGGGCTCCGCGCTGAACGTTCACGCTGGTGCACCATCGGCCGTCGAGTTGTCCGGCGCTGTCACCGAACAACTGCGGGAGTACCTGGCCGCCCGGCGCACCGAAGCCGGCTACATCGGCACCGCGTACGACGGTCTGATCGGCGTACTCGAGGACTTCGTTCTGCGCGGCGGGAAGCGGCTCCGGCCGGCCTTCGCCTACTGGGGTTACCGGGCAGTGACCACCGGGCCCGAGGATCCGGTCGACGAGCAGACCCTGCTGCTGTTCTCCGCACTGGAACTGCTGCACGCCTGCGCGCTGGTGCACGATGACGTCATCGACGACTCCGCCACGCGTCGCGGATGGCCGACCGTGCATATGCACTTCGCCGAACTGCACCGCTCCCGGGATTGGCGTGGCTCGGCCGAACAGTTCGGGCGCTCGGCGGCGATCCTGCTCGGCGATCTCTCGCTGGTATGGGCCGACGACATCGTGGCCGCGGTAGATCTGCCTGCCGACGGCCGCCAACGGGTCAGAGGGGTCTGGTCCGATATCCGCACCGAGGTACTCGGCGGTCAATACCTCGACATCGTCGCGGAGTCCAGTGGCGCGGAATCCATCGAGTCGGCGATGAACGTCAACACCTACAAGACCGCGTCGTACACGATCTCGCGACCGCTGCAGTTGGGCGCGGCCGCCGCTGCCGACCGCCCGGACGTCCAACGCATCTTCGGTGACTTCGGCACCGACCTGGGCGTGGCGTTCCAATTGCGCGACGACGTCCTGGGCGTGTTCGGCGACCCCGCGGTAACCGGCAAACCGTCCGGCGATGACCTGCGCTCGGGTAAGCGCACGGTGTTGCTGGCCGAGGCGATCACCCGGGCCGGCGAATCCGACCCGGCGGCAGCCGAACTGCTGCGCACCTCGATCGGCACCGACCTCACCGACGCCGAGGTCGGCGAACTGTGCGCGGTCATCGAATCAGTCGGAGCCCTGCGGGCCGTGGAGGACCGCATCGACATGCTGACCGGGCGTGCCCTGTCCGTCCTTTCCGACGCACCAATCAATGCACCGGCCAAGGTCGGGCTGACCGAACTCGCCGGATTGGCCGCAAACCGGTCGGCCTAGCCAATGTCTGCCAACACACGCACGGCCACCGCGGCGACCGGACTGCGTCGGCTGATCGCGTTCGCCCGGGCTGACGACGGCCGGCCGGCACTGCTGGGTTTTATCGGAACCGCGCTAATCGCTCTCGGCGGCGTCGGCGCCGGCAGCACCCGCCAGCGCGATCCCCTGCTGGAATCGGCCCACCTGTCCTGGCTGCGATTCGGCCACGGACTGGTTGTCTCCTCGGTACTGGTGTGGCTGGGCGTTGCACTCGTGCTGGCGGCATGGCTGTGGCTGGGCCG
>JBAXIR010000177.1:0-5043 GCA_037138275.1 Mycobacteriaceae bacterium | reverse complement strand
GACTTCTCCGATCCCGAGGATTTCTCGGACCCCGAGGATTTCTCGGACCCCGAGGACTTGTCTGATCCTGAGGACTTGTCCGACCCTGAGGACCCGGAGTCTCCGGGCACTGAACTCTTCGACGATTCCCGGCTGTCGGTGCGGTAGAAGCCGCTGCCCTTGAACACCACGCCGACGGAGTTGAATAACTTGCGTAGCCGGCCAGAACACTTCGGACAGGTGCTCAGCGCGTCATCGGTGAAGGCCTGCACCGCATCGAACCTGTTGTCGCACTCGGTACATGCGTAGCTGTAGGTCGGCACGGTGAACCTCCGGGGGAAGACAGAATTGTTAGCACTCTATCGCGGCAAGTGCCAGAACCGCTATCCGCCGACGGCCGGTCCGAGCGTGATCAGCCCGCCGCCAGGGGTCAACGCGTGTGTCATCGGCACGTCATGGGGCGCGACTGGCAATGACTCGAGGATCTCGCTGTCGCGCACCACCGCCACCAGTCGGATTCCGGGTTTGCATAGCGGTAGCGAACGGTCGTAGAAACCTGCGCCCCGGCCCAGCCGTACACCAGTCCGGTCGACCGCCAGCGCCGGCACCAGGACGACGTCGGCTCGGGCCAGCGCAGATGGTTCCAGCTTCGGCCCGGCAGGTTCCTGCAGTCCGAATCGCGCGGGGACAAGGTGCCCGGGCACGTACTCGCCCCAGCACAGGGGGAGGATTTCATCGACCGGGCCGGTGATCGGCAACAACACCGTCGCGCACAACTCGCGCAGCCGGTCCAGCAGAGCCGGCGAGCCGGGCTCGGCGCCCACCGGGTAGTAAGCGCAGACGGTGCGGGCACCGCGGACTGCATCGGCCAGGTGGGCCTGCAACTGCTCGGCCTCGACGTCGCGCAACGCCCGGGGCAATGCGCGCCGGGCTGCCAGCAATTCGCTCCGACGCTCTGCTTTGGTCGGGGCGGTCATGGGTGTCACCTTGTCAGCACACACCAGGTGGCGCCATAGCCGTGCGACGAACGATCCGGTTAGGGTGTGATTCGTGACCTCTGCTCCGGTGCGGTTTCCGCGGACGGCCATCGTGCCGGCAGCCGGTTTGGGCACCCGATTCCTGCCGGCCAGCAAGACGGTTCCCAAAGAGTTACTTCCTGTGGTCGACACCCCCGGTATCGAGTTGGTGGCCGAGGAAGCCGCCGACGCCGGCGCCGAACGGTTGGTGATCATCACCTCGGAGGGCAAGGACGGGGTCGTCGCTCACTTCGTCGAGGATCTGGTTCTGGAGGGCACCCTGGAGGCCCGGGGCAAGCACGTGATGCTGGCGAAGGTGCGTCGCGCGCCGGCCCTGATCAAGGTGGAGTCGGTGATTCAGGCCGAACCGCTGGGACTCGGCCACGCGGTGGGGTGCGTCGAAGCGGTGCTGTCGCCCGACGAGGACGCCGTGGCGGTACTGCTGCCTGATGACCTGGTGCTGCCGATCGGCGTCCTGGAGACCATGGCGCAGGTGCGCGCCGAGCGGGGCGGCACCGTGCTGTGCGCCATCGAGGTCACGCCCGAGGAGGTCAGTGCCTACGGCGTGTTCGACGTCGAGGCGCTGCCGGATTCCGCGAGCCTGAACGTACTCAAAGTTAAGGGCATGGTGGAGAAGCCCAGCAGAGCTGAGGCGCCGTCGTTGTTCGCCGCGGCCGGCCGATACCTGCTCGACCGCGCGATCTTCGACGCGCTGCGGCGGGTCAAGCGCGGCGCAGGCGGTGAGATTCAACTCACCGACGCCATCGCGCTGTTGATCGCCGAGGGCCACCCGGTGCACGTGGTCGTTCACCGCGGGTCCCGACACGACTTGGGAAATCCCGGCGGCTATCTCAAGGCTGCGGTTGACTTTGCGTTGGACCGTGACGACTATGGCCCGGACTTGCGGCGATGGTTGGTCACGCGGCTGGGTCTGGCCGAACAGTAGGGCTTGCGGACCTCGGAAGACTGAATCGGAGAGGCGCGCTGTGCGTTCGGTGGAGGAACAACAGGCCAGGGTAATGGCGGCCGCGGTGGCGCCGAGGCCGGTGCGGGTGCCGATCGCGGAATCCCAAGGGTTGATGTGCGCCGAGGACGTCGTCACCGAGGCGCCCATGCCCGGTTTCGATCAGGCCGCGATCGACGGGTACGCGGTGCGCAGCGTCGATGTCAGTGGCGGTGGCGAGAGCGACATCGTGCTACCGGTGATGGCAGTCATCGAGGCAGGAAGCCGCACGCCAAGCCGATTGCAACCCAAACAGGCGGCCCAGGTGCAGACCGGGGCACCTATGCCCACCCTGGCCGACGCGGTCCTGCCGCTGCGGTGGACAGACGGCGGACAGTCGCGGGTCAAGGTGCTGCGCGGGGTGCGCTCGGGCGCCTATGTGCGCCGGGTCGGTGACGATGTGCAACCCGGCGATGTAGCGGTACGGGCCGGGGCGATCATCGGTGCGGCACAGGTCGGGTTGCTGGCCGCGGTGGGTCGTGAACGTGTGCTCGTGCACCCGCGGCCGCGGGTGACGGTGATGAGCGTGGGTGGGGAACTGGTCGACATCTCCCGCACCCCGGGTAACGGCCAGGTTTACGACGTCAACTCCTATGCCTTGGCCGCCGCCGCCCGTGATGCCGGTGCCGAGGTGAGCCGGATCGGGATCGTCAGCACCGAGCCCAAGGAGCTTCGCGATGTAGTGGAGAGTCAACTCAACCGGGCCGAGGTGGTGCTGATCGCCGGCGCGGTCGGCGGCGCCGCCGCGGAGAACCTGCGCACCGTGCTGTCCGAACTCGGAAATATGGAAGTCACCCGGATCGCCATGCATCCGGGATCGGTGCAGGGTTTCGGACAGCTTGGCGCAGAAGGTGTTCCGACGTTTCTGCTGCCGACCAACCCGGTCAGCGCGCTGGTGGTTTTCGAGGTGATGGTTCGGCCGCTAATCCGGCTGTCATTGGGCAAGCGGCAGGCGATGCGCCGGGTGATCCGCGCCCGTACGATCACGCCGATCACCTCCGTGGCCGGCCGAACCGGCTTCCTGCGGGGTCAGTTGCTGCGCGACCAGGACAGTGGTGACTACCTGGTGGAGGCGATCGGCGATGCGCCGGGCGGCTCGTCGCACCTGCTGGCGTCGTTGGCTGAGGCCAACTGTCTGGTGATGGTGCCCGGTGACATCGCTGAAATCGGGGCCGGAGAGTTCGTCGACGTCGCATTCCTCGCCCAGCGCGGTTGACGATTCGCGATGAACTTTTTGCGGAATAGCGCGGCGCACCCGGGCTGGCCGGCACCGGTCGGGCCGCTGCGGGTACCTGCGGGTGTTGTCGGGTTGCGGCCGATCCGGATGCGTGACGGCGCGCAGTGGAGCCGCACCCGGGCGGCTGAGCGCGACAAATTGGAACCCTGGGAGCCCACCGCGGAGCTGGATTGGATTGCGCGACATACTGTTTCGGCCTGGCCGCCGATGTATTCGGGGCTTCGAGCCGAGGCCCGCAGGGGGCGCATGTTGCCCTACGTCATCGAAGTCGACGGCAGGTTCTGCGGTCAGTTGACGATCGGCAACGTGACTCACGGTGCACTGCGGTCGGCGTGGATCGGCTACTGGGTGGCCAGTGGGGTCACCGGTGGCGGCGTGGCGACCGGCGCGTTGGCCCTGGGCGTGGACCACTGTTTCGGCGCGGTGATGCTGCACCGGGTCGAGGCCACGGTCCGTCCGGAGAACGCGGCCAGTCGCAAGGTGCTGTCCAAGGTCGGGTTCCGGGAGGAGGGCCTGCTCAAGCGCTATCTCGATGTCGACGGCGGGTGGCGCGATCACCTTCTGGTGGCGATCACATCCGAGGAGATCGAGGGCTCGGCGACGGCCCAACTGGTGCGTCGGGGACTCGCCCACCACTACTGACGCGGCCGCCGTGATGTTACCAATGTGACATTTGTGGCTGTTGGTGCTTGTTTTCCACGAATTACACGTGTGTAATTGCCTCGGCGCGCCGTCGCATACGGCAGACGTCGCAGACCTAGCCTGATCAGGAAAGGAGCAGGCCACATGCCAAGCATCCCCCAGTCATTGCTGTGGATCGCACTCGTGGTGCTCTGGCTCTTCGTTTTAGTGCCGATGCTCATCAATAAGCGCGACACCGTCCGGCGGACGAGCGATGTCGCACTGGCCACCCGCGTTATCAACAATGACGCGAAGTCCCGCCTGATCAGACGGGGTGGCCCGGCGACCGGCCACCGTCACGATCCGGACTGGCAACGCGACGACGAGTCCGGTGAGGACTTCTCTGAGTCCGACGAGGTCGAGGAATACGACGAGGCGGTGCGGGCAGCGCGGGCCGGTGCACAATCTCGCTCGGTGATGGTTGTGGCGTCGGCGCATCGGTCCGTCGCGGACGAGGCGCTGACCGAACCGGTGTATCTCGATGTCGATGTGGTGGATGAGAACTCCGGTGCCCTGCCGGTGGGCTCCGGTGTCCAGGAGAGCCTGTTCGAGTCCGACGCCGACACTGATGTTCAGGCGTTCGTCGCCCCGACACCCGACGAAGTGTCCGAATTCGAATCTGAAGCTGTGTTCGAGTCTGCCGAGTTTGAGTCTGCCGAGTACGAGGCCGAGGCCGAGTCCGATCACCGGGACGCTCCCGGCGACGAATACGAATACATCGACGACACTTCAGGTTTGGAGGCCGAGGCCGCAGCGGAACCCGCGATGGCGCCGCGGCGCGGCAACCGCCAGCGTCGGCTGGAATCGACTACCGCGGCCGAGGTGAGTGCTCGCAAGTATCGCTTCCGTAAACGTGTCCTGCTGGCTATGTCCACGATCATGGTGGCGACGGCGGCGGTGTCGTTCACCGTCAGCCCGGCGTTCTGGTGGGCCTGCGGTACCTCCGCAGTGGTCACGTTGCTCTACCTGGGGTACCTGCGTCGTCAGACCCGGATCGAGGAGCAGGTTCGCCGCCGGCGGCAGCAGCGCATGTCGCGCTCGCACTCGGATGTGGAACGGGACTCTGAGTGGGGGGATGGGCCCGAGTGGAGGAATGGGCCCGAGCGGAGTACGCGGCCCGAGCGGAG
>JBAXIR010000176.1:0-5058 GCA_037138275.1 Mycobacteriaceae bacterium | reverse complement strand
GGGCGTGGTCGATCACCGAGGCGTGATACCCGGTGGACTCAACCGCTCTCATCAGTTGGTCGGTGCTCACCTGCGGGTCATGCTCGACATGGGCCTGCTCGATCGCGAAGTTCACCGTGGCCGCCACACCGTCGAGACGGTTGAGGCTGCCTTCGATCTTCGACGCGCAGGAGGCGCAACTCATCCCGTGAAGGCGCAGATCTGTGCTCGTCATATTCGTCACTATACCCCTAGGGGGTATAGGTATCAAGTGTGGATACCCTGGAGCCCCGACGCAACCCGGCGATGCCCAGGATGGCCAGAACGCCGGCCGCCGTCGCCAACACCAGGGTCAACACCATCATCGGGGGGTCGTAGACCACCGAAACCGTGGCCGGCTGACCCTCGGTGACCGGTGCCACGTCGACCAGGCTGCGCACCTGTGCCCAACTCAGCACCGCACCCGCGGCCGCCGCGACGGCCAGGACCGCCTGCCCGACGTGCCGTACCGGGGCTGTCATCGGTCCGCCACGAGCCTGGTGAGTTCGGCGCGTAACGCCTCATGGTCGCGCGCCCAAGCCTGCGCCGTGCGATCGTTGGCCAACTTCAGCCCGATCCCGGTCCGTCCCTTCGGCACGCCGTTGAGTTCGCCAAGTGAGCGTGACTCCTGCCACTTCTGCAGTGCCTCATTGGATTTCACCGGCGCGCGCATGCCCTGAAACAAAGGCTTCCGCGGCGTGTACTCGGCTTCGGGGTATACCTCAAGGATCTCGCTGATCGGCAGGGTCTCAGTGCCCTGACGCAACGTGTCGGCGGTGAGTTCGACGCTTGTGTGGATCCGCGCAGCCCTGACCTGAATGGTCAGGAAACCGCACATCATCACCAGAAAAAACAGCGGCACGACCGGCCGGAATCCCAGCCCGGCACTTGACTGGACGAACGTCATCACCAGCCCACCCGCCACACCGAGCCACAGCCAGTGCCAGCTCGCACCGTTTTCGAAGAACAAACGTTCGGCGGCATCCGGCCCAACCTGATCAGACACCGGGTTGCACCCGCCGGTTCAACATCAGCGTGCCGGCAATGATGGGCAACAGGCTCAGCAGAGCCGGGGTGGTGACCGTGCCGAGGAATACCGCGGCCACTGCGACCAACACCACGATTGCCATCCCCAGACCGGTGGCGGCCCGCCGATACCGAGGATCACCGTCGCGGGCACGCATCGCGAGCCGTGCCAACACCGCCGCCGCGAGCCCGAACAGCACCCCGGCACCGCGGTAGAGCCTCAGATAGTTGCGGACGGATTCATCCGACACCGTCGGTGGTGCGCCGCGACGCAGGGTATCGAACCCCACAATCACCGCCATCAGTCCGCCGGCCATCAACAGCGCCGCGCCGATGACCAGCAGCCAGAATGCAGCGCCCCCCGATCCGGGCCGGTGCCGGTCCGTCGGCGGCGGCTGGGCAATCACGACAGCCATCCCGCCGCATCGACAGCCCAGTAGGTCAGCACGATATCGGCACCCGCGCGCCGAATTCCGGTTAGCGACTCCAGGACCGTCGCGCGGCCGTCCACCCAGCCGTTCGCCGCCGCGGCGGCGATCATGGCGTACTCACCGGACACCTGATACGCCGCCACCGGCACGGGCGAGATCTCCGCGGCCGCGCGCACGATGTCGAGGTAGGCCATCGCGGGCTTGACCATCACGATGTCGGCACCCTCGTCGACATCGAGGGCGATCTCGCGCAACGCCTCCCGAGAATTGCCGATGTCCTGCTGGTAGGTGCGCCGGTCACCGGTGAGCTCGGAGGCCACCGCCTCCCGGAACGGTCCATAGAAGGCCGAGGCGAACTTGGCGGCATAGGCGAGGATCGCCACATCTGTGTGTCCGGCAGCGTCGAGTCCGTCCCGGATGGCAGCCACCTGACCATCCATCATGCCACTGGGTCCGACTACGTGCGCACCTGAATTCGCCTGGGCAACAGCGAGTTTGATGTACTGGGCATTGGTGGCGTCATTGTCGACGCGGCCCGCATCGTCGACGATGCCGCAGTGGCCATGGTCGGTGAACTCGTCGAGACAGGTGTCGGCCATCAGCACCGTGGCATCGCCGAGGTCGCCGGCCAAGTCGCGCAGTGCACCATTGAGGATTCCATCGGGGTGCAGGCCGACCGAACCGGTGGAGTCCCTATCCTCGGCGCGCGGCACACCAAAGATCATCAGTCCGCCGACCCCGGCCGCGACGGCGTCGGCGGCGGCGCGACGCAGCGAATCCCGAGTGTGCTGGACAACGCCGGGCATCGCCGAAATCTGCCGGGGCTCGTCAATGCCGTCGGCGACGAACATCGGCAGCACCAGATGCCTTGGCTCCAGCGAAGTTTGGGCCACCAGACGGCGCATGGCCGCACTGGACCGCAGTCGACGCGGGCGTTGCCTGGGAAACGACATGGCGGGAGCCGCTCGTCCTACCGGCGGCGGCTCTTCTTGCGCGGCGGCGGCAGTGCGCCCTCGGCGCGCAACCGCGCCGCATGCTCCGCGAGCGCATCGACCAGGGGGCCTACGGCGGCGGTCTCCGGCTGGACGTCGACGCGCAGGCCGAATTCCGCTGCGGTCTCGGCCGTCTTCGGACCGATGCACGCGACGATGGTTCGGGAGTGCGGCTTGCCGGCGATGCCGACGAGGTTGCGCACCGTCGAGGACGAGGTGAAACAGACCGCGTCGAAGCCGCCGGTCTTGATCATCTCCCGGGTGTCGGCAGGCGGCGGTGCCGCACGCACCGTGCGATAGGCAGTGACGTCCTCGATCTCCCAACCACGGTCCCGAAGGCCCTCGGACAGTGTCTCGGTGGCGATATCGGCACGCGGCAGCAGCACCCGGTTGACCGGATCGAAGATGCTGTCGTAGTCCGGGAATTCGTCCAGCAGGCCCAGTGAGGACTGCTCGCCGGAGGGCACCAGCTCGGGACTGATACCGAACGCGCGGACGCGATCGGCAGTGGCCTCACCGACACAGGCGATCTTCACACCGGAGAACGCCCGGGCGTCCAAGCCGAACTCGGCGAACTTGTCCCAGACCGCCCGGACTGCGTTCGTTGAGGTGAACACCACCCACTGGAATCGGCCGTCGACCAGACCCTTGACGGCCCGTTCCATCTGGGCCGGGCTGCGCGGCGGCTCGACGGCGATGGTCGGCACCTCGATCGGCAGCGCACCGTGAGCGGTCAGGCGCTCACTCATCTCCCCGGCCTGATCCTTGGTGCGCGGAACGAGCACCGTCCAGCCGTACAGGGCGCGGCTCTCCCACCAGTTGAGTTTGGTGCGGTGGGTCACCGTGCGACCGACGGTGACCACCAGTGGGCCCGACAGTGGGCCGCCCGGGTCGCCGGCGCCGGGCGCGGTGCGATCGGTCAGGCCGCGCAGGGTCGACTCCACCGAACGCTGCGCACAACTGGTGCCGTCGGCGGTCACCACGCACGGCGTGGATTCCGAAAGTCCGAACTCGATCAGGGTGCGGGCCGCCTCGGCCAGGTGCGAGACCGTCGCGGTGAGGATGAGCGGGCCGGGTGCTGCGGCCAGTGCGGCCCAGTCGACCTCGCCGCGCACATCGGCGACGGTGTGGGTAGACCCCAGTGGCAACCCGGCGTAGGTAGGCACGGCGACGGTGGCCGGCAGGCCCGGCACGATGTCGAACGCCAACTGGGTCTTGGAAATAACGTTCACCTCGGTAATGACCGAATCCACCGACAGCGGGTCACCGGCGACCAGGCGGACCACGTCGACGCCGGCTTTGGCCTCAGCCACCAGGATCTTGGCCACTTCGGCCGGCTCACCGAGTGCGGGCCGGATGTCCGGGCCGACGACAACAAGCCCTGCGGCGGTGTGATCGGCGCCCTCGGTCGCCGCGGTCGGCGCCTGGGCCGGGCCCACCGCAGGCGGAAGTGCGGTTCCGACAACATTCAGCACGGCCTGTGGCACATCGGGATCGGTGAACACACACATGGCATTGCTCAACACGGTGCGCGCGCGCGTCGTCAGCAGACCGGGGTCACCCGGTCCCGAACCGACAAACGTGATACGTCCCGGCTTGGGCTTGCGCCCGCGGCCGCTCCCGTGACCCGTCATCTCCACTCCCGCTCCACGCTCATCACGCCAGTCCGATCGACATGACCTCGCGCGCGCCGAGTTCGAACAACTCCGCGGCGACCGAGAGCCCGAGCTCTGCGGGCCGGCCGGGGTTACCGATACCGGACGCACGGATCACGTCGGATCCGTCCACCGCCGCCACGCAGGCGCGTAGCGACAGCTCCTCGAAGACGTGGCCGTCCTCATCGATGGACTCGACCACCTCCGCGATCGCTCCCACCGGTGCGGAGCAACCCGCCTCCAGTTCGGCCAACAGGGTTCGCTCCGCGGTGACCGCGGTGCGGCTGTCGGGATCATCGAACCCCGCCAGCAGCGTCGCGAGCTCGGTGTCGCCCGCGCGACATTCCAGCGCGAGCGCACCTTGAGCCGGTGCCGGCAACATCTGCACCGGCTCCAGCGTCTCGGTGACGTCACCGAGCCGTCCCAGGCGAGCCAACCCCGCCCGGGCGACCACGATGGCGTCGAGATCACCGTTGCCTACCCTGTTCAACCTGGTGTCCAGATTGCCTCGTAGGGGGCGGATTTCCAAACCCAGACCCAGTGCTCTAAGCTGCGCGGCCCGCCGGACCGACGAGGTGCCGATGACCGAACCGGCCGGCAACTCCCCGAGTACCAGGCCGTCCCTGGCCACCAGAGCGTCCCGCGGGTCGCCGCGCCGTGGCACCGCCGCGATGACGAAGCGTTCGTCGGCAGCCGTGGGCAGGTCCTTGTAGGAATGCACGGCCATATCGACCACACCGGCGGCTATCGCCTCGCGCAGGGCAGCGGTGAACACACCCACCCCGATCTCCGCGACCGGTTGCGCCGAGCGATCCCCGTCGGTGGTGATGATGACAAGCTCGGCCCGATGACCGAGTTCGGTAAGTTGATCGCGGACCGTGCCGGCCTGCGTGGTGGCCAGCAGACTGCCCCGGGTACCGATCCGGATCACCGAAT
>JBAXIR010000175.1:0-5066 GCA_037138275.1 Mycobacteriaceae bacterium | reverse complement strand
GCGATCAGTGCCGGCACCCACCGGCGGTACGTCAGCGTCGACGGCGGCATGAGCGACAACATCCGGACCGCGCTCTATGGCGCGGAATATGACATCCGGCTGGTCTCGCGGGGCAGTACAGCCGAGCCGATGCTGGCC
Organism: Mycobacteriaceae bacterium; assembly: GCA_037138275.1. Classification (GTDB taxonomy): domain Bacteria; phylum Actinomycetota; class Actinomycetes; order Mycobacteriales; family Mycobacteriaceae; genus Mycobacterium. The sequence continues at coordinate 4,928 of JBAXIR010000175.1, read as the reverse complement.
CGCATCGTCGGAAAGCATTGCGAGACCGGCGATATCGTGGTCCGCGACGCCTGGATCCCCGACGACGCGGTTGCCGGTGACCTGCTCGCGGTCGCCGCCACCGGCGCCTACTGCTACTCGATGTCCAGCCGGTACAACCTGATCGGCAGACCCGCCGTGGTGGCCGTGCGCAACGGGCAGGCCCGGCTGGTGTTACGCCGTGAGACCGTCGACGATCTGCTCAGCCTGGAGGTGCGCGCATGAACAGCCAGAAGCCGATCGGCATCGCGGTACTCGGTCTGGGCAATGTCGGACGTGAGGTGGTGCGGATCATCGAGTCCAGCGCGGCGGACCTGACCGCGCGGATCGGGGCGCCTTTGGAGCTTCGCGGTGTCGCGGTGCGGCAGGTGTCCGGCGACCGGACGGTGCCGGAAGCGATGTTGACCGACAACGTCGACGAACTGGTGTCCCGTGACGACGTCGACATCGTGGTGGAACTGATGGGTCCGGTTGAGCCGGCCCGCAAGGCCATTCTCAGTGCACTGGAACACGGCAAGTCGGTGGTGACAGCGAATAAAGCGCTGCTGGCTCAGTCCACCGGCGAGTTGGCTCAGGCTGCCGAACGCAGCCACGTCGACCTCTACTTCGAGGCCGCGGTCGCCGGCGCAATCCCGGTGATCCGTCCGCTCACCCAGTCGTTGGCCGGTGACACCGTGCTGCGGGTGGCGGGCATCGTCAACGGCACCACCAATTACATCCTGTCCGAAATGGCCTCCACCGGAGCCGATTACGCCAGTGCACTGGCTGATGCCAGCGCACTGGGTTACGCCGAGGCGGATCCGACCGCGGACGTGGAAGGTTACGACGCCGCAGCCAAGGCCGCGATTCTGGCATCCATCGCGTTCCACACCCGCGTTACCGCCGACGACGTCTATCGGGAGGGCATCACCAAAGTCAGCCCCGCCGACTTCGATGCCGCACGTACGCTTGACTGCACCATCAAGCTGCTGGCCATTTGTGAGCGAGTCACCACACCGGATGGTTCGCAACGGGTTTCGGCCCGGGTCTACCCGGCATTGGTGCCGCTGAGTCATCCACTTGCCACCGTCAACGGCGCATTCAATGCCGTCGTGGTCGAGGCTGAGGCCGCCGGTCGACTGATGTTCTACGGGCAGGGAGCAGGCGGCAATCCGACGGCGTCGGCGGTGATGGGCGATGTGGTGATGGCAGCGCGCAATCGGGTGCATGGCGGTCGGGGACCCCGGGAGTCGAAGTACGCGCAGTTGCCGATCGCTCCGATGGGTGCCATCTGCACCCGGTACTACGTCAGCATGACGGTCAAGGATCGCCCGGGTGTGCTGGCGTCGGTGGCAACCGAATTCGGCAAGCGCGAGGTCAGCATCGCCGAGGTCCGACAGGAGGGCATCCTCGACGCCCACGGTCAGGCCGCCGGCGCACGCATCGTGGTGGTCACCCATCGCGCCACCGATGCCGCGCTGTCCGACACTGTCACAGCACTGGCGGGACTCGAAGCCGTCCAAGAGGTCAACAGTGTGCTGCGACTGGAGGGAACGAGCGAATGAGTAGAACCTCAACCCACGTTCACACCCCCTGGCCGGGTCTGATCGAGGCCTATCGGGACCGGCTCCCGGCGGCGGCCGGCTGGACGCCGGTGACTCTGCTGGAGGGTGCCACCCCACTGGTGCATGCTCCGCGACTGTCTCAATTGACCGGCTGCACAGTGCATTTGAAGGTGGAGGGGCACAATCCCACCGGTTCGTTCAAGGACCGCGGCATGACCATGGCCGTTACCGAGGCCGTCGCGCACGGAAAGCAGGCCGTGTTGTGCGCCTCGACCGGGAACACCTCGGCGTCGGCAGCGGCGTATGCGGCCCGGGCCGGTATCACCTGTGCGGTCCTGATCCCGCAGGGCAAGATCGCGATGGGCAAACTGGCCCAGGCGGTGATGCACGGCGCCAAGATCATCCAGATCGACGGAAACTTCGACGATTGTCTGGATCTGGCCCGCAAGCTCACCGTCGACTACCCGACCATCTCTCTGGTCAACAGCGTCAACCCGGTGCGCATCGAGGGGCAGAAGACCGCGGCCTTCGAGATCGTCGATGCCCTCGGCACCGCACCCGATGTGCACGCCCTTCCGGTGGGCAATGCCGGCAATATCACCGCTTACTGGCGCGGCTATACCGAGTATCACCGCGACGGCCTCACCGACACACTGCCGCGGATGCTGGGCACCCAGGCTGCCGGTGCCGCGCCCCTGGTTCTGGGCAAGCCGGTCAGCAAGCCCGAGACGCTGGCCACCGCGATCCGGATCGGCTCGCCGGCGTCGTGGGACGGCGCGATGGCCGCGCGCGAGGAGTCGGGCGGAAAGTTCCTGGCCGCCACGGATGACGAACTGCTTGCCGCCTACCGTCTGCTGGCCCGCGACGAGGGCGTGTTCGTCGAGCCGGCCTCGGCGGCCAGCGTCGCCGGTCTGCTCAAGGCAGCCGAGGACGGCTGGGTGCGGCCCGGATCCACAGTTGTGTGCACCGTCACCGGTCATGGCCTCAAAGACCCCGACACCGCCCTTCGGGATGTGCCGGCCGTCACCGCGGTGCCGGTCGATCCGGCCGCGGTGGTAGCCGCCCTCGGGCTGGGTTGAGACGCGTGGGCCACCGGTGAGTGTTCTGCTGCGCGCCGGGCTTACCGGTAGCGCCGAGGTGGCGGCATCGAGTGCCAACCTCGGCCCCGGTTTCGACAGCGCAGGCCTGGCCCTGGCGCTCTATGACCGAATCACGGTCGAGACCACCGATGCCGGCCTGACCGTCGAGGTCACCGGAGAGGGCGCCGGGCAGGTCCCCACCGGCCCGGAACACCTGGTGGTCAGGGCCATCCACCGCGGCCTGGAGGCGTCGGGGTTCCGCGCCGCAGGCCTGGTTGTGCACTGCCACAACGCGATTCCGCACTCCCGTGGTCTCGGCTCGTCCGCGGCGGCTGTTGTCGGTGGACTGGCGATCGCCAATGCGCTTGTGGCACAGGCGGATAGCGAACCTCTCGGCGATGACGACCTGATTCAGCTGTCCTCGGAATTCGAAGGCCACCCGGACAACGCCTCAGCGGCGGTCCTCGGGGGAGCGGTGGTGTCCTGGACCGACGCCGGGTCCGGAACACCCGGCTACGCCGCGGCCCGGTTACGGCTACACCCCGATATCCGGCTGTTCCCGGGCATACCCGAGGTGCGGTCCTCCACCGCGGCGACCCGGGTGCTGTTGCCGGCGCAGGTCAGCCACGAAGCGGCACGGTTCAATGTCAGCCGCGCGGCACTGCTGGTGTTGGCGCTGACCGAACGCCCGGATCTTTTGATGGCGGCCACCGAGGATGTTCTGCATCAGCCTCAGCGGGCCGCGGCGATGCCGGCCAGTGCGGAGTACCTGCGACTGTTGCGCCGCGGCGGAGTGCCTGCGGTGCTCTCCGGGGCCGGGCCGGCCGTGCTGGCACTGACCACCGGCACCGAGTTACCGACCGAGGCCCGTGATTTTGGCACCGCCAACGGCTTCGCCATCGCCGAGATGGCGGTGGGTGGACCGGTCCGCTGGGGTTCGGGTGTCGCCGGTGCCGCGCCGACCCACCGGTGAGCGTCTTGCTTCGGGCAGCGAAGGCGGCTATTCTCATATCGTCCAGCAATCGCAGCGTGTCTACCTGCGCCGACAATAGGACAATCACCAAAAATCTTCGTATTGCACCCGGTGGACTGCGGTTCGGCCTTGGGTCGCCGAACACGGCTTCCACTCAGTTGACACCGATGACGGTGATACTTCGCGCTCAGCGAATCAGCTGACCGCCAGAACCCCCGCAGCACAGCAGCACGCGAGGGAAAGAAAGGAAATCCGTGACCGAAACGGACCTCATCACGGCCCAGGACCGCACTCCGCAATCGGAGACGACGGCCGCCGTGACATCCGATAGCTCAACTTCGTCCGCTGGCTCTGACAGCTCGGCCGGCAGTTCGCTGGCCACCATGGTGCTGCCGGAGCTGCGCGCGCTGGCCAACAGTGTCGGCGTCAAGGGCACCTCGGGGATGCGTAAGAACGACCTCATCTCCGCAATCCGGGAAACGCAGAACGGTAGTGGCGGCGGGCCCAGCACCACCACCGGCACCACCACCACCACCACCGACGAAGCCCCGCGCGCGACCGTCGAATCCACCGGGGCGCCCCGAGCCGACACCGATGCGGCCGCGCCGGCAGCGAACCGTGACGAAAGCAAAGCCAACAATCGCAACGACAATCGCGCCGATAACAATCGCAACGACAATCGCGCCGACAACAACCGTGCCGACAACCGCGAGTCCAACGACTCCGGTGGCGAAACCGGTGGGCCGAACAACCGCGACGATGATGGTGACGGCCGTGGCGGTCGTCGCGGACGACGGTTCCGCGACCGTCGCCGCCGCGGTGAACGGGCCCCCGGCGAAGGTGGCGGCAACGGCGAGGCCGAACTGCGCGAGGACGACGTCGTCCAACCGGTCGCCGGGATTCTCGACGTCCTGGACAACTACGCCTTTGTGCGAACCTCCGGCTATCTGGCCGGCCCCAACGACGTGTATGTGTCGATGAACATGGTCCGCAAGAACGGTCTGCGCCGCGGCGATGCCGTCACCGGTGCGGTCCGGGTTGCCAAGGAAACCGGTGACCAGAGCAATCAGCGACAGAAGTTCAACCCGCTGGTGCGACTGGACACCGTCAACGGTGGCCCGGTCGAGGATGCCCGCAAGCGTCCTGAGTTCGGCAAGCTGACCCCGCTGTACCCCAACCAGCGGCTGCGCCTGGAGACCACGCCGGAGAAGTTGACCACCCGCGTCATCGACCTGATCATGCCGATCGGCAAGGGCCAGCGCGCTCTGATCGTCTCGCCGCCCAAGGCCGGCAAGACCACGATCATGCAGGACA
>JBAXIR010000174.1:0-5123 GCA_037138275.1 Mycobacteriaceae bacterium | reverse complement strand
AGCGCCCCCGGCCGTCGCCATGCCAGCACCGGCCGCAGGCTGGGGTGGGGGTGGATTCCCGCGGGCGACCATGCCGTCGGGCGGGGGACTGCCGACGCTTCCCGCTGCGTCGCTGCCGGACTTCTCGACCCCTGCGAGTGATGAGCCACCCCATCGGGGTGCGGAGCCGAAGGCTGATCCGGGCACGCCCGATACCGGGGATCAGAAACCGAGTGGGACACCGGCCGGTCCGGGGGAGGGGTCGGCCGCGGACGATCTCACCATTGAACTTCCCGACGGCCAAAGCGTCACCGCTCCGAATCCGCGACTGGCCACCGTCATCTCCGCCGCCGTTGCCGGCACACCGATCCCCGAGGCGTTCAGCGGCCAGGGCATCACCATCCCGGCGCCCGGTTCACCTGTCATCGCACCGGTTGACCCGGCCATGCTCGTCCCCGGCGACGTCGGTGTGTTCAGCGATCGCCACGCACTGGCCCTCGGCGACGGAAAAGCGCTGCTGGACAATCAGATTCAACCCATTGACGGCTTCGAGGGTCGGGGCTTGATCGGCTGGCAGCATCCACCGGAACCGGTCACAAGCTCCCCATCCGTTCAGACCGCCCAAGGATAGGAGTAGGCAATGACAGAACGCATCAGCGTCTCACCCGAGGAGTTGCGGCAGGTCGCCCGTGCGCATCGTGAAACCGCCGACAATCTACGCACTGCCGGTTCGCACGACGCCGACGTGATGGCGACGCTGGAATCGCTGGGACCGGTCTTCGCCGACCTGCGCGACGCCGGCAGAGATCTGCTTGTGCGGCGCCGGGCGTGCTACGAGCAGCAGGCGCTGGCACATACCGTCCTGGCTGACCAACTCATCCACGCCGCGGACGTGTGGGCACAACGCGACGTCGGCGCCGCCGATGACCTACGAGCGGTCGGCGAGGGCGGCCGATGAGCGAGCCCGACTCGGTCTACGACGCAGTCCACCCCAGCGGCCACCTGATGTTCCGATCCTCCCGCGGTGGGTGCCTGCACAGTGTGCTGCTGTCCGAATCGGCGATGAATGCCGATTCGGACAGCCTTGCGCGGGCTGTTCTGTTGACAGCCGAGGTCTCCCATCTGGCCGCCGTCATGCAGATCCGACAGGAGATCATCGACGCCGGGTTCACCCCGTCTGCTGGCATTCCGGGACCAAGCGACCTGGGCCGCGCCGAGGACGTCTTACTTCGCCATCGGCTACGGGCCGATTAGCTTCTCGCGCGATTCGGATGCCGGCCCGATGCTCTCGGGCGGCGAAACTGGTTGCGCGCCAAAGAGATCCCTCGCCAGCCGCAGCAACGCCCGAACCTCATCGAGTTGTTGCTGCAGCAGCGACTCACCCATGTCCGCCACGCTAACCGGACAGCGGCGGGTCCACAATTCACCCGCGCGGAACCTCGGCATTGATCCGGTCCAGCAGTGCGGTGTAACGCCCGGCTTCGGGATGGCCCCCGGGTTTGCCGCTGCTTACCAGACCGACGGCGAGCCGCCGTGACGGATCGGCCCAGATGGCGATATTGGTCAGTCCGGTGTGGCCGAATGCAGCTGCGGCATCTCTGCCGAACGGACCGAATCGCCGGGAGCCCAGCATGAAACCGGTGCCCCACCGGATCGGGGCCAGGCCCGTCGCAACGTCCGGTCGAAGCCGCCGGCACTGCCGGGTCGCGCCTCGCAGGGTCTCTTCGCGTAGCACCCGCACGCCATCCAACTCACCTCCGCGACAGAGGATCTCAGCGAACCGGGACAGCTCATCAGCCGTCGAGACGGTACTCGACGACGGCACCACACTGGTCAGGAACATCGGACTGTTGGAGAACGGGATGATCTGGGTCATCGAGCCGCCCAGGGCCATCTTCAGCCCCGCCGCAATCGGCGCGGGTGGCGGTTTTCCGGTCACATGGCTGGGTGCGACCAGGGGCACATCTGCCTGCGCCACACCGTAATTTGTCCAGCGGAAGCCCAGTGGGTCGAGAATCTCGGTGGCCAGGATCTCGCGGATATCGCGCCCGGTGGCCGCCGAGATGATCTCCCGGATCAGCGGCCCCCAGGTCAGACCGTGATAGATGTGTATCAGGCCGGGACGATGGAGGGGTTTGAGCGCTCCCAGTTGTTCGCGGGCGTAGTCGCTGTCGTTCATCCGCCGCAGATCTGGTCGGGGACCGGTAGCGAACGGGATCCCGGCGCTGTGGGTCATCACGTGCCGGATTGTGGTGCGCTCTTTGCCGTGCCCGGTGTAGGTGGGCAGGTAGTCGCACACCCGGTCGTCGAGGGCGAACTCCCCGCGCTCGACGAGCATGTGCACCACCGTGGTTGTGATGGCCTTGGCCGCGGAGTACACGCAGAACGGGGTATCGGTGGTTACCGGGATCTGTTCGGCGCCAGGGGGATCCGCCGGACCGTTACCCCAGGCGTGGCCGATCGCGCGGTTGAGGACGACCCTCCCGTGGTGCCGCAGACACAGCTGGATCGCGGGTTGCATCCCGGCGCGGTACCAATGCCGCGCCGCATCCCAGATCCGGTCGAGCGCGGCGGGATCCAGGATGCCGGGGTCCTCGAGGCCGACGGCGGTGGCGGCGTCGAGGTCGGCCGGAACGCGGATCCGCCCGTCCCCGGTCACGGCCGCCATGACAGGTTCTCTCAGAGCGGCCCGACGAGTTCCACCCAGTTGCCGTCGGGGTCGGCGACGAACATCCAGCCCATGCCGGGCACGGGGGCGAACTCGGCGAGCGGCTGAACGAGTGTGTAACCGGCGGCCTCTGCCTGGCCCGCGACCTCGGTCGCGTTGGTGACGACCAACGTGAAATAGCGGATGCCGGCCTGGGCGGATCCGCCGCCGGGCGCTACCGGTGCGGCGGGTGGGGTGTCCAGTGTCACCAGTTTCAGCACGTTGTTGCCCACCGCGTAACGCTTCATGGTCCCACCGGGAAAGTCCAGGTCGCCCTGGTAGGGCAGGCCGAGGAAGCTCTCATAGAACTCCACCATCGCGTCGCGGTTGGTGGTCACCAACCCGATCTCGACGCTCTGGGCGAGCAGTTCCACGGCCATGTACATCCTCTCGCAGCGGTTCAGTGACCTCGGCAGGATAGCCGGTCGGCGACCCGGGGGGAGTGCGCTATGCCGCGATGCCCAGGGTGAGCAGGTCCCACACTCCGCGGGTCCAGAGTGGCCGCTGCACCCGATGCTGGTCGGTGACGGTGAACCCCGCGTCGGCGAACAGCGCGCGCATCTCGGCAGGGGAGGGATTGTGTGCTGGATTGGCCGGGTTCGCGCTCAGCCGCCGCAACAGCGGCGGCAGTGGCGGGCTGATGGTGGCGACGGCCGCCAGACCACCCCCGACCAGCACCCGCCGGAACTCGCGCAGGGCCGCCGGCTGATCGAAGAAGTGGAAAGCCGAGGTGCTCACCACGGCGTCCAGGGCGCCATCGGGGAACGGGAGTCCCTCCGCCGGACCCTTGCACCAGAGCACCGCCGACGAACGAGCGCGGGCCTCGGCCAGCATGCCGTCGGACATATCCACCCCGTACACCTCGTCGGGCCGCAATTCGTCGCGGATTCGGGCGGCGAGAATGCCGGTGCCGCAGGCGATATCGGCAATCCGCCGCGCTCCCCGGGCACGTAGTTCCGCGACGACTTCATCCTGGGCGGGCTGGTAGACCCAACGCTGAAGGTAGGGCAGATCGTAGATCGGTGCGGCCACGCTCCAGAAGCGTGTCACGGCATCGTTGAACTGCCGACCCGGTGTCGTCATCAGGCCTCCCGGGGCGACTGTACTTCGGGAATTCACAGTCCCGGTCTCCGGTCGGTATTACCGTGGCTGCTGGGGCATCGTCGAGGAGGCAGCATGTATGACCTGACCATTACCGGCGGCACGGTCGTCGATGGCACCGGCAGTAAGCCCGTGCGAGCCGATATCGGGATCAAGGACGGGGTGATCGTCGAGGTGCGCCGCCGCGAGGGCGACGACGTCGGCCTCGCCGGGCCGTCCGCGCAGACCATCGACGCCACCGGGCGGATCGTGACGCCCGGATTCGTCGACATTCACACCCACTACGACGGCCAGGTCAGCTGGGACGGCCTGCTGGAGCCGTCCAGCCTGCACGGCGTGACCACCGTCGTCAGCGGCAACTGCGGCGTCGGATTCGCACCCGTCGCACCGGGCCGTGAGCAGTGGCTCATCGAACTGATGGAAGGCGTCGAGGATATCCCCGGTTCGGCACTGGCTGAGGGCATCACCTGGGAGTGGGAGAGCTTCCCCGAATACCTCGACGCAGTCGAGAAGCAAAGGCTGGCAGTCGATTACGGGACTCAGGTGGCCCACGGCCCGGTCCGCGGCTACGTCATGGGTGAACGGGGGGCGCGCAACGAGGCAGCCAATGCCGACGATATCGCCGGAATGGCGCGCATCGTCCAGGAGGCGATCGAGGCCGGCGCGCTGGGCTTCTCGACCTCGCGCACCGAGGCACACCGGGCCGTCGACGGTGAACCCGTCCCGGGCACCTACGCCGCCGAGGATGAGCTGTTCGCACTTGGGCGAGCGATGGCCGCCGGCGGCCAGGCGGTATTCGAGGTGGCGCCGGACGGCACCGCGGGGGAGAACGTCGACGCCCCGATGCGCGAACTCGACTGGATGGTCCGCCTCGCGGCTGAGATCGACCGGCCGGTGTCATTCGCGATGGTGCAGACCCAAACGGCGCCGGACCTCTGGCGCAAGCAACTCGATATCGCCGGCAGGGCATTCGACGATGGGATCCGCGTCCACCCCCAATTCGCCGCGCGGCCGTTCGGCATGCTGTTCGGCTTTGAGGGTTACCACGCCTTCACGCACCGCCCGACGTTCCGCAAGCTCAAGGCTGAACTGGCCCCGGCCGACCTTCGTGAGCGGCTCGCCGATCCGGCGGTGCGTGCGGCGATCCTCGCCGAGACCGATCTGCCGGCCCAACCCACACCACTCTTCGACTCGCTGTTCGCGTTCATTCAGCACAGCGCCGCGAGCATGTACGCGATCGGTGACCCGCCGGACTACGAGCCCACGCCGGACCGCACCGTCGCCGCGATCGCGGCCGCCCGCAGCGCGGATCCGTTGGCCACCATGTACGACCTGA
>JBAXIR010000173.1:0-5153 GCA_037138275.1 Mycobacteriaceae bacterium | reverse complement strand
CAGCTCACCGAGGCGGTGCGCCGTCGGCCCTACACGGTGGTGCTGTTCGACGAGGTCGAGAAGGCCCACCCGGACGTGTTCGATGTGCTGCTGGCCGTGCTCGACGAGGGCCGGCTCACCGACGGTCAGGGCCGCACGGTGGACTTCCGCAACACCATCCTCATCCTGACCTCGAACCTCGGTTCGGGCGGCAACGCCGAGCAGGTGATGGCGGCGGTGCGGGCGGCGTTCAAGCCGGAGTTCATCAACCGGCTCGACGATGTGCTGATTTTCGAGGGCCTCAAGCCCGACGAGTTGGTGCAGATCGTCGACATCCAGTTGGCTCAACTGCAGAAGCGGCTGGCTCAGCGGCGCCTGGACCTGCAGGTGTCACTGGCGGCCAAGGAGTGGCTGGCCGAGCGTGGGTTCGACCCGGTTTACGGGGCGCGGCCGCTACGGCGGCTGGTCCAGCAGGCCATCGGCGACCAACTCGCGAAGCTGCTGCTGGCCGGGGATGTGCACGACGGTGACGTAGTGCCGGTGAATGTGTCCCCGGACGGCGACGGCCTCATCCTGGGCTGATTTCGCTCCGCGCGGCAATGGTGACCCTGTTGTGACCTGCGGGGCCTCTTGGCGAACGGCATCCAACAGTTACGCTACGTCCGATGGTTCCCTTCTGGTTCACGCTGTCCGCACTCTGTTTCGTGGGTGCGGCCGTACTGCTGTACGTCGATATCGGGCGACGCCGTGGCTTGGGCCGGCGTCGCAAGTCGTGGGCGCGTTCGCACGGGTTCGACTACGAACAGCAATCGACCGAGATCGTCGACCGCTGGAAACGCGGCGTGATGTCGACCGTGGGTGAGGTCAGCGCGCGCAATGTGGTGCTCGGCCAGATCCGCGGCGAAGCGGTGTACGTGTTCGATCTTGAGGACGTCGCCACCGTTGTCGCGTTGCACCGCAAGGTCGGCACCAACGTCGTCATGGATCTGCGTCTCAAGGGCGCCAAGGAACCACGGGAGAGTGACGTCTGGTTGCTCGGCGCGATCGGCCCCCGGATGGTCTACTCCAACAACCTCGACGCCGCCCGCCGCGCCTGCGACCGCCGGATGGTGACCTTCGCCCACACCGCGCCGGATTGCGCCGAGATCATGTGGAACGAGGAGAACTGGACGCTGGTGGCCATGCCGATCTCGGCCAGCCGCGGCCAGTGGGACGAAGGCCTGCGCACGGTCCGGCAATTCAACGACCTGCTGCGGGTGCTGCCGCCCATCCCGGCGCAAGCCGCCGCCGCGCAGTCGGCCGCCCGGCGCAGGGCCGCCCCCGGCCGGCCGCAGGCACTCCCACCTGGCCGCAGCGAGGCGCCGCCGATCCTGGCGCCCCAGACTGGCACCCAGGCACCCAATTACCAACTGTGACCTTTCGCGCGAGCCGATAGGGTGGCGGGGTGTCTCGCCCCGCAGCTCTGATCACCGGCCCCACGTCGGGCTTGGGAGCCGGTTATGCACGACGGTTCGCGCGCGATGGTTACGACCTCGTGCTCGTCGCCCGCGACGTCGACCGGCTTGTTGACCTCGCGGCCGAACTGCGCGCTGCGCATCGGATCGATGTCGAGGTGCTGCCGGCAGATCTGTCCGACGCCGGCGACCGGGACAGGGTCTGCGCGCGACTGGCCGCCGGAGTGCAGGTGCTGGTCAACAATGCCGGATTCGGCACATCCGGTGAACTGTGGTCCACCGAACCTGCCGTGCTGCAGCGTCAACTCGATGTCAATGTCACCGCGGTGATGCATCTGACGCGTGCCGCGTTGCCACCGATGCGGGCTGCGCGCAAGGGATCGGTCATCAACATCGCCAGTGTCGCCGGTCTGCTGTCCGGCCGCGGATCGACGTACTCCGCGTCGAAAGCCTGGGTGGTGTCGTTCTCCGAGGGCCTGGCCAATGGCTTGACCGGGACCGGGGTGGGCGTGCACGCGGTGTGCCCGGGCTTCGTGCGGACCGAGTTCCACCAGCGCGCCGGTATCGACATGGCGTCCATACCGGGGCCGCTGTGGCTCAGCGTCGACGATGTCGTCGACGAAAGTCTCGCCGATGTGGCCAAGGGCACGGTGGTGAGCATCCCCGGTGTTCAGTACAAGGTGCTCACCACCGCCGGACGGCTGGTTCCGCGCCGACTGGTTCGCGAATTGACCAAGCGAATAGGACGTGGCCGTGACCGCACCTGAACTCAACGTTGCCGACCGCACTGAACTAGCCCGACTGGTCCGCCAACTGTCCGTGGTGTTCGGTCGCGTCACGCTGTCCTCCGGCAGGGAGGCCGACTACTACGTCGATCTACGTCGCGCGACACTGCACCATCAGGCTGCACCGTTGATCGGCCGGTTGATGCGTGAGCTGACCGCCGACTGGGACTATGTGGCCGTCGGCGGGTTGACCATGGGCGCCGACCCGGTCGCCTGCGCCGTGATGCACACGCCGGGCCGGCCCATTGACGCATTCGTCGTCCGCAAAGCCACCAAAACCCATGGGCTGCAACGACTTATCGAAGGCGCCGAGGTGGCCGGTAACCGGGTCCTGGTCGTTGAGGACACCAGCACGACGGGCGGCTCGGCGCTGACGGCGGTGAATGCAGTACGCGAGGCGGGTGGGACCGTGGTGGGTGTCGCCACTGTCGTCGACCGGGCCACCGGTGCGGCCGCGGCGATCGAGGCGCAAGGCGTGCCCTACCGCAGCATCCTCGGACTTGTCGAACTCGACCTGCCGGAGCAGTGACGACACGGGCCCGAGACCGTGAGTTCCCAGAGCCGGAGGATGAACCGGAGTCGGAACTCGATTGGGACGAGGTCGTCGACATCATCTGTGTGGGCGCCGATCCCGGTCCGACGGCGCAGGCGATCTCGGGTGTCCGGTGCGGCCGACGGGTGCTCGCCGTCCTGCGTCCGCAGACCTGGGACGTCGACACCGCTGCCTATATCGCAGAGATGACCGCGGACCTGACGCTCCCGGAAACATGTGTGCACATCCCGTTCACTCGTGCGCGGCCGGCCGAGTCCGATCCTGCCCGCGGACGCGTGATCGACACGTTCCGTGGCGCGCACCTGCGCGACTGGGCGGCGCTATGTTGGACATCACCGTTCGGGGTTCTCTACACCGATCCGTTCGGCATCGACACGACTCCGATGATCACCGACGACGGCCTGCGCATCGAGGCCGCCGTGGTCGGCCCTTACCCGCCGGGCCAGTCGCTGGCCGACTGGCTGGCCGCCCACGCCCGCGACCATGACGTACAACCGGATCCCGGTGTTGCCCTGCAACGTCTGATCATCGAGTACGGCCGGGTGGCCGGCGCGGAACTCACGACCTCTTCGGGACCGCTGTTGGTGCGAGCGCTTGACGGGGTGGCGCTGCCGACACTGCCGGCCGAGACCGCCGCCGCCCAACCTGATCTGGGTGCCGTAGACCTTGAGGTCGCCATCGTCGGACGCCCGGCGGGCCGGTTCGGCCACGTCGAACTACTGGGTCGCGTCGGTGTCGTCGAGGGGGAATGACCGAAACCGCGAACCCTGAGCGCCGGACGGATTGGGTCCGTAGATGGCCAGCATGCGGGCGTACCCGTGGGCGAGGTAGCGGCCGAGGTGACCGCCACGCACCACCGCGGCATCGCCGGGGCGCAACGTCACCGATACCCCGTCGGACTCGATGACGAGTTCGCCGGCCAGCAGGTAGGTGGTCTCGTCGTGCGGGTGCAGGTCCTCCCACCCCTGACCCTCGAGTTCCCACTCGTGGATCGCCACATCGGTCCATGCGGCACCGGGGGCGTCGGTGTCATGATCGGTGAGGGTCGCGCATCCATTCCTGCGGCCGCCGCCGTCGGGCGTCAGCGTCACTCCCGGGTAGCGCACGAGTGCGGCCCGCGCGTGGTCAGAGCCCATTGCGCCGAGGCTACCCTTCCCCCATGCAGACTGATGCGCCCGAACCCGGCCCGACCGAGTGGGCCACCGACGGACCGGGCGTGGGCTCCTGGCTCAGCACCCGCGACGGCCCGGTCCCCGATGACGACCGATATGACCCCGAGTTACTTGAGCACGGTGACGGCCGCAATGTCGTTGACGCCTATCGGTATTGGCGGCGCGAGGCGATCATCGCCGACATCGATCGGCGCCGACACCCGTTGCATATCGCGATCGAGAACTTCGGCAATGACGCCAATATCGGGGCGGTGGTGCGCACCGCCAACGCCTTCGCGGTCGACACCGTGCACATCGTCGGCCGTCGGCGCTGGAACCGCCGCGGTGCCATGGTGACCGACCGCTATCAGCGACTGCTGCACCACGACAGCACCGAGGATCTGCTGGAATTCGCTGCCGGGGCCGGGCTGACGGTGGTCGCCGTCGACAACATCCCGGGCGCGGCGCGACTTGAGGAGACCGTCCTGCCGCGCGAATGCCTGCTGATTTTCGGTCAGGAGGGGCCTGGCATTTCGGCGGCGGCGGGGTCCGGTGCGGCGCTGACGGTGTCGGTCGCCCAGTTCGGGTCCACCCGCAGTATCAATGCCGGTGCCGCTGCCGCCATCGCCATGCACGCCTGGGTCCGGCAGTGGGCCGACCTTTCCCGGGCCTGGTAGGGCAGGATGCCCATCGTGGATCAGCTATGGACGAACCGGGCGGCCAGTGCCGAAGCCGCCATCGCCAAACGGCACCTGAGGCGGCTGTGGCAGTTGCCCGCCACTCAACTCGGTGTGGTCGGGTGGCCGCCCAGCCGCAGAGATCTGGCCTTCGGCACCTGGCATTACTGGTGGCAGGCCCATCTGCTGGACACCCTGGTCGACGCTCAGGTGCGCGATCCGCGACCGGAACGCGTGGAATCCATCAGGCGGCAGATCCGCGGCCACCTCGCGCGCAACAACGGCCGCTGGACCAACAGCTACTACGACGACATGGCGTGGCTGGCGTTGGCGCTGGAGCGAGCCGGCCGACTGGCGGGTGTTCCGAGCCCGCGGGCGCTGACGACATTGGCCGCTCAACTCATCAACTCCTGGGTGCCCGAAGACGGCGGCGGTATCCCCTGGCGCAAACAGGACCAGTTCTTCAATGCCCCGGCCAACGGCCCGGCGGGCATCTTCCTGGCCCGCTATGACAACCGGTTGCGCCGGGCCGAACAGATGGCGGACTGGATCGA
>JBAXIR010000172.1:0-5175 GCA_037138275.1 Mycobacteriaceae bacterium | reverse complement strand
GGTGACGCGGTAGACCAGACGGTGCTCATCGGTGATGCGGCGCGACCACGCGCCGGCCAGGCCGTACTTCAGTGGCTCAGGTTTGCCGATGCCCTCGTATGGGGAGCGACGAATTTCGTCGATCAGCCGGTTGATCCGCTTGACGATGGTGCGGTCAGCGGACTGCCAATGCTGGTAGTCCTCCCAGGCGGGCGGGGAGAAGACGACCTTCACTTCGCAGCGTCGAGCTCAACCTGCAGACCTTGGCCTGCATCCAGTGCGGCGGCGGCATCGAGCAGTCTGCGAGCGTTGGCCGGAGAGCGAAACAGATAGGCGGTCTCCTGCCAGGCCTCCCACTCGTCGGCCGAGATCAACACCGCGCGACCGTTCTTCGAGGTGATCTCGACAGGTGCCCTGTCGTCGTTCACCTGCTGAATCAAGGGGAACAGATTCCTGCGGGCCTCACTCGCCGTGATTGCCATGGTCAGACCTTCCTAGTGGTACGGGAAACGGTACCATAGCGCAAACCTCTTCACCGTCGATTACTACCGCCGATAAACGTTCGAGCGGTGCTCGACGCGGTGAACCCAAATAGTCGCTGTCGGGTCGTCGATGCGGTAGAGGAGTCGGTAAGGGCCGCGCCGAGCGCTGTACTGGCCTTCTAGCTCGCGGCTCAGCGGTTTGCCGACTCGTCGGGGTTGGCGCGCCAGGTCACCGAAGGCGAATGTGATGACCGCACTCAGAACGCGCGGTGGCAACCTGTCGAGGTCTGGCCGGGCCGTGGCAGTGAAACGTGTCTGGTAGCCGTCTTCCGTGGGGCTCACGTCAGTGTGGTCGCCCTGGAACCTGGTAGGCGGCCCGGATTTCGTCCTCGCCGTAGGTGCGTCCGGCAGCGATGTCCGCCTCGGATTGACTGATCGATTCGAGGATGCCGGGCTGCGACAGCCAGTGCAGCGTCTCCTGAATCGACTCCCATTCGTCGACGCCGATCAGCACCGCGGCCGGCGCGCCGTTTTTTGTGATGGTGATCTGGTCACGCGTCTCACAGACGGCATCGACGTACTCATTAATCTTGCTCTTCAGCTGAGATATCGGCAGAATCCTCATAGGTCTACTTTAGACCTAAATTTAGAGCCGGGATAGACGCTAATTGAGGTCGCGGCCCGGAAACCGGTACCCGCCAAGCTGATGCAACGCCGGCCCGGCCGCTGCCCGCGCCATCATCACCCGGTGCGCCTCGTCGTGCTGCAGCGCGAACACCCGTTCGTCACCGAAACCTCGGTCGATCCGGTCCCGCACATAGGCCAGTTCGACCACCTGAATCGCGAACCTCTTCACCGCCGACGCGGCCGGGCGCCCGCCGAACCGCAGCGCGGCCGCAACGGCCATCTTCCGCGACCGCAGCGAGCCCAGCCAGGTCGCCTCAACCGGCGTCAGCATCCCGGTCGCCACCATGTAGGGCAGCTTGTCGGCGACGATTCGCTGTTCGCGGCGCCGGGAGTTGATCGCCAGGACGATCGCCAGCGCAAAAACCGGCATCATCCACAGGACATAGACGCCCAGGTAGGTCTTGGCGCCCAGCAGCGCCGAGCCGTTCCACAGCCCGTGCATGACGACGGCGCCGAGGTAGCCCAGCAGCACGCACCCCAACCGGGCCGCCAGGCTGCGTTGCTGCAGGGCGAAGTACACCCCGATCCCGGTCATCGTGGTGAACAGCGGATGGGCGAACGGCCCGATCACCAACCGCATGCCCGCGATGGCCAACGAGCCGGGCAGCGTCTCGGCGCTGGCGATGTAGAAGATGTTCTCCAACCAGGCGAATCCGGCCGCAGTGAAACCGGCGTACACCAGGCAGTCGGTCAGCGTGTTGAGTTCGATGCGGCGCCGGCCGGTCAGCATCAGCAACAGGAACAGGCCCTTGGCCGCCTCCTCGACCACCGGGGCGCCGATGGCCACCGTGGTGAAACTGACCTCCTCCTGGCCGGCGCTGAAGGTCTGGTCGACCACGTGTTCCAGCGCCACCGACAGCAGCACGGCCACCGACGCACCCCAGAGGAAGGCCATGATCAGCAGCCGCGGCGGTTCCGGTTCCCAGCGATCCAGCCACAGGTAGCACGCCAGCACGCCGGCCAGCGCCATCGTGGACAGCGCGAAGCCCAGGGCGGTGCCGGCCGGGTTGACGGCGGTCAGCAGGCTCAGGATCAATCCGGCGAGCGTGCCGAGCGCGAGAATGGCTGCCAGGGGGGCGCCGACCTTGCGGACCGGGCTGGGATAAGGCGGCACTGTGGCATAGGACGCCAGCACGGGAGCGTGGGACACCAGAGCAGAGTAGCTGCGGGCACACCCGGGTTTGTCCAGGTTGCGCCCTGTCGAGTAGGCTCTGCCGGTACTCGTGTGCACCATTGCGGGCACATCGCACGTGATCCCAACCGAAATGTCCCTACGACCGACCCTGTCCGGAGCAACCCAACAATATGCCCAGTCCCACCATCACCTCGCCGCAAGTAGCCATCAACGACATTGGCTCGGCCGAGGACTTCCTCGCCGCTATCGACAAGACCATCAAGTACTTCAACGATGGCGACATCGTCGAGGGCACCATCGTCAAGGTGGACCGGGACGAGGTTCTGCTCGACATCGGTTATAAGACCGAAGGGGTCATCCCCTCCCGCGAACTTTCGATCAAGCATGATGTCGACCCCAGTGAAGTGGTGTCCGTCGGCGACAAGATCGAAGCCCTCGTCCTCACCAAGGAGGACAAAGAAGGCCGCCTGATCCTGTCCAAGAAGCGCGCACAGTACGAGCGCGCCTGGGGCACCATCGAGGCACTCAAAGAGGCCGACGAGGCCGTCAAGGGCACCGTCATCGAGGTCGTCAAGGGCGGCCTGATCCTCGACATCGGCCTGCGTGGCTTCCTGCCCGCCTCCCTGGTCGAGATGCGCCGGGTCCGCGATCTGCAGCCGTACATCGGCAAGGAGATCGAGGCCAAGATCATCGAGTTGGACAAGAACCGCAACAATGTGGTGCTGTCGCGGCGCGCGTGGCTGGAGCAGACTCAGTCCGAGGTGCGCAGCGAGTTCCTCAACCTGCTCGTCAAGGGCGCGGTCCGCAAGGGCGTGGTGTCCTCGATCGTCAACTTCGGCGCGTTCGTCGACCTCGGTGGCGTCGACGGTCTGGTGCACGTCTCCGAGCTTTCCTGGAAGCACATCGACCACCCGTCCGAGGTGGTTGCCGTCGGCGACGAGGTCACCGTCGAGGTGCTCGACGTCGACATGGACCGCGAGCGGGTCTCGTTGTCGCTGAAGGCAACTCAGGAAGATCCGTGGCGGCACTTCGCCCGCACACATGCGATCGGCCAGATCGTGCCGGGCAAGGTCACCAAGCTGGTGCCGTTCGGTGCGTTCGTGCGCGTCGAAGAGGGCATTGAGGGTCTGGTGCACATCTCCGAGTTGTCTGAGCGCCACGTCGAGGTGCCCGATCAGGTGGTCGGCGTCAACGACGACGCGATGGTCAAGGTCATCGACATCGACCTTGAGCGGCGCCGGATCTCGCTGAGCCTCAAGCAGGCCAACGAGGACTACGCCGAAGAGTTCGACCCGTCGAAGTACGGCATGGCCGACAGCTACGACGAGGCCGGCAATTACATCTTCCCCGAGGGCTTCGACTCGGCAACCAACGAATGGCTCGACGGGTTCGACAAACAGCGCGGCGCGTGGGAGGCCCGGTACGCCGAGGCTGAACGCCGGCACAAGATGCACACCACGCAGATGGAGAAGTTCGCCGCTGCGGACGCCGCCGCCGCCGAGGAGAATCCGACGTCAAGCTCGACATCGTCCAGCTCGAGCTCGAGCTCGGGCTCCGATGATGATTCCGCGGGCGGATCGCTGGCCAGTGACGCCCAGTTGACGGCGCTGCGCGACAAGCTCGCCGGCAACGTCTAGCGCGCCACGGCCCCTGAGCTTCGCGCCATGTTGCGCATCGGCCTGACCGGGGGGATCGGGGCGGGAAAGTCGACGGTGTCGTCGACCTTCGCGCAATGCGGTGGCGTGATCGTCGACGGTGACGTGATCTCCCGCGAGGTGGTGCAGCCGGGCACCGAAGGTCTGGCTGCGCTGGTGGATCATTTCGGCCACGAGATCCTGCTACCCGACGGTGCGCTGAACCGACCGGCGCTGGCCGCCAAGGCATTCGGCGATGAGGCGCAGCGCGCCAAGCTCAACGCGATCGTTCATCCGTTGGTCGCGAGTCGCCGTGCCGAGATCGTCGCGGCGGTGTCCGAGGATCAGGTGATCGTCGAGGACATCCCGTTGCTCGTTGAATCCCAGATGGCCCCGCTATTCCCGTTGGTCGTGGTGGTGCACGCCGATCCGGATGTGCGGCTGAGCCGGCTGATCGGTATTCGGGACATGGACGAGTCCGACGCCCGGGCCCGGATCGCCGCCCAGGCCACCGAGGAGCAACGCCGCGTGGTGGCCGACGTCTGGCTGGACAACTCCGGGACCGAGGGCCGGTTGGTGGAGCGGGCCCGCGAACTCTGGTACGGCCGTATCCTGCCGTTCGCCCACAATCTCACCACCGCAACGCCCGCAGCAGAATCTGGACGCCTGGTGTCGGCGGACCCGGACTGGGCTGCGCAGGCAGCGCGAGTTCGGGCCCGGTTGAACACCGCGTGCGGGCACCGGGCCCTGCGGATCGACCACATCGGATCCACCGCGGTGGCCGGGATGGATGCGCGCGATGTCATCGACATGCAGATCACCGTTGCGTCGCTGGATGTCGCCGACTCGCTCGCCGATGATCTATCCCGGGCCGGGTATCCGCGGGTCGAATCCGTCACCGCCGATGTCAGCTTCGATGCTGATACCGATAACAGCCTGTGGCACAAGCGGTTTCACGCTTCAGCCGATCCCGGTAGGCCCACCCACATTCATATCCGTGTTGACGGATGGCCCAATCAGCGGTTCGCGCTGCTGTTTGTCGACTGGTTGAATGCCAACCCGGGCGTGCGTGCCGACTATGCGCACGCCAAGCGATCGGGCACGACACAGCAGTGGTTCGGTGACGCGCACCCGCGGGCCTGGGCGTGGGCTGAGGCCACCGGGTGGCCGCAGGTCAGTTAGGCGCTACCGCAGTTGCCGGTGCCGGAGCGCTGAAGTCGGCCGCGGGCACGTCGGTTGCTGGCACTGTGGTTGCTGG
>JBAXIR010000171.1:0-5230 GCA_037138275.1 Mycobacteriaceae bacterium | reverse complement strand
TCGATGAGCGGCGCCACACCAGTGAAAAGGACATATCCGTGAGCGGGACACCTCCGGTACTGGACATGAAGTCGATCCTGTCCGACAGGTCCAACCGTGTTGTGGTGTGCTGCGGGGCGGGCGGAGTCGGGAAGACGACGACCGCGGCGGCAATGGCACTGCGGGCCGCCGAATACGGTCGCAGCGTCGTGGTGCTGACGATCGATCCCGCAAAGCGCCTCGCGCAGGCCCTCGGGATCAAAGAGTTGGGCAACTCCCCACAGCAGGTTTCGCTCGGGCCCGAGGTAACCGGGGAACTCCACGCGATGATGTTGGACATGCGGCGCACATTCGATGAGATGGTCATCGAACACGCGGGGGCCGAACGCGCACAGGGGATTTTGGAAAATCAGTTCTATCAGACGGTAGCCACCTCGCTGGCCGGCACGCAGGAATACATGGCCATGGAAAAACTGGGGCAGCTACTCGGCGAAGACCGCTGGGACCTCGTTGTGGTCGATACCCCGCCATCGCGCAATGCGCTCGACTTCCTCGACGCACCCAAGAGATTGGGCAGCTTCATGGACAGCCGGCTCTGGCGAATGATGCTGGGACCCGGTCGCGGCATCGGTCGGCTCGTGACCGGCGTGATGGGGTTGGCGATGAAGGCGATATCGACTGTTCTCGGGTCACAGATGCTTTCCGACGCTTCGGCTTTCGTCCAGTCACTCGACTCGACGTTCGGCGGGTTCCGCGAGAAGGCCGACCGCACCTACGAGTTGCTCAAGCGACGCGGCACTCAGTTCGTGGTGGTGTCCGCCGCCGAACCGGACGCACTGCGCGAAGCCACGTTTTTCGTCGACCGACTCTCCGCGGAGGGCATGCCATTGGCGGGGCTGATCCTCAACAGAACCCACCCGATGCTGTGCCCACTGCCGGTGGACCGCGCCTTTGATGGTGCCACCGAACTCGAGACCGCACCGGGAGGCGCCGGGGACGCACTCGCCGCTGCGGTGCTACGCATCCATGCCGATCGCGGGCAGACAGCCAAACGCGAGATCCGGCTGCTGTCTCGCTTTACCGGCGCAAATCCACAGGTCCGTGTCGTGGGGGTGCCGTCGCTGCCATTCGATGTGTCGGACCGCGCCGCACTACAGGCGATCGCCGATCAGATCACCGGCGAAATTTAGATCCGGGCGGTCAGGCGCGGATTCAGCCGACGTTGCGTTGCTTGCGCTGGGTGGCGAAGAACTCCGACCACGACGAGACCTCGGGGTGCTGCTTCAGTAACGCTCGGCGCTGACGTTCGGTCATTCCGCCCCACACTCCGAATTCAACCCGGTTGTCGAGGGCGTCGGCGCCGCATTCCGCGATCACCGGGCAGTGCCGGCAAATCACCGCAGCCTTGCGTTGGGCGGCGCCGCGAACGAACAACTGATCAGGGTCGGTCGATCTGCACAAGCCTTGGGATACCCAGGCGATCCGGGCCTCGCCATTCGGCACTTCAAGTGAACCTTGCATCGTTGCTGCTGCGCTGGTTCTGCGGGCTACGGGCCGAGTCACCGACACTGGTGATTCCCTTCGTCTGAGCCGCCCGGGGGCGGCGACTCCACTCATATTCGGTGCGGTGAGACCCAGGCCACATTTCGACGTCGGTGTTACCTGAATCGCACTGCCTGCTTAAGTTAGGTGCTCAGGCATCGTTTGCGCAACAGTCTGGTCACGGGTTTTTTGGCACAAGCGTCCAGTCCGCTCGTGAACAGCGGTTTTCCGACAGCACGTAGGAGAACTTCGTTATCTTTCATGGCCGCGCGGGGCACCGCAAGCCCCCGGACGGCCTCAGTACGCTGTACCCCATGTCGGAACGCCGACCTGCCGGTTCCTCGATCATCAAACTGGGCTGGTGCTGCCTGTTGGCCAGCGTGATCGTTGCGGCTCTGCTGTTCCCGGTCGCGGGCGGCCTGGGGCTGATGTCCAACCGGGCTTCCGACATCGTGGCCAACGGGTCGGCTCAACTGCTCGAGGGTGACATTCCGGCCGTATCAACCATGGTCGACGCCAAGGGCAACACGATCGCGTGGCTGTACGCCCAGCGGCGCTTCGAGGTCTCCGGCGACAAGATCGCCAACACCATGAAACTGGCGATCGTCTCCATCGAGGACAAACGGTTCACCGAGCACAATGGCGTGGACTGGAAGGGAACCCTGACCGGACTCGCCGGCTACGCGTCCGGCGACCTCGAAACCCGCGGCGGATCGACCATCGAGCAGCAGTACGTCAAGAACTACCAACTCCTCGTTCTGGCCCAGACAGATGCGGAGAAGCGTGCGGCGGTGGCGGCGACGCCCGCCCGCAAGTTGCGCGAGATTCGCATGGCGCTGACGCTGGACAAGACACTCACCAAACCGGAGATTCTCACCCGCTATCTCAACCTGGTGTCGTTCGGAAACGGAGCGTTCGGAATACAGGACGCCGCCCAGACGTACTTCGGCGTCGACGCCACGGACTTGAACTGGCAGCAGTCGGCACTACTGGCCGGGATTGTGCAATCGACGAGCACCCTGAATCCGTACATCAACCCTGACGGCGCCCTGGTGCGGCGAAACCTCGTCCTCGACACGATGATCGACAACCTGCCCGATAAGGCTGATCAGCTTCGCGCAGCTAAACAGCAGCCGCTGGGTATCCTGGCGCGGCCCAACGAATTGCCGCGCGGCTGTATCGCGGCCGGCAATCGCGCTTTCTTCTGTGATTACGCGCAGGAGTACCTCGCCAGGGCGGGCCTGAGCAAAGAACAGATCGCCAAGGGCGGTTATCTGATCAAGACCACCCTGGACCCCGACGTGCAGGCTGACGTCAAGAAGTCGGTGGACTCGATTGCGCCGTCAGACCTCGACGGAATCGCCAGCGTCATGAATGTCCTATTGCCCGGCAAGACCAGTCACCCGCTTATCGCGATGGCCAGTAATCGCACCTACGGACTGAACACCGATGCCGGGGAAACCGTTCAGCCGCAACCCTTCTCGTTGGTGGGCGACGGCGCCGGATCGATCTTCAAGATTTTCACCACGGCAGCCGCACTGGAACTCGGCCTTGGCACCAACGCCACCCTTGACGTCCCGGGCCGTTTCGACGCCAAGGGACTCGGCGAGGGTGGCGCGAAGGGTTGCCCGAAAGAGACCTGGTGCGTGGAGAACTACCGCGATCCGCGCTACCTGAGCATGAGCGTCACCGACGCTTTGGCGAAATCGCCAAACACCGCATTCGCAAAGCTGATCTCTCAAGTCGGTGTCCAACGCACGGTTGATATGGCAGTCCGACTGGGGCTGCGTTCCTATGCTGAGCCGGGCACCGCGCGAGGCTACGACCCGGACAACAACGAGAGCCTCGCCGACTTCATCAAACGACAGAACATCGGCTCGTTCACGCTGGGCCCCTTCGAGGTCAATCCGCTGGAACTGGCGAACGTCGCCACAACACTGGCATCAGGCGGGATGTGGTGTCCGCCCAACCCGATCGACAAGATCTACGACCGTCGTGGCGACGAAGTCGCCGTCAACGCAGAACCCTGCGAACAAGCCGTGCCCGAGGGTCTGGCCAACACCCTGTCGAACGCGTTGGCCAAGGACGTCATCAACGGCACCGCCACCCCGGCTGCGAGTTCAGCCGGCTGGTCACTTCCGATGGCCGGCAAGACCGGCACCACCGAGGCGCACCGGTCGTCGGGTTTCCTCGGTTACACCAACCGGTATGCTGCGGTCAACTACATCTACGACGACTCGCCCACTCCCTCCGATTTGTGTTCCTACCCACTGCGGCAGTGCTACGACGGCGACCTCTTCGGTGGCAAGGAACCGGCTGAGACCTGGTTCACCGCGATGAGCCCGATCGCTGAGGACTTCGGCGAGGTGAGCATGCCGCCGACGGACCCGCGCTACGTCGACGGCGCACCAGGGTCGCGAGTGCCCAATGTCAACGGGTTGAGCCAGGACAGCGCGCGAGAAGAGTTGCGCGCGTCTGGCTTTCAAGTGGCCGACAGTGTGAACTCTCTGAATAGCACCGCCTCAGCCGGGACCGTGATCGGCACGTCGCCGGGTGGGCAGACCGTCCCGGGCATCATCGTCACGCTATTGGTGAGTAACGGCGTGGCACCGCCACCGCCGCCACCGCCGTCGCCACCGCCGGGTCCGCCACCACCGCCGCCCATCCCGGGGATGCCGGAATTCGGTTCGACCGTCGTCGAAATCCCGGGCCTTCCGCCTATCACCGTTCCGGTGCTGATCCCGCCCGCACCGCCACCGCCGGAGGGATCGCCCCCGCCATAATCGGTGGCATAGGCTGCCTACATGGCTGCCCCTGCCTTGAGAACTTCCGCTCTCGCCGCGGCGGGTACCGCGGCACTCGCGGTCGGCTACGCGACGGTGATCGAACGCAACGCCTTCGTGGTGCGCGAGGTGACCATGCCGGTGCTCACGCCGGGATCCACACCGCTTCGAGTCCTTCACCTCAGCGACATCCACATGCGGCCGTCGCAGCGGCACAAGCAGGCATGGCTTCGAGAGTTGGCGCAGTGGGAGCCCGACCTGGTAGTCAATACCGGCGATAACCTGTCCCATCCGAAAGCCGTGCCCGCAGTAGTACAGGCGCTCGGTGACTTGCTTTCCGTGCCAGGAGTTTTCGTGTTCGGCAGCAACGACTACTTCGCCCCGAAGCTGAAGAATCCAGCGAAGTACCTCACCGGTAGTGACGACCGGGTGCACGGCAATCCCCTGCCGTGGCAGGACCTGCGGGCGGCGTTTCACGAGCGGGGCTGGCTTGACCTGACCCATATCCGACGCGAGTTCGAGGTGGCCGGGTTGACCATCGCAGCCGCCGGCGTCGACGATCCGCACCTTGGCCGAGACCGCTACGACACGGTGGCGGGGCCGGCCAACAGCGCGGCTAATCTTCGCCTCGGCGTCACCCACGCGCCCTACACCCGGGTGCTGGACCGGTTCGCCGCCGACGGCTATCAGCTGATCCTGGCCGGGCACACTCACGGCGGCCAGTTGTGCCTGCCGTTCTCCGGCGCCGTGGTGACCAACTGCGACATCGACCGCTCCCGGGCCAAGGGTGCGTCGCACTGGGGTGCCGACACCGCACTGCACGTCTCGGCCGGGATCGGCACTTCCCCGTTCGCACCCTTCCGGTTCTGCTGCCGGCCCGAGGCCACCCTGCTCACACTGGTGGCCGCACCGACCGGCGGGCCCGA
>JBAXIR010000170.1:0-5269 GCA_037138275.1 Mycobacteriaceae bacterium | reverse complement strand
CGGCCGCATCATTGATGATCCGGATGCGCCGGCTGTCCGACAGGTTCGCCAAGATCCGGGCTCAGCAGGACTCAGCCGATGGCACGGGGCCCGACGACGAGGTTCCCGAACCCGAATCTGGCTGAGCCGCGGCCCGCTTAGGGCGTTGGCGGCGTGGGAGTGCCGTTGCTGCCGGGAGATCCCGCCGGGTTGCCGGTGCCGCCGGTGCCGCCATAGCCGCCGTAACCGGACGTATTCCCACCATTGCCGCCGGTGCCGCCGCCGCCGCCGGCACCGGATGCGGTGCCGTTGCCACCCGTTCCGCCGTTACCGCCATTACCGACCGAGCCACCGGCACCGCCGGTGCCGCCCTTGCCGCCCTTGCCGTTGCCTCCGGCGCCGTTTCCACCGGTGCCGCCGGTCCCGCCGTTACCGGACGGACTAGCGGCCGTGGATCCACCGGTGCCTTCAGCACCGTTGGTGGCGCCGGTACCGCCCTTGCCGCCAGCTGCGGCAGTGCCGGGGTTGCCGCCGGCGCCGCCCGCGCCGCCGCCCGCGCCGTCTCGCAATCCGGTGACGTTGATGCCGTTCGCGCCGCTGCCACCCTGGCCGCCGTTGCCGCCGGCGCCAGCGTTACCGCCACGACCACCCGCACCACCATTGCCGGTCGTGTCGATGAAGAACAGGATCGCCCCGGTGCCCGCGTTGCCGCCGCCGCCGCCGAGTGCGCCGCTTCCCCCGGCACCGCCCTTGCCGCCAGTGAGGCCCAGCAGGGCTGCGCCGTTATCCCCGTTGCCACCGCTGCCGCCGCTACCGCCACTACCACCGGCGCCGCCGCTACCGCCATGGCCTACGACCGAACTGCCGTCGCCACCATTGCCGCCTTGTCCGCCCGCGGTGCCGTTGCGACCGTTACTGCCCCCGCCGCCAAGGCTTCCATTCGCGCCGTTGTCACCGTCGATCCCAGCACCGCCGGCCCCGCCGGTACCGCCGTCGCCGAATAGTGACAGCGCGCCGACGCTGCCGCCGTCGCCACCAACGCCGACCACGCCAGCGGGTGCCAGAGCGGATCCACCGGTACCGCCGTCGCCGGCGCTGCCGATCAGCAGGGCACCGGCCCCGCCCTTGCCGCCAGAACCGCTGGTGCCGGTGCCGGCTCCGGTGCCGCCGTCGCCGCCGCGGCCGCCGCTACCCAGCAGGACGATGATTGACGAGTTGCCGCCGACGCCGCCGTTGCCGCCGTTGCCGTTGGTGGCTGTCGAGTTTCCACCCACCCCGCCGCGGCCACCGCTACCGGTCAGCACCGAACCTGTCCCGCCGTTGCCGCCGGTGCCGCCGTTCGCGCCATTGCCGCCGGTACCGCCCCGCCCGCCATCGCCGAATACGGCGAACAGGCCGTTGTCTCCGCCGTTGCCGCCGGAGCCCCCGTTGCCGCCGGCGTTGGTGTTATTGCCCACACCGCCATTGCCGCCGTCGGCAGCCCGACCCAGTAGTGACAGCGCACCTACGGCGCCGCCGTTGCCGCCGTTACCGCCGGAGCCTGCGGTACCGCCGTAACCACCGACACCGCCACGACCACCGTTACCGGCGAGCAGTCCGCCGGAACCACCGTTGCCGCCGGTGCCGGCCACGGTGCCCAGGTTTCCGCCTGCGTTGCCACCGACGCCGCCGAGACCACCGCGGCCGATGAACAGTCCACCGTTACCGCCGTTGCCACCGCTACCACCGTTGCCGCCGTTGCCACCGGTCACTCCGTTGCCGCCGGCGCCGCCGTTGCCGAACCAGCCCGCCGAACCGCCGTTGCCACCGTTGTAGCCGTTACCACCGTTGCCGATCAGTCCGCCGGCACCGCCGTTGCATGCCACATCACCGGTGCAGGAAAGCGCATCGAAGTTGAAGCCGTTGCCGATCAGCAGGCCGCCGTTGACGTTATCGGCGGTGCCGTTTCCAATGAAGAAGCGAACGAAATCGGCGACCGGGTTACCAAGGGTCGCCGCTGCGGCCGTCGGCGTCCCCACGACGGAATTGGCCGACACTCCGGGCGTGATCACGCGGGAGGTCGAGGTGCTGGCGGCTGGTGTGCTTCTGGTTGCGCTGCTCCTGTCCCGCCGCGCGTAGGCCATAGCCGTCCAGACCAACGGTTCCGCCTGCGGTGCAACGGGATTGGTGTTGGAGTGCAGAGCGCCCACGTCGGTCGAGCCGGCAAGAACCGCAGCGGGTGCCGTCGCAGCGGCGCTGGCGCGGCCGACGGCAGCCGAGGACTTTGGCGCGGTGGACGCCGCACGCGGCGCCGACGTGCGGGCCGCCGATCGCGGCGACCGGGCGTGCGCACTCGCCCGCGGTGCTGTCGCGGAAGCGGATTCCGACGGTGTCGATCCCTCGGACCCGGAATCGGCCAGTGCGACCACCGGTGTGGAGGCGACCCATGCCCCGATGCCCAACGCGACAGCCAGAGCGCCCACCCGGCCCACATAACGTGCCGGGGTCACGGGCCGCAGCAAAGGAGTGCCGTCAGTGGCCGATCGGCTCGCGCTGGACTGTGCTGAGGTCATCTCAGTTCCCCCCAAGTGTGAAGAAGTTTGCCAAAAGTCCCCGAAAGTATGCACGTCAGCAACGCAATCTGTCGAGGATTTGGCATATTTAGCAAATCATCGCGCATTGATCGGCGATACGTCGACCACCCGCCAACTGCCGCTTTCTCTGGACAGTGCCACCCGAAGCGACAACACCGCGGAGCTCGGATCCTGACCCGGCGCGCTCTGTGTGCCGCGCATCAGGACAGCCACACTCGCCGACGACGGCCCCAGCGTCTCCAGACCCGCTGACATCGTGATCGCCTGCGCGGACATATTGCGCTTGACCATATCGGCGGTCGCCGAACCGAACTGCGCCTTGAACGCCTCCGCACGCTCGGGCACCATCAGCGAGGCGGCGCGCTCAATTGAGGAGTTCGGGTCCGACGGGGTGAACGTCGCGGTCGCCTCGGCGACCTCGGCGGCAATCCGCACGACGTCAGCGGAGTCGGCGGTGAAAACCCGGTCCGGCTGCACCCAACTGTTGTAGCCGATCGCCGCAGCCGACAGGAGCGCCGCCGACGCGACACCCACCACCGCCAGCCGAAGGCCGGGCTTGTCATCGTCGGTCCCCACCGTGACCGAATCACGCCGGTACAGAACGGCATTGACGAGTACGGCCTCGACGATCAGCAGGCACAGGATCGAACACACCGACACCCACCACAGCGGCCACTCGAGCATCACGCCGATCATCAGCAGGGCGCAGATCGCAGCCAGTGGTGCGGCGACATCGAAGGCGAGCACCCGGGCCAGGTTCCTCATCGCACCGACTCCAGTCGGGAGATCATCGGCTTGCCGTCCACGTCGGAAACTCCCAGCCGAAGATTCCACCGCACCGTGGTGGGTTTGGCGCCGGCGTTCTCGCTCACCGACGTCGCGACCACCAGAACGGTGTCGGTGCGGTCGGCCAATTCGGGTGCCAGACTTTCCGGTGGCCGCCGGCCGGACTGACTGTCAAGGTCACGGTGGAACTCTTCGATCGAAACCGACTCCACTCGACCGGTCGTGCGCGAGCGAAGCGTCTTGACCACCTCGCGGTAGGGCGCGATCGAGGCGTCGAAACCCGAGTTGAGTTCACCGACGGTGCCATCCCGCAGAGTCACCAGGCTGGCCTCCACGTTGTCGGTGTTCATATTGATCAGCACACCGGTCCACTCGGCCGCGGCCTGCATCGACCGGGCCTGGTAACTGCGCTCGGAAGCCGCCGCGCGATGCCCCGACCACATCACCGCGATCACCGCCGCCGCCACCACGGCGGCCAAGGCCAGCACAGCTGAGGCGATCCCGAAGCCGGACACCATCCCGGTGCGGCGGCCCTGCGACTGGGTCACCTGATCCGTCTCGGGCATGGGGCGAGGCTACCGCCCATGGTAAGGATGGTGGCGTGACGGTAGACACTGCGCGTTCCGGAATCGACCTGTCCCACCAGGACTCCGGCATCCGCCCCCAGGACGACCTGTTCGGCCACGTGAACGGCCGCTGGCTGGCCGAATACGCGATCCCTGCCGACCGAGCCACCGACGGGGCGTTCCGGCTGCTCTACGACCGGGCCGAGGAACAGGTCCGGGAACTGATCACCCAGGCGGCCGAGCGGGCCGGTTCGGCCGCCTCCGATGAGCAACGCATCGGCGACCTGTACGCGAGTTTCCTCGACGACGTGGGCGTCGGCCACCGGGGGCTGAGGCCCCTGCTCCACGAGATCGCGCTGATCGACGCCGCCGCCGGACCGGACGAGCTGGCCGCGGTGATCGGCCGGTCGCAGCGCACCGGCGTCGGCGGCGGAGTCGGCCTCTACATCGACACCGACTCCAAGGACTCCACCCGCTATCTGGTGCATCTGAGCCAGTCCGGCCTGGGACTGCCCGACGAGTCCTACTACCGAGACGATCAGCACGCCGCGATCCTGGGTGCCTACCCCGGCCACATCGCAAGGATGTTCGCGTTGGTGTTCGGCGGCGATGCCGATGAGTTCGCCGAGCGGGCGGCGCGGATCGTGGCTCTGGAGACCGCCCTGGCCGCGGCGCATTGGGATGTGGTGCGCCGCCGTGACGCCGATCTGTCCTACAACCTGCGGGCCTTCGCCGACCTTTCCGGTACCGCCCCGGGATTCGATTGGGCCGGCTGGGTTTCGGCCCTGGGCGTCACACCTGAGAAGATCGCCGAACTCGTTGTGCGCCAACCGGATTACCTGAGCGCCTTCGCCGAATTGTGGTCCGGTGCGGACTTCGCCGACTGGCAGGACTGGGCCCGCTGGCGGCTGATCCATGCCCGCGCGGCGATACTCACCGATGAGTTGGTGACCGAGGACTTCGACTTCTACGGCCGTACGCTCAGCGGCACCGAGCAGATTCGCGAACGCTGGAAGCGCGCGGTGTCACTGGTCGAGGGTCTGATGGGTGACGCCGTCGGCCGGCTGTACGTGCAGCACCACTTCCCCCCGCAGGCCAAGGCCCGGATGGACACTCTCGTGGCCAACCTGCGGGAGGCCTATCGGGTGAGCATCAGCGATCTGGAGTGGATGACGCCCGAGACGCGGCAGCGAGCACTTGCGAAGCTGGACAAGTTCACCGCCAAGATCGGTTATCCCAAGAACTGGCGGGACTACTCCGAGTTGCGCATCGCGCGAGATGATTTATACGGCAACGTGGTTCGCGGCCAGCAGGTGGAATTCGACCGCGAGGTGGCCAAGCTCGGCGGTCCGGTGGACCGCGACG
>JBAXIR010000169.1:0-5273 GCA_037138275.1 Mycobacteriaceae bacterium | reverse complement strand
CGTCGGCCGCGGCCGACGTTCGGGGTGTTGTCGATAGCGGGGGCCTGCGGCATCACATCGCGGGCTTGGTGACGGTGACCGGCTTATCCCATTCGGACAGGGTCAACTGCACGTTGTTCCCGTCGCTCCGGTCGACCTGGGCCTGAACCAGTTGGTTCGGTGCGTCTTTCTCGATCCAGGCTGTGGCCGGCAGCGGTCCGCTGGCCTTCAGTTGCGGGATCAGCTTGTTCACCGCGGCGGCCGCGACAGTGCCGGTGATCTTGACGGTCGGCACGCCCCCGATTGTCTCGAAGCCCTGTGCCTTGGCGTCGGTGATGTTGGCGAGCATATTGGCCAGCCCGGAATCGGGATTCAGGATGACCGACGGGTCGTAGACCTCGACGGCCGGACCCATATCGAGCCAGCTGTTCGGAGTCAGCGCCGCGTACAGGGTGCCGTCCAGCACCACCAGTTGGATGTCGACATCCGAGCCGCCCATCGTGATGGTCGAACTGCCCTTGATGGCGACAGCCGGAACATTGGTCAGGTCACCGGCCAGTTTTTTGATGGGCAGGCCGTCGATCTTGCCGTTGACGACGATCTCGAGGTGGGCACTCTGCAGTGCTTTAGTGGCGGCGATGGACTGCTGCAGCAGTCCGGCTGCGTCCGGTAGCGGTTCAGATGGCGTCTTCGAGCAGCCCGAGATGAGCAGGGCGGCGGCGAACAGGGCGGCCAGGGCGGCGAAGATTCGGCGAGTCGTCGACATAGGGGCATCGTAGTGGGTCGGGCGGGCAGTGCCGCGGCGGCGAGGCCGAGTGATCGCCGGATCCGAGGTCATGACTAGATTGGGGCCGTGTTCACCGGAATCATTGAGGAACTCGGCGAGATCGTCGCCACCGACGACCTCGGCGATGCTGCGCGTCTGATCATCCGCGGACCCGTGGTGACCGTCGACGCCCGGCACGGCGACTCCATCGCCGTCAACGGCGTGTGCCTGACCGTGGTCGACGTACTCCCGGAGGGCCGCTTCAGCGCCGACGTCATGGCCGAGACCCTGAACCGTTCCAGCCTGGCGGCACTCGCGGTGGGCAGCCAGGTCAATCTGGAACGCGCCGCGGCTGTGAACAGCCGGCTTGGCGGTCATATCGTTCAGGGCCACGTGGACGGCACCGGCGCGGTGATCTCGCGCGCTCCGTCGGAGCACTGGGAGGTGGTTCGAATCGCATTGCCGCGGGAGATCTCTCGGTATGTGGTGGAAAAGGGCTCGATCACCGTCGACGGCATCTCGCTGACGGTGTCTGCGCTGGGTGCCGACGAGCCTCTCGGGCGAAGAGCAGAAGCCACCAGTGAATGGTTCGAGGTCTCACTAATTCCCACCACACTGGCGCTGACTACTCTCGGCAGCGCTGCCGTCGGTGCGCCGGTCAACCTCGAGGTTGACGTGATCGCGAAATACGTCGAGCGGTTGTTGTTCCATAAAGACGCTGCGAGCGACTAGGAGAGACGAGGTCATCACCGGGTCGCCGGTTCCGGCCCGATCCCGTCCAGAGACTCTGCATTCTCGGCCAACCCGATCAGGACCTCGCCTAACTCGCGCGCCTGGGCCGGCGTCAGGTCCACCACGATGGGCAACTCCCGACCCCCGACGACCACGCCGCCGTCTACCCGAACCGCGACACCGCTGACGGTTGACCCGTTGCGGTGCTGCACTCCGGTTAACAGAGCCGCGATATCGCCAACCGTCACCGGATCGGCGCCGTACACGCGGTCATCGAACTGTGCATCCCACTCGCCGACCCATGCGGTGCCGGCGGGTGGTGCGGCGGCAGGGTTGGTGCCGGTGGTCATGGCTCAACATCCTTCCGGTCAGCTCACAGATATCTGGCCCTGCGGCGGTAGGACTGCGCCTGTGATCGGGCACGATAAGCACAGCGTAAGGTGGCGCCGAACCGCGATGTACGTCGAGCGATTCCTGGGCGAGCGCTGGTCTTAACCGGCCATTTTTGGTGGTTCATACTGAATCCAGCAGTATTACCAGGCATTCCAACAGAGTTTTTGGTTAATCGGGTAACAGGCAGGCGGCAACGATGATGAGACTGGACACCGTCGAAAGGGCGGTTGCCGACATCGCTGCGGGTAAGGCCGTCGTTGTCATCGATGATGAGGATCGCGAGAATGAAGGCGATCTGATCTTCGCCGCCGAGAAGGCCACACCCGAACTGGTCGCTTTCATGGTCCGGTACACCTCGGGTTATCTGTGCGTTCCGCTCGATAGCGATATCTGCGACCGGTTGGGCCTGCTGCCGATGTATGCGATCAACCAGGACAAGCACGGCACCGCCTATACCGTCACTGTCGACGCCAGACATGGTGTGGGAACAGGTATTTCGGCTTCGGACCGCGCTACCACGATGCGACTGCTGGCGGATCCATCGAGTGTTGCCGATGACTTCACCAAGCCCGGCCATGTGGTGCCGTTGCGCGCAAAGGACGGTGGCGTGCTGCGTCGCCCCGGTCACACTGAGGCGGCCGTCGACCTGGCCCGGATGGCGGGTCTGCAACCGGCCGGGGCAATCTGCGAGATCGTCAGTCAGAAGGACGAAGGCGCCATGGCCCAGACCGATGAGCTGCGGGTCTTCGCCGACGAACACGGACTCGCCTTGATCTCCATCGCCGATCTCATTGAGTGGCGCCGCAAGCACGAGAAGCATGTCGAACGGGTGGCCGAGGCCCGGATCCCGACTCGGCACGGTGAGTTCCGCGCGGTCGGCTACCGGAATATCTACGACCAGGTCGAACACGTCGCGTTGGTGCGTGGCGATATTGCCGGTCCGGAGAACGACGGCCGCGATGTTCTGGTTCGGGTGCACTCGGAATGCCTCACCGGCGACGTGTTCGCCTCGCAACGGTGCGACTGCGGTCCGCAACTGGACGCCGCCATAGAGATGGTCGCCGCGGAAGATCGTGGCGTGGTGCTCTACATGCGCGGCCACGAGGGCCGCGGCATCGGCCTGATGCACAAGTTGCAGGCCTACCAGCTTCAAGATGCCGGTGCCGACACCGTCGACGCGAACCTCGAACTCGGATTGCCCGCCGATGCCCGCGACTACGGGATCGGTGCGCAGATCCTGGTCGATCTGGGCGTGCGGTCAATGCGCCTGCTGACCAACAATCCCGCAAAACGCGTGGGCCTGGACGGCTACGGGCTCAACATCATCGAACGAGTCGCACTACCGGTGCGGGCCAATGCCGAGAACATCCGCTACCTCAAGACCAAGCGCGATCGGATGGGCCATGAATTGGACGGCCTGGAGGATTACGACGAGGGCGCGCTCCAGTGAGCGGCGGTGCTGGTGTCCCGGCGGTTCCGGATATGGACGCCTCCGATGTGAAACTTGCCATCGTCGCGAGTACCTGGCACGCCGGAATCTGTGACGCACTGCTCGATGGCGCTCGCAAAGTGGCCGAGGGATGCGGGGTGATCCATCCGACCGTGGTTCGGGTGCACGGCGCGATCGAAATTCCGGTAGTGGCGCAGGAGCTGGCCCGAAACCACGATGCCGTGGTGGCACTGGGAGTTGTGATCCGAGGCTCAACCCCACATTTCGATTACGTCTGCGATGCAGTGACCCAGGGGCTCACCAGAGTGTCGTTGGATTGCGCCACCCCGGTGGCCAACGGCGTGCTGACCACCGACAACGAACAGCAGGCGCTCGACCGCGCCGGGCTACCGGATTCCGTCGAGGACAAGGGCGCCCAGGCCACCGCGGCCGCCCTGTCCACCGCGTTGACGCTGCGCCACCTGCGTAGGGCATGACCGAAACTCGCGCCGGCGGAGACTGGGACGCCGAGTTCAGGCCACGGACGGTTGCTCGGTACGCCTACGGCGTCGCGGCACTGATCATGGCTGCCGGACTCGCAGTGGCGGCCTTGCTCAAGGACAGGTCCACCGGACCAGTCCTGCGAACCGCT
Source organism: Mycobacteriaceae bacterium (assembly GCA_037138275.1). Lineage (GTDB taxonomy): Bacteria > Actinomycetota > Actinomycetes > Mycobacteriales > Mycobacteriaceae > Mycobacterium. The sequence continues at coordinate 1,322 of JBAXIR010000169.1, read as the reverse complement.
GATCAATTCGCGATGGCGGGCTTGGCGGCCGTGCTGGCCGGTGCGGTCCTGCTGTTGATCCGGCCCCGGTTGAGAGTTGGCGCAATGGGTCTGGCGGTCCGAAATGTGCTGGGCTATCGGCTGATTCCGTGGGATGAAGTGGTCGACGTGTCATTCCCGCCCGGCAAGCGTTGGGCCCGGGTGGACCTGGCCCACAACGAGTATGTCCCGGCACTGGCCATCCAGTCCTTCGACCGGGAGCATGCGGTCGCCGCCATGGACACCGTCCGAGAGTTGATGGATCGCTATCGGTAGTGCAGCACCCCCGGCGGTCTGGTGCCGGTACTAGCCTGATCAGCGTGGCCGATCCTGCGACGTACCGCCCGGCGCCGGGTTCCATCCCGGTCGAACCCGGCGTCTACCGTTTCCGGGATGTCCGCGGCCGGGTGATCTACGTCGGGAAGGCCAAGAGCCTGCGCAGCCGGTTGTCGTCGTACTTCGCCGATATCGCCGGCCTGCATCCCCGCACCCGCCAGATGGTGACCACCGCCGCGAAAGTGGAGTGGACGGTGGTCGGCACCGAAGTTGAGGCACTGCAACTCGAGTACAACTGGATCAAGGAATTCGATCCGCGGTTCAACGTCCGCTACCGCGACGACAAGTCCTATCCGGTGCTTGCGGTGACCCTCAACGAGGAGTTCCCGCGGCTGATGATCTATCGCGGCCCGCGCCGCAAAGGTGTGCGCTACTTCGGACCGTACTCGCACGCCTGGGCGATCCGGGAGACGCTGGATCTGCTGACCCGGGTCTTCCCGGCGCGTACCTGCTCCGGCGGAGTGTTCAAGCGGCACAGGCAAATCGAACGTCCCTGTCTGCTCGGCTATATCGATAAATGCTCGGCGCCCTGTATCGGCCGAGTCAGCGCGGAGGAACATCGCAGGATCGTGGGTGACTTCTGTGACTTCCTGTCGGGCAGGACCGACCGCTTTGCCCGTGATCTGGAGCGCCAGATGAATGCCGCCGCTGCAGAACTCGACTTTGAGCGGGCGGCGCGGTTACGCGATGACATCGGTGCGATTAAGCGGGTATTGGAAAAGCAGGCGGTCGTGCTCGGAGACGGCACCGATGCCGATGTTGTCGCATTCGCCGACGATGACTTGGAAGCCGCGGTGCAGGTGTTCCACGTGCGTGGCGGCCGTGTTCGCGGTCAGCGAGGCTGGATCGTCGAGAAGCCCGGCGACCCGGGCGACTCCGCTCAGGCTCAACTGGTGGAGCAGTTCATCACCCAGTTCTACGGCGCTGAAGCCGAATTGAGCGGCAAGCCCGAAGCCGAATTGGGCGGC
>JBAXIR010000168.1:0-5311 GCA_037138275.1 Mycobacteriaceae bacterium | reverse complement strand
GCGATTCACTCGTAATGAATAGGTCAGGAGTTCGATTCTCCTAGGCGGCTCCATCACCCCAGTTCAGAGCCAGTTTCTCACTCTGCCTGATCGCCAGAGAAGGTCGCCGGGTGCGGTGGTGAGCCACGGGCTATATAGCAAATCCCATCATGCAAAATCTGATCGGCCGCCGCCAACTCGCGGGGCGCTTCAGCGCCCCAGCCGAACGAACACGTCTTCCAGCACCGCCGGTCTTCCCGCCCGCTCCGCTGTTCTGCGCGAAGCATGGTTATGTCTGTCGATGGTGCCGATCAATAGTCGCGCAGGATCATCGGCGATGTGAGCTGACCACGCGGCTTGGGCCGAGGCGGCGTAGCCGTGGCCTGTGTGGCCGGTGGAGATGACTTCCTCTTGAATCTCGTCGCCGGTGATCCACCCGATGTCGCCATCATCGACGGCCAGGAGTCCGACGATGGAGCCGTCGACGTCGATGCCGCGGAGTCGGCCCGACCGATGCCAGTCGCCGATTTCCGCGGCGTCTTTCGCGGCGACGTTTCCGGCGAGCACGGGGTTCGCGGCCGCGAGATCCGCATAGCGGGCAGCAACGAGTGCGATCGCGCTGGCGGCATCCGGCAGCGGGGTCAGGCGGACGCGCCCGTCGGGTGGAGTCATCTGGCTGTACCGGGCGGCATGGATCGTCTGATCCGGAATCACGTTGTCTCCACTGATAAGTCCGGGACGATGACGCAGCCGCATAAATCTCGCTGCGAATGGAGCCCATTCGGCGGCGACAACCTGACCGAGAGAGGCGAGGTCGCTGAAGCTATGAGCCAGGACGTCAACGAACGGCCGAGCCGTATCCAGACCGTAGAAGCGGATACCGCCCACCAGCTCCCCGCGCGGAGTGCGAAGGTGTCGGTGCGCGTAATCCAGCGGTGCGATCCCGGGCAGGGTGATGTGGTCGGAGAACCCTGCAGCGAAGTCTGCGTCGCCGACGAAGCCCAGCTGGATGTCGAGCCACTCGGCGACGAGCCTTTCACCGTCATCGCCGAAGAGGGTTGTCGCCACGTTGGCCTGATCGGCGAGGGAAGGCCAGCGGTCCTCGAGGTTGAGACGCGTCACCGAATCAGTATCCAGCCACACAACACCAATTCGCCCGACCCTCAGTCGAGCCAGCCGCAATCCCGCCGATAGGAAATGGGGAGCCGCTGCAGAAAGAGCAGCAACGCATCGCCTCCGGACACCTCGAACATTGTGAGCGGGAATTAGCCGGGATGCTGCTCGTTAGCAAATGTCCGTACGCTTGGTGTGCGAGAATACCTTTGGTTGGGGAGCTTGGCGGCAGCACTCGATAAGTCTGGCCGTCCTCAGTGGATGTTCCTCCCATGTTGGGGGGATACGTTGGCGGCACGACGTCGAGTAGTCGATACATCGCACTGGACTGCCGTCGGCCACTCCTTGCCCCGCTCGGCGGCGGCTTTCACGCGGATCCTCGCCGCGCTCCTCACCGCGGTGGTGCTCGCCGGCCTGATCACGATGTCCGGCGTCGAGGCCGCGACACGGACCTCCGCCAGTCTCCGAAGCGCGGCCAGTGGCGCGATAGCCCTCCTGAGCGAGCAGGTGGCGCTGGTCATGAGTGGGACCTTTGAACCGGTGGTCACGCCTACCTGGATCGCGCAGGTGATCGAAAACATGGTGAACCCGGCGCTCGGTGGGGGTTATACCGGCGAGGAGATGACCACCCCGGAGGAATTCTGGCCGGTGTCGGGGCTGTTTGACATGACGTTCAACAAGTCCATCAAGGCGGGGTCCGAACTGCTCGACGCCCGCGTCCAGGAGAAGTTGCAGAGCAGTCCGCAAACACCCCTCGCGGTGTTCGGGTACTCCCAGAGCGCCATCATCGCCGCGGTGGAGAAGCGAACGCTGGCAACCGAATACGCCAGCAGTGACCTCGTCGCGCCAGTGTCGTTCGTTCTGATGGGAAACCCGTACCGGCCCAATGGTGGGTTCCTGTCCCGCATTCCCTTATTGGCTCGCGTGCTTACCTCGTCGACGCGTATGACATCTACCCCGACGGACACACCGTTCCCGACTGTGGACATCGCGCGGCAGTACGACGTGTGGTCGGACTTCCCCACCTATCCGCTGAATCTGCTCGCCGACATCAACTCTTTGTTCGGCGGGATCAACCACTGGTATCTCCCGGAGTCGGTGAACCCGCTCCTGAAGGGTCTCGTCCCGACGGTGTCGATTGATCCGGCGAGTCCGGACTACCTGCCCACCACCACGGTGGCGAGCTATGGGGACACCACCTACTACTTCATCCCCTCGAAGAACCTGCCGATGTTCTATCCGCTGCGGTGGATCGGCCTGGGCCCGGTGGTGGATGTGTTCGAGCCGCTCGTTCGGGTGTTCGTCGAGCTGGGCTACGACCGGTCTCTGCCGGCTGGGCAGGTGGTGCGGGCGCGGCTGCTTCCCGGCCTGAACAACCTCACCGTCGACAACGCGCGCACGTTCGTCTCCGACATTCGGGCCGCGGTCGCTCAGGGCGGTCAGGCGCTGGCGGATCTGTTCTGCCCGCCGAAAGCGCCTGACCCGGCGCCCACAGCGGTCCCTCTTACGGCGCCGGTCGCGACGGCGTCCCCCGCGTCGGTGCACCGTTCCACTACCGTCGCCGCTCGCCGCGCCGCAGTGGATGTCGCCGCGGCCGCTCTGGCGCGTGCGAGCGTCTCGGCCGCCGTCAGATCCGCCGAACCTCGCCCCCTCGTCGGCGCCAGCAGTGGCACGCGTCGAGACACCGACACCTCCGCGGCCGGAACCTCCGGCACCAGAACAGCTCACCGCGCAACCGAAAGGAACTGAGCGGCGGCCGGATGTCAGGCGGTGAATGCCTCGGCGGGGATCTCGCGTTCGCCGGCGATGATGGCCGCGACGATGCGGCGGGCCACGACGTCCGGTTGCAGGCCTTCTTTCAGGCGCGGCGCGGTGCCTGAGATAGGACGGTCGGCAAGCCCGGTCTCGGTGTGGGGAGGCCGCGCGTCGGTGACGCTGATTCCAGCGGCCCGCAACTCGCGCGCCAGCGCCCGGTCAGCCGCGGTGAGCGCGGCCTTGGACGCAGCGTACGCGGCCATTCCGGGAAGCGGTTGCTCAGCGACGACCGCGCTGATATTGGCGATGAATCCGCGTGTCTCGGTAAGTGCGGGAATCGCGGCACGCATGAGCCACAGCGGTCCCAGGACATTGGTGAGGAACAGGTCCTCGATCACCTCGTCGTCGGTGTCGGCGAGGGATCCGAACGCCACGACACCGGCCGCGTTCACCAGACCGTCGAGGCGGCCATGGGCGCCGACGGCGGCGGCGACAATCTGCCTGCCGGTCTCGGCGTCGCGCAGATCTGCCGACACCAGCGTGGCGTCGATGCTCAACGACTCCAGCTTGCTCACGTCCCGGGCGACCAGAGTCAGTCGGGCACCGTAGTCGGCGAGTTGGCGTGCGATACACCCGCCGAGTCCTCCGCTGGCGCCGGCCACCACGATCGACGCACCGGTGAGGGAACGTTCCGCCACGCTCAGCCGACCCTCGTGGCGACGATGTCGGCCCCGCTCTGGACGACGTCATTGTTGACAGTGGCTGATTTCCTACCCTGAACTGCGGCTATTAGTCACTCCCCAAACTCGGTATCGCTTTCGGCGATCGAAAAAGCTGGACTGTAACGCAACTGAAACTCAACATTTGACGGATATTGGGTAGATACTCCACTATCGTACCGCTCAGTACTGAACCACGACCCCGCGTCGCTACATGAAGGTGAGAGATGATCCCTGATCTGTTAACAAAAGGCCAATTCGATACGGTGTACAACTTCCTGTCACTAGCGATTGCGGCCCAGCTGTTCACGACGATCTTTTTGCTGGCATCGCAGCGGCGGGTACTGCCCCGCTACCGGCAGGCCCTAGTGATCTCGGCGACCGTGACCGGTATCGCCGCCTACCACTACTTCCGCATCTTCAACTCGTTCAACGAGGCGTTCACGACTGACGCAGTCGGTGGCAAAGGGATGTACTCGCAGGCAGTGGGATACTCGTTCAACGAGGGCTACCGCTACGTGGACTGGCTCCTCACGGTGCCGCTGCTGCTGACCGAGCTGGTGGTTGTTCTGGCGCTGGCCAAGAAGCTGCAGGCTTCGCTGCTGGCTCGACTGATTCCCGCCTCGGCACTCATGATCGCACTCGGCTATCCCGGTGAGATCAGCGGCGACAACATGACCCGCAACGTCTGGGGCCTGCTGTCGACGATTCCCTTCCTCTACATCCTCTACGTGTTGTTCGTCGAGCTGACCAAGTCGCTGGACCGTCAGCCGGAATCGGTGAAGAGCACCGTCAGCAACCTGCGCATCCTACTGTTCGCGACCTGGGGCGTGTACCCGATCGCCTACCTCCTGCCCATCTACTTCGGTGGCGGAGCAGACACGTGGGTGGGCAAGCAGATCGGCTACTCACTGGCCGACATCCTGGCCAAGTGCCTCTACGGCCTGCTGATCTACAAGATCGCACGCCTGAAGTCCTACGCCGACGACCCCGAGTTCGAGGCCGTCGAAGGACACGTCGAGCACAGCCGCATCGCGGCCTGAGTTGGAGCCGGCCTAGCCGGTTACTGATGCCCCCCGGGAACTCCCGGGGGGCATCAGTGCGTCCGGGGTCGATTAACGGGCCCGAACTTGTCATAGCCCCCTGGGATAATGACTCCCATGTCCGAGACAACCCCGCCCCAGCCCGTGTCCGACACCATTGATGTGGCCGATATGGCCGCCCTGGCCGATCCGATCGCCGGTGTCGTCGCCGTCGAGTTATCGCGGCGAGTCGTCCAGCGCGGCATGAGTTGGGCCGAGCCGATGGTCTCCGACCTCGCTGCCCAGGAGACGGTGTTGCGCCAGGATGGCGGAATCGATCTGATGAAGCGGATCCTGGCGCAGCGGTTCTACCGGCGGGTCGACGCGGAGGTCTTCCAGCTACTCCGCCGATGTGTGCCGCTGGCGCACGCCGAATTCGTGCTGTCCCGGGTGGAGGACGTGTTGCGCGCGCACTTCGCCGACATCGTCGAGACGGCGGCCAGTCATCTGCTCAGCCATGATCGCGATGTGGCGATCCAGATGACGGCAGTCGCGGCGACGATGGCCGGCCGCGAGGTGCACCGCGAGGTCCTGGAGATCATCGGGCAGATGCGTCTGCTTGACGAGGCGGTATAGCCGCGAGACCTCAGCGTGGGGCCAGGTACCCGACCGGCCCCGAGGCCAGACATACCGTCAGGCTGGCCGTGGCGGAGGTTGCGGTGA
>JBAXIR010000167.1:0-5373 GCA_037138275.1 Mycobacteriaceae bacterium | reverse complement strand
CGCTACGATTTGTGGCGTGAATGCCGGAGTGTTACTCGTCGTACCGTTGCTTGCGGTCCTTGGGCTGATCTTCTTGATCTACATCCTCACAGTCGATCGCCGACCGACCTACAGCCTGTCCGAGCCATGGACGCACGATCCGATCCTGTGGGCAGCCACCGGCGAGATAGTGCCCGGTGGCGCTCACGGTGCTCACGAGCACGCGAACGTCGTCACTGTGGGAGGTGGTGCGAGTGGCCGGTGGTGAGCACGCGATAGCCCGATTCGACGCGGACAACCTGCCGCTGGGTTGGGCGGTGACCGCCAGCGGTCGGCTCTCCGGCGTCACCGACTCCGGCCAGTCCGCCGGGGTGCAGTACCCGTTCCCGGACCGGGCGCTCGTTGAACTCGACGACACGTTGACCCATGCCAGCCGGCAGTCCCGGGCGCGGTTCGCGGTGTACGTCGGCGATCTGGGTGCCGATACCGCGGCCCGGGCCCGGGAGATCCTCGGCGCGGTGCCGACTCCCGACAATGCGGTCCTGTTGGCGGTCTCGCCCGACCAACACGCAATTGAGGTTGCCTACGGCGCAGACGTGCGTGGGCGTGGGGCCGAATCGGCCGCGCCGCTTGGGGTCTCGGCGGCGGCGTCGGCGTTCCGGGAGGGCCACCTGATCGATGGTCTGATCAGTGCCGTGCGGGTGATGTCGGCGGGGATATCCCGGCCGTAACCTGCTCGTCCCACCTAGCTCGCGTCGAACGCCCGCGCCCGCAGTGCCCGCTGGACACCGGCGCGGCCCTCGAGCACCAGCCTGCGCAGTGCCGGTGCAAGCTCGCCACCGAGGAACTTGTCCGCCGCGGCCAGGCCTGCCGCGCTGACATCCCAGTTCGGGTAGAGGCCGACCACCACGGTCTGCGCAACCTCGCTGGATCGACGTTCCCAGACACCACCGATGGTGTGGAAGTACGTCTCGGTGTAGGGCGACAACAACTCGCCCTGGCCCGGCTGCGCCCAGCCCGCGATGATTGCTCGCGCCGTGGCGTTGGGCAGGGTGTCGTCCTCGATCACCTCGCGCCAGGCCCGATGCTTGACGTCGGCCTGCGGCCGGGCCGCCGCAGCCGCGGCCGCGTGCCGCTTGCCCGCCGCGGTGGGGTCGCGGTCAGCCTCGGCGTCGATGACGGGAGTCCGGGGTCCGTCGGCGTCGATTTTTCCGCCTGCTGCCAGCGCGATGATGATCCGCCACCGCAGATCGGTGTCGACGGCAAGTCCGGGCAGTCCGCACTCGTCGGGGTTGCGGTCGAGCAGATCGGCCAGCAGTGCGAGGTGGCGGGGTGAGAGCGCCGAGGTGCACAGCGCGTTGATGTAGGCCAGTTGGTGGTCGGAACCGGCCTCGGAATCGCGCGCCAGTTCCAGCAGCCGGTCGGCGAACGCCGGGCGGCCCTGCTCGGCGGCCCAGCCCGGTTCGGCGTAGGTGTTCAGCGCGGTTTGTGCCTGCATCAGCAGCCGCTGGGCCACGCCCACCTCGGTCTCGCCGTGCACTCCGCGCATCACCAGTGCAATGAAGTCACGTGCCTTCAATTCGGCGTCGCGGGTCATCTCCCAGGCCGCCGACCACACGAGCGTGCGGGGCAGCGGTTCGGCGATGTCGGCGATGCGGTCGGTGGCGAAACCCAATGACTCGTCGTCCAGTCGCATCGAGCAGTAGGTCAGATCGTCGTCATTGACCAGGACCAGCTTGCCGCGCGAAATCCCTTGGAGCGCAGGAACTTCGGTGACTGCTCCGGTGATGTCGAACTCTTCGCGGTGGATTCGAACCAGCTTGCCGTCCTCATCGTCGTACACGCCGACGGCCAGCCGGTGCACCCGGGTTTCTCCGGCACCGGGTGTGGCCCCGCCCTGGGTGATGGCGAACCGGGTGAACCTGCCGTCGGCATCGACATCGAAGTCGGCCCGCAGGGTGTTCAGTCCGGTGGTCTTGAGCCACTGCCTGCCCCAGTCCGACAGGTCGCGGCCGGATGCCCGCTCCAAAGCACCGAGCAGATCGTCGAAGGTGGCGTTGCCGAACGCGTGTACCGCGAAGTAGTCCCGCAGGCCGGCCAGGAAGTGGTCGAGCCCGACATAGGCCACCAGTTGCTTGAGCACACTGGCGCCCTTGGCGTAGGTGATGCCGTCGAAGTTCACCTCAACGGCGTGCAGATCCGGGATGTCCGCGGCGATCGGGTGGGTGGACGGCAACTGGTCCTGGCGGTAGGCCCAGGACTTCTCCACGTTGGCGAATGTCGTCCACGCCTCGCTGTATTCGGTGGCGTCGGCCTGGCACAGCACCGAGGCGAAGGTGGCGAAGGACTCGTTCAGCCACAGGTCATCCCACCAGCGCATGGTGACCAGGTCGCCGAACCACATGTGCGCCATCTCGTGCAGCACCGTCTCGGCGCGTCGCTCATAGGAGGCCCGGGTGACCTTGCTGCGGAACACATAGTCCTCGAGGAAGGTCACCGCGCCGGCGTTCTCCATGGCCCCGGCGTTGAACTCCGGGACGAACAATTGGTCATACTTGCCGAAGGCGTACGGCACTCCGAAGTTGCAGTGGTAGAAATCGAAGCCCTGTTTGGTCTCGGTGAACAATCGCTCGGCATCCATGAAGGGTGCCAGTGAGGCCCTGCAGAACAGTCCCAGCGGGATATCGCCGTGCGAGTCGGTATAGGTGTCATCCCAGCGGGCGTAGGGACCGGCGATCAGTGCCACCAGATAGGTGCTCATGCGTGCGGTCGTGGCGAAGGTGTGGACTTTCGTCGCCCCGTGTTCGGTGACGCCGGCGGTGGCGCCGTTGGAGATCACCTGCCAGTGCGCGGGCGCGGTCACGGTGACATCGAAGGCTGCCTTGATATCGGGTTGGTCGAAACAGGCGAACATCCGCTTGGCGTCAGCGGTTTCGAACTGCGAGTACAGGTAGACCTCACCGTCGACGGGGTCGACAAATCGATGCAGACCCTCTCCGGTGTTGGAGTAGCGACAGTCGGCGGAAACGACGAGGACGTTGTGGTGTGCAAGCCCGCGCAGCGGTATTCCGGTCGACTCGTCGTAGCCCGAGGTGTCAATGGCGTGCCCGTTGAGCACCGCGCTGTGCACCCGGTCGGCGGCCAGGTCGATGTAGGTGTCGGCGCCGGGGAGGGCCTCGAACTCCACGGTGGTGGTTGAGCGGAAAGTGTTTGGGCCGGAGCTCAGGTCCAGCTCAATCAGATAGCGCTCGACGGTGACCAGTGCGGCGCGTTCGATGGCTTCATTGCGGGTCAGATTCGGTAGCACGATTGACAACCTATCCTGGGCACACAGACCTACGCCCGAGGAGAAGCCATGCCCGAGAAGTCCCGCGCAGATTTTTGGTTCGACCCGCTGTGCCCATGGGCCTGGATCACCTCGCGGTGGATCCTCGAGGTCGAGAAGGTCCGCGATATCGAGGTGCACTTCCAGGTCATGAGTCTGGCGGTGCTCAACGAGGGCCGCGACCTCCCCGAGCAGTATCAGGAGTTGATGAAGAAGGCCTGGGGACCGGTTCGGGTGGCCATCGCCGCCGAACAGGCCCACGGGGCCCGGGTGCTGGCTCCGCTGTACACCGCTATGGGTACCCGCATCCACAACGAGGGCAATAAGGAACTCGGCGAGGTGATCGCCGGGTCACTGGCCGAGGCCGGCTTGCCGGCCGAGTTGGCGTCCGCCGCCGACGACGCCTCCTTCGATGACGCACTGCGCACTAGCCACCACGCCGGTATGGACGCGGTCGGCCCCGATGTCGGTACCCCGACCATCCATGTCGACGGGGTGGCCTTCTTCGGCCCGGTGCTGTCGCGGATCCCGCGCGGTGAACAGGCCGGGAAGCTGTGGGACGCCTCGGTGATCTTCGCGGCGTACCCGCACTTCTTCGAGCTCAAGCGCAGCCGTACCGAAGCTCCCGAATACACCTGAGTCTTGAGTAGGCTGACCGCCATGCGCGTTTACCTCGGCTCAGACCATGCCGGCTACGAGTTCAAGAAGACGATCATCGCCCACCTGACGAAGGCGGGCCACGAGCCCATCGACTGTGGCGCGTTCACCTACGACGCCGAGGATGACTATCCGGCGTTCTGCATCGCCGCCGCGGAGCGCACCGTTGCCGACCCCGGCAGCCTGGGGATTGTGCTCGGCGGGTCGGGCAACGGCGAGCAGATCGCCGCGAACAAGGTGCCGGGCGTGCGGTGCGCGCTGGGGTGGAGCGTCGAGACCGCCACGCTGGCCCGCGAGCACAACAATGCACAGGTGATCGGCATTGGCGGCCGCATGCACACCGAGGCCGAGATGCTCGCCATCGTCGACGCTTTCCTGTCCACTCCGTGGTCACAGGCGCCACGCCATCAACGCCGTATCGACATCCTCGCCGACTACGAGCGCTCCCACGTTGCACCGCCGGTGCCCGGCGCCGTTCTGTAGCGCCCGGGGACACAGCCGTGCCCGAGGGCCATACCCTGCACCGCCTTGCGCGGTTGCATCAGAGGCGATTCGGTGGCGCCCCGGTGGTGGTGTCGAGTCCGCAGGGCCGGTTCGCCGACGCCGCGATCATCGACGGACAGGTGCTGCGCAAGGCGTCGGCGTGGGGCAAGCATCTGTTTCATCACTACGACGGCGGCGCGATCGTGCACGTCCATCTCGGGCTGTACGGGACGTTCCGGGAGGCGCGGGTGCCTCTGGCGCCGGCGGTCGGTGCGGTGCGGATGCGGATGGTCGGGGCCGAGTACGGAACCGATCTGCGCGGCCCCACCGCCTGCGATCTGATCGACGAAGCACAGGTGTCGGCCATCCTGGACCGGCTTGGTCCCGACCCGTTGCGCGGAGATGCCAACCCGGAGTTGGCCTGGGCGCGAATATCGAAGTCGCGCAGGGCAATCGGTTCACTACTGATGGACCAGTCGGTGCTGGCCGGGGTGGGAAATATCTACCGTGCCGAACTGCTGTTCCGGCACGGTATCGACCCGTACCGGCCCGGCCGGGATATTTGCGAGATGGAGTTCAACGTGGCGTGGACCGATCTGGTCGAACTGATGAGGGTGGGCGTGCGGCGCGGCCGCATCATCGTCATTCGGCCGGAGGATGACCATGGCGCCTCGGCCTACGGGCCGAAACGGCCGCGCACGTACGTGTACCGCCGGACCGGCGAGCCCTGCCGACTGTGTGGCACGCCGATTCGCTCCGCTGAGATGGAAGGCCGAAACCTGTTCTGGTGTCCGGGTTGTCAGCGTTAGAAGCGAAACCTGACCTAGAAGTCGAGTCGACGATGCCGCCGCGAAAGGCGGCGGAGGAGGAGCGAGACAGTCAACTAGAAGTCGAGTCGACGATGCCGCCGCGAAAGGCGGCGGAGGAGG
>JBAXIR010000166.1:0-5481 GCA_037138275.1 Mycobacteriaceae bacterium | reverse complement strand
GCCGGTACCGATCACCACCATGGAACCGATGTTGTGGGCCGCCAGATCGGCGAGCAATGCAGTGACCGTGGTTCCCTCGGTCACGGTTGCCACCGCCGGGCCCTTGTCGCGCAGAATGTCCGCGATCCGCATGTCCGTCGCCCCCGTGTCTGACTGTTGTGACTGATATCACGTGAGGTTACGGCCTGCGGGCCCCGCGGGGAAGCCCACACGACAACGGCCGCCACGGGTGAACGTGGCGGCCGTTGCCCGGATAACCGGGAAGCGAAGTGCTTCTACTTGCTGACGACCTTGCCGTCCTCGTCGAGGTGCTCGACCTCGGCGTGCTGCTTGCGCACCGTCTCCTTGATGACCTCGGTGTGCTCGGTCTCCTCGGTACGCAGCCGGATCTCCTCGGCGACGTGAGCGGTCTTGGAGACGACGGCCTCCTCGCGGGTCTCGACGACCTCGATGGTGGAGTCGCTCCAGTCCCAGTCGTCGGCGACCGGCTGGTTGACGACCTTGCGCAGTACCTCGGCGTGCACCTCGGTCAGGTTGACCTTCTCCTCGACCTCGCGCGCGGTCACGTAGCGGCGGACCCGGGTCTTGCCGGCCTCGACCGTGCGCTTGCCAACCTCAAGCTGCTCCTCGGCCAGCCGCAGGACCTCTTCTTTGACGTCGCCCAGCGCCTTGTGCTCGGCGACGATGCCAGCGCCGCGGGCTTCGAGGTCGACCGAGTTGTGCTTGGCGAGAATGCCCTCGGCCTTAGCGGCCTCGGCGTCGTCCTTGACCCGCACGGTGAGGATTGCGCCGCCGTTGGCCAGCGCCTTCTGATACGCGGCTCCCTCGTACAGCTTGACGTCGTTGCCGAACAGCGACCGCCACAGACCGGGACCGGCCGCGGTACGGCCAGAGCTCTTGGCGACGGCTGCCTGGTCGAGGGTGTTCACATCGGGATCGGCGAAACCGGCGGCCTCGAGTGCCTTCTCAGCGCGACGGCTGGCAGCGACCGTGTCGAACAGCACAACAATTTCGTGGCTCTTCGTGGACATAGATAAACAGCTCCTTTTCTTTACTTGCGTTGTTGAATTCCCGGCCGCCGGCTACGAGACGGTCGTTTCGGACGAGCGGCCGAGGGTTGGCCGTCGTCTGAACTCTGTGGCGCCACCCGATCGACGGTGACGTTCTGCTGCCGCAACGTGACCTGCTCGACGTGGTTCTCGGTCGAGCGAACTTTGCGGATGTGCAATTCCTCTTTGAGCACCAGGCGTCGCTCGACCACGAGAACCTCCTCGACCACCGGAATGATGATCTCGTTGGCGGTCTCGCGAACCCGGGGCTTACGTTTAATGGGTTTGCCAATAGGGACACGGCGAATTTCGACGGTCTCGACCGACAGCGGGACCTTGACCTTTTCCAGGCGCTCCGTCGTGGTGCGCCGCACGCGCACGCGACCGGTCTCGACGACGCGTTTCCCGACGGTGAGGGTTTCAGCGGCCAGCTGGATGACGGACTCGTTAACCTCGTCTTTACCAGCAGTTATCTTTGCTGGCCGACCCGTTCTCCGGCGATCTCCATTTTTTGCCTGCGTCACGTCAGCACTTGCCACTCTCTGAGATAGCCCACCTGTCGGGCACCAACTCCACCGTCTGATTCTGGCTGAGATTAGGCATCTCATCGCACTTTTGGCAACGCTGTTCACGTTAACTTCAACTTGACACCCGATCGCCCGCAACGACCCCTCAGCCAACCGTCCCCCGTACCCGCGGGTGTACCCACCGGGCGGTTTACAACTAAACGACCCGTCGAGGGATCAGCGCACTACGATTCACACCAATGACGATCGAAATCACCCTCACCGGCACCGGTAGCCCGATGGTCGACCCGAACCGGGCCGGGCCCTCCACGCTGGTCACGGCCGGAGATCAAAAGTTCCTGGTGGACTGTGGCCGCGGTGTGCTGATGCGGGCCGCCGCGGCGGGCGTGGGAGCGGCCAACCTCACCGCGCTACTGCTCACCCATCTGCACAGCGACCACATCACCGACCTTTCCGATGTCATCACCACGCGGTGGGTCACCTCACTGGGTCCGGCCCCACTGCCGATCATCGGTCCGCCCGGTACGCGGGCGGTGGTCGAGGCGACCCTGGCCGCACTGGCCCCGGACATCTCCTACCGGATCGGCCACCACGCCGACATCACCGCGCCGCCCGAAATCTCGGTCCACGAGTACGCGGCCGGACAGGTGTGGGACAGCGGTGGCGTGGTGATCACCGCCGCGCCGACCGACCACCGGCCGGTAGAGCCCACCATCGCCTTCCGCATCGAGTTCGGCGGCGCATCGGTGGTGCTGGCCGGCGACACCGTGCCGTGCGACTCACTCGATGAACTGGCCCGCGGCGCGAATGCGTTGGTACACACAGTGATCCGAGCCGATCTCGTCGAGCAGATACCCGTTCAGCGATTGCGGGACATCTTGGATTACCACTCGTCAGTGCAGCAGGCCGCGGCCACCGCAGCACGTGCCGGGGTGGACACCCTGGTGCTCACCCATTACGTACCGCCCCTGGCGGCCGGCCAGGAGGAGCAGTGGCGTGCGCTGGCGGCTGGCGAATTCGGCGGCCGGGTGGAACTCGGCGATGACCTACTTCGGGTTTCGGTGGGCTGAAAAGCTCGGCGTGCCCCCGCACCGTGCGGTGCGGTCGAGTACCGATGCGGAGTTTAAATCCGCCATTTCCGCAGGCTGAGCGCCTCCACTTTGGGCTTATCCGACCATTGCTGGTATTCTCGCAAGGCGCCGCGAGGGCACCTGTCCCGGCGTTGTGCAGAGACAAGAAGCTTTTCGACCGCCCCTGAATTGTGTGAAGGAACTAACGCGTGGCCAACATCAAGTCGCAGCAGAAGCGCAACATCACCAACGAGCGCCGCAGGCTGCGCAACAAGTCGGTGAAGTCATCTCTTCACACGGCGATCCGAGCGTTCCGTACCGCTGCCGCCGAGGGTGATAAGGACAAAGCCGGCGCACTACTCGCCACCACCAGTCGCAAGTTGGATAAAGCCGCCAGCAAGGGCGTCATCCACAAGAACCAAGCCGCGAATAAAAAGTCCGCGCTGTCGGCGGCGCTGCAGAAACTCTGATCACCGTCGGCCGCCATCCGCGGCCAAGTGCGCAACCTTGCGCACCGCGTTCTCCAGCGCGTAGTCGGGATCGACTGCTGCGCCTTTCACATCAGCGTTGAGGTCGGCCACCAGCCGGATAGCCGTTGCGACCGTATCCCGCGTCCAGCGCCGCGACTGCTCCATTGCTTTTTTGATTTTCCAGCCCGGCATCCCCACTTCGCCCGCCATCCGGTACGGGTCGCCCGACAGTGCGCCCACTCGCGCGATGGCGTGTACCGCCTCGGCCAGCGCATCGGCGACCAGCACGTGCGGTACCCCACGCAACATCGCCCACCGCAGCGCTTCCGCCGAACCGGCGATATCGCCCACGACCGCCTTATCGGCGATGTCGAAGCCGGTGACCTCCGCCTTGCCGCTGTGATAGCGCCGCACGGCGTTGGCGTCGATCTGCCCGTCAGTATCGGCCACCAATTGCGAACACGCCGCGGCCAGTTCACGGAGATCAGAACCGACGGCATCCAGCATCGCGTTGATGGTGTCATCGTCGGCTTTGATTTTCAGCGTGCGGAATTCGCCCCGCACGAAAGCGGCACGCTCGCCTGTATTGCCCTTCGGGGCGCACTGGTGGACCTCGGCACCCAACTCGCGCAGTTGGCCGACAAGAGCCTTGGCCCGGCCGCCGCCGGTGTGAACCACCACCAGTACGGTGCCCGGCGGTAGGTCGGCGGCTGCCGAGGCGATCAGCGCGACCGCGTCCTTGCCGGCCTCATCTGCGTTGTCCAGAACCAGCACCCGTTCATCGGCGAACAACGACGGGCTGAGCAGTTCGGCAAGCTCATTGGTCGACACTTCCCCGGCCCGCAGATGGTCAACCGGGATGCCATCGGTTCCGGCAGCTGCTCGGGCCGACCGGACGATATCGCTGAGCGCCCGTTCGACGAGCAACTCTTCCAACCGCTGGGTCCGCTTACCACTGGCGAAGACCTCGCCACCCACTATCAGGTGCAGGGGCTCAACCGTCGCGCTCACCCGTCGATGGTGTCACGGTCCGCCGACGACACCCGACACCGACCACGCGGCAACGCAGAGCAGACCCCCGGCCATACCCAGCCGAAACCACCGCCACCGCCAGAGCATGACGGACCCCAGCGCCGAGATGCCCACGACGGCAAGACCCGGCCAGCCGGACGGCACCGTGATCGCCGCGCCCGGCAGCGCCGCGGCACCGTGCGCCACGTGCACCAGCCACCACACCTCAGGCCCGGTGAACCGGATTAGCAGGTCCCCGGCCGCCGGCCATACCGGGCACAGGGCCGCAGCGGCGGTGCCCAGCACCGTGATCGGTGGAATAACCGGTGCCACAACGAGATTCGCGATCACCGCAACCAGACTCAACTGTCCTGAGATCGCCGCCACCAGCGGAGCGGTCACCAGTTGCGCGGCCAGCGCAATGCCTACCGCGTCGGCAAGTGGTTTAGGACACCCGCGAGCCACCAGCCTGGCCGACCAGACCGGCGCGACCACGATCAGGGCCGCCGTCGCCGCCACCGACAGCGCGAAACCGACATTCACGGCCAGTTGCGGGGCAAAGACCATCAACGAGATAACCGTGGCCGCCAGCACCGGGATGCCCTGACGTCGCCGGGCGGACACCACCGCGATCAGTGCGATCGCACCCATCACCGCGGCGCGGAGCACGCTTGCGGTCGGCTGCACCACGATGACGAACACCACCAGTGCCACCGCGGCCAACGCGACCGCCGCCCGGGGTCCGACCAGCCGGGCCGACAGCAGTACCGCGCCGCAGACGATCGTGACATTGGCGCCCGATACCGCGGTCAGATGCGTCAGGCCGGCGGTGCGGAACTCCGCGGTGGTGGTGGCGGTTACGGTGGCGGTGTCACCGAGGACCAGGCCGGGCAGCATCGCGGCCGGGCCGGCGGGCAGCGCCTCGCGCGCGGCGGCGGCGAACCGCGTTCGCACACCCGCAGCGATGCGTTGGACCACTGACGCCGCACCGAACACGGGTCTGCTGACGACGGTGAGCGTGGCCACCGTGAGATCCCGGCGTGCGGGCCGGGTGATCCGGGCCCGGAACCGTACGGGTTGGCCGGCACTCAACTCCGCGAAGTCGACACCGGAGGCGAAGACCACCACACTGCCGGTGCTGTCATCATCGGCGATCGCGACCAGCGCAGCGCGGAACATGAGCCGCCCGTTGGACAGTGCGCGTGGGGTCTCCTCCGGCGTCACGGTCACCTCGGCGGTCGCGCCGAACAGCCGGACGGTCGGATGGTGATCCACAGCGTGGCTGCGCAGTCCGATCGCAATGCCGAAACCGGCCCCGATGACCGCGACACCCAGCACGACCGCGCCGACAGCG
>JBAXIR010000165.1:0-5505 GCA_037138275.1 Mycobacteriaceae bacterium | reverse complement strand
AGAGAGCCCGATGACTTCCCCGAAGCGTGCGGCCACCTACATCGGTCGGATCGGTGCGTTAGCAGTCACCCTCGGCGTCGGGCATGCACTGGCTTCCGGGACCGCCGTCGCATCGGCCGACTCCGCGGATCAAGGATCCGCCGGCCCCACGGCGCAAGAATCGACGCCGAGCACCACTGCGCCTGCAAGTCGGCGTGCCCCCCGCAGTACGGCGACCACCAGGCCTGCTCAACAACAACGGGCCGCCGCCGTGGAAGTACGACGCAGCGCCGTCTCCCCCGTCGCCACCGCGGCACAGGCGCCGGCGTCGATCCCGACGGACTCCTCTGCCCCATGGACTCAGGCGGTCTGGACCAGACGGGACCTCGCCGGTTCCGGCGCCCGGTCGGTAGCGGCCCGGGCGGCGGCCGCCTCGTCGGCGGCGACAGGGCGTGTCCCCGCCGCGGCCGCGGCCGCCACCCCGCCCACCAGCCTGGGCTCCGCGCCGCTCGGTTGGGTCACCGGCCAGCGGAACACCGCCTACCCGGGCTTCGGCTGGACTCAGACCAACAACACCAGTTGGGCCAACGTGTACGGCACCGACGTGGGCGTCATGTGGTTCAACGGGGAGAACGCAAAAACTCAACTGGCCTTCGGTGACACCTTCAGCGGACCGAACATGTCCGGCAACTGGCGATCCAACGTGCTGCTGCTCAGCACCGACACCCAGTTGTACGACGGCCTGACGCTGGAGAGGTCCGGTCCTGCCAATCAATTCATTCCGGCCGCCCGAAACCAGGTGTTCTTCATCGGATCTGAGGTCACCAACATCCCGTCGTCGGCCGTCTACGCCAATGGCGAGAACTACGTCAACTACTTCTCGGTGAAGTCCTGGGACACCCCCGGCCGCTGGACCACCAACTATTCCGCGATCTCCCAGTACAACCCGGCCACCGATAAGTGGGTTCTGCAGCCCTCATCCGTGCGCTCGGCGGGCTGGTTCCGGTCGTCGACGCCGTATCGCGCGGGCGACCAGAACTTCCAGCAGATGGCCTACGTGCTGCAACCGGAGAGCAAGGTCATCTCCGGCGATCCCCGTTACGTCTACGCCTTCGGTACACCGTCCGGGCGCGCCGGGTCGGCCTTCCTGTCCCGGGTGCCCGAGGGCGCCATCACCGACCTCAAGCAGTACGAGTACTGGGACGGCGACACCTGGGTGCGTGATAAGCCCGCCGTCGCCGCACCGGTGATCGGCGACTCGCCCAACTCCGGCGGGCTTTTCGGCTTCGTCAGGGATATCGCCAACAACCCGAACTTCTTCGGCGGCTGGTTCGCCGGCCTCGTCGGCGCCAAGACCGGTGGCAACGTCAGCGAGATGAGCGTGCAGTACAACGATTATCTCGGCAAGTACGTGGTGATGTACGGCAACGGCGCCAACAACGTCATCCTGCGCACCGCCGACACCCCCGAGGGCGCGTGGTCCGACCCGATCACCGTGGCCAACTCCATCCAGTACCCGGGCCTGTACGCGCCGATGATCCATCCGCTATCGGGCACCGGTCAGCTCACCGACTCCGGTGGTGCCCCTGACGTGAGCAACCTGTACTGGAACATGTCGCTGTGGGGCAACTACAACGTCGTCCTGATGAAGACCGATCTGACCAACCTGAAGACCACGCTGGTCTAGCGGTGGAATTATCCACGCGCCGTCACGCGGGTCACCTCGGCGCGCTTGTGATAGCACTGGGTATCGGTGCCGCGATCGCAGCCGCGACTCCGACGGCTTCGGCAGACACTCGCGGCTCTGACTCCACCCGCGGCGCAGTGACGCGATCTGTTGCTAAATCCGTTAAGCCCCAACCGAACTCACTCGCCAAGCCTCTCGCTGCATCAGCGGCAACACCATCGGCCGCGGTGCGGCCGCGCCGGCAGGTTCGTGTGCGAGCACCCCGCGGGGTGGTCCAGCCCGAGACGACAGCGCAGCCCGGGTTGACGATCACGCGGTCCGGCCAGAGCCCTTTCGGGCTCGGTAGCGGATCCACCGGGGCGGCCGAACTCAGCGGTATCGCCTATGCGGGCGGCACCACCTACTACGGGGTCGGTGACAACGGTGACCGGTCAATCTGGCAGATCTACACCTCACTCGACACCAGAACCGGCCGGATCCGATCCAGCCGGGTCACCGGCGGCATCACCGCCCCAGGTATGGGATCGGACTCCGAGGGCATAGCTCTGGGACCCGACGGCAACACCGTGTGGATTTCCGACGAAGTCGCCTCGAGCATCACCGAATTCAGCCTGGCCACCGGACTGAAGGTCGGCTCGGTCGCGGTTCCCGATATCTACCGGCCGTCCAACGTGCAGAACAATATGGGCCTTGAGTCGCTGTCCTACGCCCTCGGAAAGCTCTGGACTGGCAACGAGGAAGCGCTGAAACCAGACGGAGCACTGTCCACCACCTCGGCGGGAAGCTGGGTCCGGATCCAGGAGTTCGACGGCCCGGATCTGACGCCGGGAACGCAGTACGCCTATCGCACCGACCCGATCTCCCGGCTGTCACCGTTCATCACCGTCGAACGCAGCGGTCTCGTAGACCTGCTCGCCCTGCCCAACGGTGACGTCCTGTCCCTTGAGCGGGAACTCGGCGGATGCCTGCCCCATTTTCGCACCCGCGTCTACCTGCTTGATTTTACCGGCGCAACAGACGTCACCAGCGTCCCGAGCTTGATCACGGGAAGCTTCACACCCGTCGGCAAATCGCTTCTCTGGCAGGGCAATACCGGCTTCAGCAATTTTGAGGGCATCACCCTCGGACCACGGCTCAGTAATGGCTCGTACACCCTGCTGCTGGTCTCCGACGACGGCAGCGGTGCCATGGCGCAACGTCAGGACAGTTTCAGCCTCGTCCTGAGCGGCCTTGCCGACCCGCCGCCACCGATCTCCGTGTGAGGTAGGTCAGGCGTCGCACTGGCCGAGCACCGAGGAGATGGCGTCATGCTCAGCCTGAGTCACCCACAGGTTATAGGTGGATTTGACGTCGACGATCCGCGTAACGAATGGACACCGGTAGGCCTTGTTCGGCGGCAACCAGGTTGCCGCGTCAGCGTCTCCCTTCTGCTGATTGACCCACCCGATCGTGGTCTGCAGATTCAACGGATCGTTGGCGAAATTACTGCGCGCAAAAGGATCCAACTGCTGTGCACCGGTCTGCCAGGCGTCCGACAGGGCGACGACGTGGTCGATCTGCACCAGTGCGGACGTACTCGGCCCACGTTCGAACTCGACCGTGGTTCCGGTGTAGGGATCGTTGAGAATGCCACTGAGAACGGCACATCCGTTGGAACCGGGTTTGAGGACCACCTCGACAAGGTCGCGACGGAGGATGTCATTGCGGGTGTCACATCCGTTGTGTCCCAAGGCCACAGTCACATCGTCGGTCCACGACTCACCGAACAGACTGCGTTCGTAGCCCGTCTTCGGCGCTCGCCCCTTGATCGGCAGGGTCTCCAGTTTGGCCAGGGTGTCGGCAACCGGCGGCGGCGGATCGGCGGATGCCGGACGCACCGGAACGACGATCCAGACCGCGACAGCGGCGACCGCGACTGCGCGCGCCAGCACAGGCCGCGCCGCCGCTAACCCCACCAGAATGAGGTGGCAATCGCGATGTAGAGCGCGATCAGTGCCGCGCCCTCGAACCAGTTCGATTCGCCGTCGAAGGTGACCAGTACGGCTACCAGGGCTGACATCACCATTGCCGCGAGCAGTAGCGGTGAGAACACCAGATCAAAGCCGGGCTGACCTAGGAAACCCGCCGCCAGACATACGATCGGCGCCACCGTGAGCGCGATCTGAACCGGCGACTGCAGGACAACCTGCACCCCGTAGTCCATCTGGTTCTTGGCCGCTAACTGGATGCCGACGACGTTCTCCACGGCATTGCCGGCGATGGCCACGATCACCAGGCCGGCGAACACCTCGTTGATGCCCATCGCGTCCATGGCCGGTTCCAGCGCGGAGACAAACCACTCCGAGACGAACGCCGCCCCGACAGCGGTGGCGGCGAGCATCCCGATCGCCATGGCCAGGGGCCATTCGCCATGTGAATCAGCCTTGCTGGCCGCTGCGGTCGAGTCCGGACTCGCAAGAATCGGAGACGGACTGCGGGAATGACCGGCAGGGTCGGCCGGATCCGGCGTTCGGCGTGCCAGCGCCGCCGGCAGTGAGAGCACGAAGAGAGCCAGCATGACGACCGACACCACGACCGACACCACGCGTTCGTGCGAGGCCGCCGGGGTGTGCAGGGATGCGGTGAGCGAGGGGATCGCGAGGATGAAGACCGCCAGGGTGAGCATCAGACCGAGGGTGCGGCTGTCGTCGGCCCCGAACCGTTGCCGGCCGTGCTTGAGACCACCCACCAGGAATGCCAGACCGAGGATCAACAGGACGTTGGCCAGGATCGACCCGACCAGGGTCGCCTTCACCACGCCGTACAGACCGGCCTTGAGCGCAAAGAGGATGACGAACAACTCCGGCAGATTGCCGAGCGCCGATTGCAGTACCCCGGTGGCGCTGGGACCGAGCCGGTCCCCCAGTGCCTCCACCGATCGCCCCACCAGAGATGCCAGCGTGGCCAGCGCGACCGCGGCAACAATGAAGGAGAGCACCGAGTTGGCGTGGATGAAGTGCAGTGCCCCAGCGCCGACAGCGGAGATCAGCGTGATCGCGATGGTGATCCGGTCCCGCCGCGACAGCAACGAGGCAGAAAGTGTCGTCGTCACGCGGCCTCCAGCGGTTTAGGGACGGCCCGAGTTTGCCAGAAATGCACGCCTCCGCGCGGCAAAACCCCTAACCGCCCGGCCTGTCGAAGCTGATGACCTCACCGCGATTGATCGATACCCAGTCGCGGGCCTCCAGATAGGGCCGGAACGTCTGCGCGATCAGCAACTCGTCGGCACCGGTCTTCGGGCGTTGAAGCTCATAGAGGTGGGGAAACTCAGTCCAGGCCACGACTGCATCCCAGAGTCGCACCGCGGCGGCACCGGTCGGCGGGTCGATCAGCACCGGGCCGAACAGACACTGACCGTCGGGAAAGAACAGGGTCGGAACACCGAAACCGCCCGCCTCAACCACGCGCTGATGATCCGCCAGCACCTCGTCACTGGTCGTCGGGTCGGCGATGGCCTGATCAACCAGTCCGGGGTCCAACCCGATCTCCTCGAGCAGATGACGAGCGACGGCCTTCTCGTGGGGTTTGTGGCCCTCCACGTGCAGGGCCCGCGCCGCGCGCTCGTACCAGGCATCGACGTCGGCCATGGACCGGCGGCGCAGCAGCGCGCCGATCCGCATCATCGACCAGCCATAGGACCATTCTCGTTCCCACGGATGCTTCTTGCCCTCGACGCGGTTGACTTCCTCAAGGCTGAAGAAGCGCCAGTTCACCTGCAGCCCAGTCAGATCCCGGACTTCCCGAATCCACCGCGACGTCTGATAGGCGTACGGGCACATGACGTCGAAGTGAAAGTCGAC
>JBAXIR010000164.1:0-5566 GCA_037138275.1 Mycobacteriaceae bacterium | reverse complement strand
ACCGACGCAGCCGTGTGCACCGATATCGACCGCTACGGACTTGACCTCAAGGTCAACACGCCTCGGGGGGATGCCTACACGAGGGTCGGCTTCGGCAGGCCCCTGTCGTCATTCGCCGAATTACGCGGTGCCGCAGCCGATCTCGTCCATCGCGCTCGCGGCGCCTGATTCCGCCCTGATTCCGCCCTAATTCCACACGCCCGGAGCGACCCCGCCCCCAACGGGGCTGACCGCGGGCCGCGCAGTAGCTTTGAGGCGCACCGACACCGACGCGAACGCGGGGAGGCATCATGACGACGGCGGCCGATGAGCGCACCGCCCTCGCCGAGTCCAGCGAGCAACAGGGCTGGCAGCGGCGGGCACTCGACGACAGAGTCGACGTCTACACCCGGGGCCCCATCCGGATCCGGCTGATCTGGCAGGGCGGCGACAAGATCAGCGGGGCGTCGATCTTCGTCAACGAGTGGTACGACAACTACACCCGCGACTTGGACACCGTGCGCGCCTGGCTCAAGCGGTAGCGCCGGACAACTCGAGCACACCGGCAAGTTCGCGCAGTGCCGGCCGCGGATCCCAGGCCGGGTTGCCGTCACCGAGAACCTGCACCACCACATGATCGGCGCCGGCGTCCAGGTGAGCGGTCACTGTGGCCGCGGCCTGTTGCACCGAACCCATGCCGACGATGCCGCGGGCCAACCGTTCGGATCCACCGGGGATGAAGTCGGACTCATCAAAGCCCTGACGAAGCCAGGAGTTGCGGTAGTTCGGCAGACCCGAATAGATCTGCAGGTGCAGATGCGCCCGGCGCAACTGCTCGCCGTGGCCATCGACGTCCCGGCCGACCACCACCGCCTGCTCGGAGACGATCCACTTGTCCGGGCCGAGGATCTCCCGGGTGGTCGCGGTCTGTGCCGGTGTCACCAGATAGGGATGCGCCCCGTCGGCGTGAGTGCCGGACAGCTCAATCATCTTGGGCCCCAACGCCGCAAGCAGCCGGGTGGGCCGTCCCGAGCCCGGCTCGATCATCTCCGGCAGCGCCGCCATCCGGTCCAGGTAGGTGCGCATGGTTTCCAACGGCTTGGCGTAGGTGCCGCCCAGCATGTTCTGCACCAGCGGCCCGTGGCTGACGCCGAGGCCCAGCACGAACCGGCCCGGGTGCAGCGCGGTCAGGGTGCGACCGCCGCCCTCGGTGGTTCCGGCGATCCGGGCGTGGATGTTGGCGATTCCGGTGCCCACCACGAGCCGCTCGGTGGCGGCCAGGAACGCCGCCGACTCCACCATGGCGTCCTTCAGGCCCACCTCGGGGAGAAAGAGCGAGCCGTATCCCAGCGCCTCGATCTCCTGGGCCACCTCCTGGGCGGCCGGCATCGACCAACTGTCACTGGCCCACCACACCCCGATTCGGGATGGAAAGTCGATACGGGCGCGCTCAGTGCTCACGGGCACTCCTGGTCTCGGTCGGCAGTCCTGAGCACTGTAAGCCCCGACCGGGCGCCGAATACAGTGTGGCCATGGCTCACGATCGCGTCGACTTCGACCTGTCCACGGTGTTGGGCACCGTAGCCGCTGAACTACCGGATCAGACCGCTCTGATCTGGCGGGATCTGCGGCTCACCTACGCACAGCTGGACGCCCGCATCGACGGCGTCGCGCATTACCTGGCCTCCCTGGGCCTGGGCTGTCACACCGAACGCGACCAGCTGCAGGGCCAGGAGTCCGGCCAGGACCACGTCGGTTTATATCTTCGCAACGGTAACGAGTACCTCGAGGCCATGGTGGCCGGCTACCGCGCCCGGGTTGCGCCGTTCAACGTCAATTACCGCTACGTCGAGGAGGAGTTGCTCTACCTGCTGGGCGACGCGCGAGCCAAGGCCCTGGTCTACGCCGCGGAGTTCGCCCCGCAGGTGGCCGCGATCCGGGACCGGCTGCCCGATCTTCAGGTGCTCATCCAGGTCGCCGACGATTCCGGCAATCCACTGCTGGACGGCGCGGTCGATTACGAATCCATCACCGCCACAACCGAACCCGCCACTGGAATGCCCACCCCCCGAGGCGACGATCTCTACATCCTCTACACCGGCGGCACCACCGGGATGCCCAAGGGTGTGCTGTGGCGTCAGCACGACATCTTCATGTCCGCCATGGGCGGCCGGCCGTTCACCGGCGGCGCGGAGTTGAACTCTTACCAAGATCTGATCGATCAGGTGAACGCCGCCCCCGGGGTGCGATCGTTCCTGGTGCTTCCACCGTTGATGCACGGCGCCGCTCAATGGGGTGTGTTCAACACCATCAGCGCCGGCGGTTGGATCGCCGTCCCCGACGACGTCACGCGTTTTGATGCCGATGCCATTCTGCAGTTGGCCGCGCGCGAACGCGTGCTGAGCATCCCGGTGGTCGGCGACGCCATGGCCCGGCCCCTGGTCGATGCGATCGAGACGGGTGACTACGACCTGTCCGGGCTGATGGCGCTGACCAACGGCGGCGCGCCGCTGTCCCCGACGGTCCGCGACCGGCTACTGACGGTGCTGCCCAACCTGATGATCCTCGACGCCGTCGGCGCCTCGGAGTCGGGCGCGCAGATGACCAGCGTCGCGACCAAGGGCGCCGACATGCAGACCGCCACTTTCACTCCGCTTGCCGACACTACCGTCGTGGCAACCGATTTCAGCCACGTGCTCTCCCCCGGCGACGGCGAGGGCTGGCTGGCCCGACGGGTGTTCGTGCCGCTGGGCTACCTGGGTGATGCAGAGAAGACCGCGCGCACCTTCCCCACCATCGACGGCGTGCGGTTCTCAATCCCCGGCGACAAGGCCCGCTATTTGGCCGACGGGCGCATCGAACTGCTGGGCCGCGAATCGGTGACCATCAACTCCGGCGGGGAGAAGATCTTCGCCGAGGAGGTCGAGCGCGCGGTGGCCAGCCACCCGGCCGTGTACGACGTCGTCGTCACCGGAAGGCCATCGGAACGCTGGGGCAGCGAGGTCGTCGCGATCGTCCAACTCGCGCAGGGGAAGACCGCCACCGACGAGGAACTGATCGAGGCGTGCCGCCCCCATATCGCGCAGTACAAGTTTCCGAAGGCGTTCGTGCGCACCGAGAAGGTGGTGCGCTCGCCGGCCGGTAAGGCCGACTACCGGTGGGCCAAGGCGCTTGCGGCGCAATCCCTCGGAGCAAGCTAGATCTTGAGATAGCCCTTGTCGGCCGCCACCTGGGTGCCGGTCATCAGCGCCGAGGCGTCGCTGGCCAGAAACAGCACCACCTCGCTGACCTGTTCTGGCGGGGTCAGGGAATTCGTCTCCAGTGCACCGGGCGAAAAGCTGTACGCATACCGCGGGTGCTTTTCGAAGGTCGTGTAGAGCGACGGGTCGTTGCCCAGTGCGGTGTCGACACCATAGGTGTGCACCGAGTTGACCCGAATGTCATACTCGCCCAATTCAATTGCCAGCGAATTGGTGAGCCCGACGATGCCAAACTTGCTTGCACTGTAATGGCCTGCTCCCGGAACCGCCTTGATGCCCGCGGCCGAACTGATCGCGATGATGGACCCACCGTTGCCCGCCTCGATCATCGCCGGTGCCGCCGCCTTGATCGTGTTCCAGAACCCGGTCAGGTTGATGTCGATCATCTCCTGCCACTGCTCGGCCGGAATCTCCCAGGCGCGGCCCCAACTCATCACACCGGCGTTGGCGACCACGATGTCGAGGCGGCCGAATTGCTCTACGGCGCTGGCAATCACGCGCTGTTGACCGGCGAGGTCGCGGACGTCGACGGGGTGGGCGGCGATCTTGGCGCCCTCGTCCTCGACCAACCGAACCGTCTCGGCCAGATCCTCGGGCTGTGCGGGTGGGTAGCCGATGTGTGCACCGACCGGACCGCACGCGTCGATGGCGACGATGTTCGCACCCGCGCGGGCCAACCGGACGCAGTGCGCCCGGCCCTGTCCGCGGGCGGCGCCGGTGATGTAGGCGACTCTGCCTTCCAGTGGCCGCTGCGCAGAGGCGGTCATGCGGACACGGCGTGGGCGGCTGAGTCCGGCTGGGATGTGAATGCCCGTGCCGTGAATGCGTAATCCTCCAGCGGGGAGGTTCGGCTGAATCTCCGTGATGCAGCGATGGTTTCGGGCCGGTAGTACACGGCCTGCCCGAGGGAGTTGACGAAGTAGGTGTTCAGGCCGGGGTTGCACTCAGTGAAGTAGAGCCGCATGGCTCGGCCCTGGCGCTCAAGTTTGCGGTTGCGTTCGTCGAAGGCATCAGATGTCACTTCGGCGGCCGCCGCCCCACGCCGGCGGGTCTCGGCGATGACCCGGACCGCGTGGGCGGTGACCGTCTGCAAGTAGTCAAACCACGCGAAGCCGACGAAGCCGACCGGGCCGACCAACTCCCATCGGTTCGGCAGGCCGGGGTGGGCGCTGCCGGCGTAGCTCTGCAGACCGTGGGTGCGGTACTGAACCGCGAGGTCGAATCCGTCCCGACCGATGATGGTTCCGGGCCGGTAGGTCTCCGGATCGGTCCACAACTGGTAGCCGGTGGCCGTGACGATCAGGTCGACGGGATGATCAATCCCATCGGTGGTTCGCACCCCGGTCGCGGTGATGCGCTCGATCGGCGTGGTGACCAAGGCCGTGTCGGACCGGTTGAAGATGGGCAGGAACGCACTCGAGATCACCGGTCGTTTAGCCAGGATGCCGTAGCGGGGCAGCAGTTTTCTCCGGACGGATTTGTCGCGCACGATTGCTCGCAGCAATCCGCGGTACAGCGTGCGGCAGTACGCGTCGTAGAGCGGCATCACCCGCTTCAGGGTGCGCTCGGACAGTCTCGACAGCAGGTGGCAGATTGGCCCCACCAAGAGCAGATCCATCATCCAGCGTCCGGCCGCATCGACCGCCGGCAGCACCCCCGGCACTTTCAGCACGGTGCGCATCCGGGCACTCATCGCGAAGTCCACCTTTGGCAGCACCCAGGCCGGGGTGCGCTGATACACGTCGAGTTGGCCGGCGACCCCGGCGAGCGCGCCAGCGATCTGCACTCCGCTGGATCCGGTTCCGATCAGCGCAACCCGTTTGCCACGGACGTCAAAGGAGTCGTCCCAGTCGTTCGGGCGCATGACCCGGCCCCCGAAGTCGTCGATCCCGTCGATCGGGACATCGGGTTTGGCGTTGACGTATCCGCCGACCGCACTGATCAGGAATCGCGCCGTGATGACGCGGCCGTCGGCGATCTCGAGGCGCCACACCGCGTGGTCGTCGTCCCATACCTGGCGCACCACCTCGGTGTCGGTCTGCAGGTGCGAGTAGACGCCCTCCCGGCTGGCCACGTCGCGCAGGTACCGGTGGATCTCCGGGCCGGAGGCGAACAGTCGCGACCAGTTGGGGTCGCGGGCGAACGGGAACTGGTACCACAGCGACGGGATGTCGACGGCGAGGCCGGGATAGTGGTTGTCGCGCCAGGTCCCGCCGACGTCACCGGCCCGTTCCAGGAGGACAAAGTCGTCGATTCCGTTGCGCCGTAGCAGGTGCGCCGCGGTGATACCGCCCGGTCCGGCGCCGATGATCGCCACCTCATGGATA
>JBAXIR010000163.1:0-5594 GCA_037138275.1 Mycobacteriaceae bacterium | reverse complement strand
AGGCCGGCGTCCTGGATTGGGAGGACGTGGGCGTCCTCTCCTGACTCGTTGTGATGGGAGTGCCAGTAACCGGCGGGGGTGATGAATGAAGCGCCCGGTTTCCAGTCCTCGCGGTGGCCGTTACTGATCATGCCGTCCGGCCCCAGTTCGGTGCCGATCATGGTGTAGCAGCCCGGCTTGCAACTGATGACGAAGTCCAGCGCGACGGACTCGTGGCGGTGGGGATACTGAACCGCATCCTTGGGTAGGAGCCCGAACATCGCCCACAAGGTATGGGTGATGGTTCGGGTCTGGGGGAAATTGGAGTTCGCGAGCAGAACGCTGACCCGATTCGCGTGACCGGCTACGGGGTCGCTGACGATTTGCTCGAGTTTGGCTTCGGCCTTGGAGTGCTGGAAGACAGTGGGCTTGAAGCGTTCTTCCGTGGCAGTAACGCCGAGGTACCGGAGCAGGGGTGCGTCATGCACCCAGTACATGCCCGCTTCACCTTCTGTGTGGTGAACGGCGTGACCATGGGCGGGCAAAACGATGAAGTCGCCCTCACTCCATTCAATGATTCGCCCGCAGGCTTCGGTTCGCCCTGAGCCTTGAAATACGAAGAACAGTTGGCTGGTGGCCAGCGCGGTGGTGGTGACGCTGCCGTTAACGATCCGAACGAAATTGGCCAGCAGCGCTGGACTTGTGGCCGGCCCGGGGAGCTTCATCTCCTCGCTCACATCCAGCGGGAGAATCCCGCTAGTAGTCCGCTCAAAAAACTCGGGCGAAAAGGATTGGTAGGGAACGGGAGGGATCAAACCGGCAAAGAGAGGGTTCGCCGTCGATGCGTAGTCGTAGTAACGCGCCTCTTCGGTCAGGTCGCCGGAATGCGAGCCGTCGGCAAGTTCAGTCACGACCATGAGGGTAGTGGCGGTGCCGCTATCACAAAAGCGCCCCCGGCAGGAATCGAACCTGCGACCTAGGGATTAGAAGGCCCTCGCTCTATCCGACTGAGCTACGGAGGCATGCGGAACATCAGTCTATCGGCTATCCCGGGGAGCAAGTGGCCCCTTGCCTAGCCCGACCGCCGTGTCGGCACCATTGAATTTCTTCGCTTGGCCTGCGGCAACTGCTCGTCTTGGTGATCTGCACGACCCGAAATCCCCCTGACTTCGAGCCGCACTCGTTACTGTTGGTCAGCGTCGTGCACCGCTTTGGCTGTCACGTCCGCAGGGGGCACGACCAGACAACGATGTCGAGGGAGCCGACCGCCATGAGCAGCGTGATCGACGAGGTCACCGGATTGTGCTCCAGGAGCTTTCAGACCGGCGCCCGGGCTTATCAGACCGGATCTTTGTTACTGCACGGTTCGCCCGCTGCTGCAGGCTGGCTACTCGGGTGGTTGGCAAGCGAATTCGGCCCGCATGTCCTCACCGGACACGCGCTGTCGGCTGTTCCTTCACCGTTGCGGCGTATGGCGCGTGGACTTGCCGTGCAGCAGGCCGACACCGTCCTTGAAGATTCCCTGCGCGAGACGTTCGGTGACGACTACCCGACGGCTGTTCACCACCCCCTGGAGCCCTACACCGCGCGCCATCCGAACCTGGCCGCTTTGGTGGCAGCCATGCGGGACAGGCGCCGGTACTCGACGACGACGTCGAACATCTCCTACGGCCCGGGTGGCCGCAACAAACTCGATATCTGGCGTCGCCCGGATCTGCCCGATAGCCGACGGGCACCTGTTCTTATCCAGGTTCCCGGCGGCGGCTGGTCGATCAATGACAAACGGGGACAGGCGTATCCGCTGATGAGCCGGATGGTTGAACTCGGCTGGATCTGCGTGCCGATCAACTACAGCCGCAGCCCTGGCGCGGCGTGGCCGGCCCACATCACCGACGTCAAGCGCGCGATCGCGTGGGTGCGTGCAAATATCGCCGACTACGGCGGCGATCCGGATTTCATCGCGATCACCGGCGGCTCGGCCGGCGGCCACCTGAGCGCACTGGCCGCACTGACCGCCGACGACGACCGTCTGCAGCCGGGCTTCGAGGATGCCGATACCAGCGTGCAGGCCGCCGTGCCGCACTACGGGCTCTACGACCTCACCGACAAAGGGTCCCTGCACTCGTTGACGATGCCACTGCTCGAACATCTGGTCATGCAGCGGCGATTCGATGACAACCGTCAGTTGTTCGAGGACGCCTCCCCGATTTTCCGGGTGCATCGCAATGCCCCGCCCTTCTTCATCTTGCACGGTGAAAACGACGATGTGGTTCCGCACACGCAGGCCCGAGCATTTGCCGGGGCACTGCGCGAGGCCCGCGCCCGCACCGTGTCCTACGCCGAGATCCCCCATGCGCACCACGCCTTCGACACCATTGCCACCCTGCGCTGCCAGATGGCGGCCGAGGCCGTCGCGGCGTTCCTCGGCATCATCTACGGCCGTCACGTGGCCGCACGCGGTAGGCGGCGGACGGCCCGCTCGGCCGGCTGAGCGTCGACTCGCACGGGGTTCCCATCGGGACCGGTAATCCACCACGTCAGCGCCCTGATCGGGCTAGCGTGATGAGGCAGTCCGGATCGGTGAGGAGGTTTCGATGAGCGGCCCCGAGGATGCTTCCGGGTTGCCGTCCGAACTCGGCGCCTTCGACCTGCTGATGCACCGCGGTGAGGCCAACCCGCGGACGAGGTCGGGCATCATGGCGCTGGAGATCCTCGATACCGGACCGGACTTCGACCTGCTTCAGACTCGTTTCGACAATGCCTCCCGCAAAGTACTGCGCCTGCGCCAGAAGGTCGTCATGCCGACGCTGCCCACCGGACCCGCGCGGTGGGTGGTCGATCCCGACTTCAACCTCGATTTCCACGTGCGCCGGGTCCGCGTGCCCGAACCCGGCACGCTTCGGGAGGTACTCGATTTGGCCGAGGTGATGCTGCAGTCGCCGCTGGACATCTCCAGGCCGTTGTGGACCGCCACCCTGGTCGAGGGGCTCGAGGGTGGTAAGGCCGCCACGATGCTCCACCTCAGCCACGCCATCACCGACGGAGTCGGGGCGGCCACCATGTTCGCCGCGATCTACGACCTCGAGCGCAACCCGCCGGCCAAGCCGGACCCGCCGATGCCGGTGCCGCAGGACGTCACGCCCAATGAGTTGATGCGGGAGGGCATCAATCAACTCCCGGGTGTGATCGCCGGCGGCATCGCCGACGCGGTGTCCGCCGGCCTGGGCCTTCTGGGGCGGATGGTGAGCAGTCCCGGTTCGGCGGTGTTCGGTGCGATCGACTACGCGCGCTCCGGACGACGGATGGTGCGCCCGGCCGCTGAATCCTCGCCACTGCTGCGCGGCCGCAGTCTGTCCACCCGCACCGAGGCCATCGATATGAGACTCGGTGACCTGCACCGCGCTGCCCGCGCCGCGGAGGGTTCCATCAACGACGCCTACCTGGCCGGATTGTGCGCCGCACTGCGGCTCTACCACGAGGCACTCGGTGTACCGATCAACTCACTGCCGATGGCCGTCCCGGTGAACCTGCGAGCCGAGGCGGATCCGGCCGGTGGAAATCGTTTCGCCGGAGTGAACCTGGCTGCTCCGGTCGGCGTCGCCGACCCGGTGTTGCGCATCCAGAAGATCCGCAAGCAGATGATCCAGCGCCGCGAAGAGGCGGCGATCGACATGATCGGCGCCATCGCGCCGGTGCTCGCCCTGTTGCCCGATGCCGCGCTTCAGGCAGTGAGCGGCTCGGTCATCGCCTCCGACGTCCAGGCCAGCAATGTGCCCAATTACCCCGGAGATACCTACATCGCCGGAGCAAAGGTGTTGCGGCAGTACGGAATCGGCCCCCTTCCGGGTGTCGCGATGATGGTTGTGTTGATCTCCCGCGGCGGCTATGCGACCGTCACCGCCCGCTACGACCGAGCGGCGGTCGCCCACCCCGAACTCTTCGCGCAGTGTCTGCGGCGAGGTTTTGACGAGGTGCTCGCCCTTGCCGGGGACCCCAGGCCCCGGGTGGTCCCGGCGTCGTTTCCCGATCATCCGGAAGAATCCCAACCTGTGAACGGATCGGTGGCCCATTCATGAGCGACAAAGCATGAGCGACGAGAACAGCGCAGGATCCCGGAGCATGCGATTGCCGGGTTCGGTGGCCGAGGTCAAAGCAAGCCCGCCCGGACCCAAAATCGGTGCCTTCTTCGACCTCGACGGCACATTGGTCGCGGGGTTCACCGCGGTGATCCTCACCCGCGAACGGCTTCGCAACCGCGATATGGGCGTGGGCGAACTGATCTCCATGATCGCTGCCGGACTCAACCACCAACTGGGATTGATGGAGTTTGAGGGCCTCATCGGCAAGGCCACCGAGGCGTTGCGGGGTCGGCCGCTCAGCGACCTGCAGCAGATCGGTGAGCGGCTGTTCGTCGAGAAGATCGAAAAGCGCATCTATCCCGAGATGCGCGATCTGGTGAACGCGCACATGGAGCGTGGGCACACGGTGGTGCTCAGTTCCTCTGCTCTGACGATCCAGGTCGAACCGGTGGCCCGGTACCTCGGTATCCCCAGTATCCTCACCAACCGGTTCGAGGTCGACGACGACGGAGTGCTCACCGGCAAGGTGATCCGGCCGATCCTGTGGGGTTCGGGCAAGGCGGATGCGGTGCAGGAGTTCGCCGCCGAGCACGCTATCGACCTCCAGGACAGCTACTTCTACGCCGACGGCAACGAGGACGTCGCCCTGATGTACCTGGTGGGCAATCCGCGACCAACCAATCCCGGGGACAAGATGGCGGAGGTCGCACGCAAGCGCGGCTGGCCGATCCTGGAATTCAAGAGCCGGGGCAGCGGCGGACTCCTGGGCCAGGTGCGCAGCCTGCTGGGCGTGGGATCGGTGGTACCCGCGGCCTACTCGGCGATCGGCTGGGGCTTGCTGACCGGTAGTCGGCGGCGCGGTATCAACGTGTTCACCACAGCCTTCCCGCAATTGCTGTTGGCGATCAACGGCGTCGACCTGAATGTGATAGGCGAGGAGAACCTCAAGAAGAAGCGCCCCGCGGTCTTCATCTTCAACCACCGCAACAACTTCGACCCGGTGATCGTGGGCGCATTGGTCAAGGACAACTGGACCGGCGTCGGCAAGAAGGAACTCCAGAACGATCCCGTCATGGGCACGCTGGGCAAGCTGGTCGATACGGTATTCATCGATCGTGAGGACCCCAAGGCCGCGGTCGAATCCTTAAAGCAGGCCGAGGAACTCGCCAGGAAGGGCCTGTCGGTGGTCATCGCGCCGGAGGGCACCCGACTCGACACAAGATCGGTCGGACCATTCAAGAAGGGCCCGTTCCGGCTTGCGATGTCAGCCGGTGTGCCCATCGTGCCGATCGTGATCCGCAACGCCGAGGTGGTGTCGGCCCGGGACTCCTCAACCCTGCATCCGGGAACTGTGGATGTTGTTGTGTACCCACCGATTTCACTCGACGACTGGACACTCGACGATCTTGTCGACCGGATCGCAGAAGTCCGCCAACTCTACGTGGACACCCTCGAGAACTGGCCGATCGGCAAGGTGCCGGACGCCGATCTCTACACCGGAAGTGCGCCGGCCAAGAAGGCACCTGCCAAGAAGGC
>JBAXIR010000162.1:0-5622 GCA_037138275.1 Mycobacteriaceae bacterium | reverse complement strand
GTCACTGCCGGTGTCACTGCCGGCCTCGGGTCCGGATCGACACCCGCACCGCACTGATCCGGCCGTGGCCCGCCACCGGAACCTCGCCGGGGCCGCCAGGACCCGAGGTGATGTCATAACCACTCACCCGGGCATCCATCCGGATCGACGCGCCCTGCCATTCCCCCTGCGTCACCAGCAGAGTGCAGCCCCGCTGGCGGGCCCGCGCCACCACGGCGCGCGCTCGCGTCGCGGACACCGATCGCCCGGCCAGACCAAGCACCACCAGATCCATCCCGTCCATCAGCACCGCGGCCACCTCCACCGGATCGGCACCCGGTTGCGGGATCACCGCGAGCCGAGTGAGATCCGCGCCCATCTCAGCGGCGGCCAACAACCCGAAGTCCGGCAGTCCGACGACGGCCACATGACCGCCCGCAGCCGTCACCGCGGCGGCCATGCTCACCGGTAGCGACCGGGCTCCCGACAGCACCGCCACCGCGCCCTTCGGCACCCCGGCCACCAGCGGCTCGGGCACCTCAACCGCGGGCGATCGGGCACCCACCTTCCCGGAGACCGCCGCCATCTGGCGTCGAAGCTGTTCTAGCTGTTCAGAGCGGTCAGACCGGCCCTTCTCCAGGGCGATAGCCGCCGTCATCGCCCACCTCCCGCTGCGATCGACATCCACTTTTTTCGAATATATGTTCGATATCGGAAGTAAACACCCACCCGCCGACAAGCGTCAAGGGGTCAGCGGCCGGGCACTATTCCCACTCGATGGTGCCGGGCGGTTTGCTCGTCACATCGAGCACCACCCGGTTGACCTCGGGCACCTCATTGGTGATCCGCGTCGAGATCCGTTCGAGCACCTCATAGGGAACCCGGGTCCAGTCCGCCGTCATGGCGTCTTCGCTGGAGACCGGACGCAGCACGATCGGGTGGCCGTAGGTTCGGCCGTCGCCCTGGACCCCGACCGAACGGATATCAGCCAGCAGCACCACCGGGCACTGCCAGATCTGCTGATCCAACCCGGCCGATGTCAACTCCTCGCGCGCGATCAAATCGGCACGGCGCAGTGTATCGAGCCGATCCGCGGTGACCTCACCGACGATCCGGATACCCAAGCCGGGTCCTGGAAAGGGTTGGCGCGCAACGATTTCCTCAGGCAGACCGAGTTCGCGGCCAACCGCACGAACCTCGTCCTTGAATAACAACCGCAGCGGCTCGACAAGGGTGAACTTCAGGTCGGCAGGCAGACCGCCGACATTGTGATGGCTCTTGATATTGGCGGTGCCACTGCCACCGCCGGATTCGACGACGTCCGGGTATAGCGTGCCCTGCACCAGAAAATCGATATTCCCGACACCAGAATCGTTGCCGGCCAAAAGGTCTCGCACCGCACCCTCGAAGGAGCGGATGAACTCGCGGCCGATGATCTTGCGCTTGCCCTCCGGATCGGTCACGCCGGACAGCGCTTCGAGGAATCTGTCCTGCGCATCGACCGTCACAAGCCGGGCACCGGTTGCCGCCACGAAATCGCGTTGCACCTGTTCACGTTCGCCGGCGCGCAGCAGTCCGTGATCGACGAACACACACGTCAAACGATCGCCGACGGCCCGCTGGACCAGTGCGGCCGCCACCGCGGAATCCACTCCCCCGGACAGTCCGCAGATGGCCCGGCCCTCGCCGATCTGCTCACGAACGCCGTCGATGAGTGACTCGGCGATATTGGCAGGTGTCCACTCCGCATCGATCCCAGCGAAGTCGTGCAGGAACCTGCTGAGCACCTGCTGGCCGTGCGGAGTGTGGATCACTTCGGGGTGGTACTGCACCCCGGCGAGTCCGCGGCTGCGGTCCTCGAATGCCGCCACCGGTGCGCCGGCACTGGTGGCCACCACCTCGAAGCCGGCCGGTGGATGAGTCACCGCATCACCGTGGCTCATCCACACCGGCTGCGTACCGGGCAGACCCGAATGCAGTTTGCCACCAACAACATTGAGATCGGTGCGGCCGTACTCGCTGGTACCGGTGCGTGCGACGGTGCCGCCGAGAGCCTGGGCCATAGCCTGGAATCCGTAGCAGATGCCGAATACCGGAATACCGAGATCGAACACGCCCGGATCAAGCTGGGGCGCACCGTCGGCGTACACGCTGGCCGGCCCACCGGACAGCACGATCGCCCGCGGGTTTTTGGCCTTGATCTCCTCGATGGTCGCGGTGTGCGCGATGACTTCGGAGAACACCCGGGCCTCCCGGACGCGTCGGGCGATCAACTGGGCGTATTGCGCGCCGAAGTCGACCACCAGGACGGGGCGAGGCGATATTGAGTCCGGTTGCACCGGCACAGTCTAGAGGCGGGTGTGCGACCGAAAACTAACTACCGACGGTCAGTCCGACCTTCTGGAACTCCTTGAGATCGCAATAGCCGGCCTTGGCCATCGAACGACGAAGCCCGCCGACGAGGTTGAGTGAGCCGAACGGGTCGTCGGACGGCCCATTGAGCACCTCACCGAGCGACGGCCGGTCGCCGAGGGCCACCTGGAGCATGCAACCGCGCGGCAGCGACGGGTGCGCGGCGGCAGCCGGCCAGAACCACCCGTTGCCGGGCGCTTCCGCGGCCACGGCCAACGGTGTGCCGAGCAGGACGGCGTCGGCACCGCAGGCGATGGCCTTGGCGAGTTCGCCGGAGGTGTGGATATCACCGTCGGCGAGCACGTGAACGTAGCGGCCGCCGGTCTCGTCGAGGTATTCGCGGCGGGCCGCGGCGGCGTCGGCGATCGCGGTGGCCATCGGCACGTTGATGCCGAGCACCTCGTCGCTGGTGGTCGCGCCCAGCGTCGAGCCGTAGCCGACGATCACACCGGCCGCACCGGTGCGCATCAGATGCAGCGCGGTGCGGTGATCGGCCACCCCGCCGGCCACCACCGGAACATCGAGTTCGGAGATGAAGGTCTTGAGGTTCAGCGGCTCGGCGTCGGAGGCAACCCGCTCCGCCGAGATGATGGTGCCCTGGATGACCAGCAGGTCGATTCCTGCCGACACCAGCGCCGGGGTGAGCGCCTGGGCATTCTGCGGACTTACCCGCACCGCGGTGGTGATCCCGGCCTCCCGGATGCGGGCCACCGCCGCCCCGAGCAGGTCGGGGTCAATCGGGGCCGCATGCAACTGCTGAAGGAGCCGGATAGAGGCCGAGGGGTCCGCATCGTCGGCCAGTTCGATGACCGCAGCGATCTTGGCCTCGACGTCAACGTGGCGGCCGATCAGTCCCTCACCATTGAGCACACCTAATCCACCAAGACGGCCAAGCTCGATGGCGAACTCCGCGGAGACCAGAGCATCGGTCGGGTGTGCGAGGACCGGGATATCGAACCGGTAGGCATCCAGCTGCCAGGAGGTGGACACGTCCTTGGACGAGCGGGTGCGCCTGGCGGGCACGATGTTGATCTCGTTGAGTTCGTATGTGCGGCGGGCGGTTCGGCCCATACCGATTTCAACCATGTCACGCATGATGTGTTTGCCTAGCGGGCGTAGTAGTTGGGAGCTTCGACAGTCATGGTGATGTCGTGCGGGTGGCTCTCCTTGAGCCCGGAGGCGGTGATCTGAACGAACTGTGCGCGTTGCAGATCGGCGATAGTGCGCGCACCGGTGTAGCCCATCGCGGCGCGCAGGCCGCCGGTGAGTTGGTGGATGACGGTGGACAGCGGCCCGCGGAACGGCACCCGGCCCTCAATGCCTTCGGGAACCAACTTGTCCTCAGAGAGCACGTCGTCCTGAAAGTAGCGGTCTTTGGAAAATGACTTAGCTTCACCCCCACCGGAGCCGCGACCCTGCATCGCCCCCAGTGAGCCCATCCCGCGGTAGCTCTTGAACTGCTTGCCGTTGACGAAGATCAAATCGCCCGGCGCCTCCGCGGTACCGGCCAGCAGCGAGCCCAGCATCGCCGCCGACGCACCGGCAGCCAGCGCCTTGGCAATGTCACCGGAGTACTGCAGTCCACCGTCGGCGATCACCGGGACTCCGGCGGGACCGCACACCGCCGCGGCTTCCAGGATCGCGGTGATCTGCGGCGCACCCACGCCGGCCACCACCCGGGTGGTGCAGATCGAGCCTGGGCCGACGCCAACCTTGACCGCGTCGGCGCCTGCCTCCACCAGTGCCGCGGCCGCACTTCGGGTGGCCACATTGCCGCCGACGATCTCGACCCGGTGCCCCACCTCGGCTTTGATCTTGCCCACCATGTCGAGCACCCGGCGGTTGTGGGCGTGGGCGGTATCGACCACCAGGACATCGACGCCGGCGTCGACCAGTGCCATCGCCCGGTCCCAGGAATCCTCTCCGACGCCGACGGCCGCGCCGACCAGAAGTCGGCCATCACTGTCCTTGGTGGCCAGCGGGTGCTTCTCGGTCTTGACGAAATCCTTGACGGTGATCAGACCGGTAAGGCGCCCATGTCCGTCGACGATGGGCAGTTTCTCAATCTTGTTGCGCCGCAACAGACCCAGGGCTGCATCGGCGGTGACGCCCTGCTGCGCGGTGATCAGCGGCGACTTGGTCATCACCTCGGCCACCCGCTTGTCCATATCCACTTCGAAGCGCATGTCGCGGTTGGTGATGATGCCCGCCAGCGCGCCGTCGCCGTCAACCACCGGCAGGCCGGAGATATGGAACCTGGCGCACATGGCGTCGACTTCGGCCAGGGTGTTGTCCGGTGAGCAGGTCACCGGATCGGTCACCATGCCGGCCTCCGAGCGCTTGACCATCTCCACCTGCACGGCCTGCTCGGCGATGGACAGATTGCGGTGCAGCACGCCCATGCCGCCCGCTCGGGCCATCGCGATCGCCATCCGGGCCTCGGTCACGGTGTCCATGGCCGAGCTGACCAGGGGAACCCTGAGCCGGATCTTGCGGGTCAGCTGGCTGGAGGTATCGGCGGTCGCGGGCACCACATCCGAAGCGGCGGGCAGTAGCAGGACGTCGTCGAAGGTCAGCCCCAGCATGGCGATCTTGTCGGGGTCGTCCCCGCCGGTTCGTTCCATCGGTGCGGCCTCCATGAGCGTGCGAAGACTCCATCCTATCGGCACGCCGGTTCGATACCTGGCGCGATACCTCCGGCGCTGCGTAGGCTGAATGGGTGCGCGACCACCTCCCACCTGGCCTGCCGCCCGACCCGTTCGCCGATGACCCGTACGACCCAT
This sequence comes from Mycobacteriaceae bacterium, assembly GCA_037138275.1. Lineage (GTDB taxonomy): Bacteria > Actinomycetota > Actinomycetes > Mycobacteriales > Mycobacteriaceae > Mycobacterium. Next base: position 448 of record JBAXIR010000162.1, on the reverse strand, counting down.
CGGCGGCGTTGGATGCCATTGAGCCCGGCCAGCCGCTTGATTCCGAGGAACGCTCCGCTGTGGAGGCCGATCTGGCCGACCTAGCGGTCTATGAGAACCTGCTGGCTCGTCGAGGTGTCAGGGGTTTGGTGGTGTGTTGCGACGAGTGCAATGAGGATCACTACCACGACTGGGACATGTTGCGCGCCAACCTTCTTCAGCTCTTGATCGATGGCACCGTTCGCCCGCACGAACCGGCTTACGACCCGGAACCGGACGCGTATGTCACGTGGGACTACTGCCGCGGCTACGCCGATGCCGCGCTCAACGAAGCCACATCGGACTACGACGGCTTTCGTTAACCAACCGGGACCGGCAGCGGAATCACGACCGTAGTCGTGGTGACCGGTGCCGGTGCCTTCGGCGCCTCCGCCGTCGTGGTCGCGGCAGCCGTGGTCTGGGCAGCGGT
>JBAXIR010000161.1:0-5649 GCA_037138275.1 Mycobacteriaceae bacterium | reverse complement strand
GCGACGTGCATCACCCGATCGAGCACCGCGGGGTCAAGTTCCTGCCAGTTGTCGATCTCGTCACGCGGGACCACCAGGGTGTGCCCGGGTGTCATGGGCTCGATGGTCAGGAATGCCACGACGGCATCGTCTTCGTAGACGAATCGCCCCGGTATTTCGCGGTTCATGATCATGGTGAAGACGGACGCCATGCGCCCCAGCATAGGGTTCGGTTCAGGAAAACATCCGGTCTATTTCGCTGATCGACCACGGCGGGGACTCGTCATGGACGCGGTAGCCGAGAAGTGCGGGTGCGGGCCGGTCGAATCGGCCCACGAAACCGCCTGCGGCGATGACGATCTGGCCTGTCACCCGGGTGGAGAGATCGCTCACCAGATAGGCGTACAGCGACGCGGCATACTCCGGCGGCGCAGCATCCAGCGCCGCCTGCGCGCTGACCTCGTCGAGCATGCCGCGTCGGCGAAGCGACTCGATCTGCTGGGAGTACTCCGCGCCGGTGGACAGCCGCGTCCGAGCACCCGGACACACCACGTTGGCCCGCACGCCGTGCTCGCCGAGTTCGGCGGCGATCGCCATGGTGAAACCGTTCACCGCACCTTTGCCGGCCGGGTAGCCGGTACCGCCGTAGTCACCGAGGAAGGCGAAAGAACTCGTGTTGACGATCGACCCACCGCCGTGGGCGACCATGCGCGGGGCGGCGGCACGACAGGTAGCGAACACCGTGCCGAGGTGGGCGTCGATCAGATCCTGGAACTCCTGCCGGCTGATGGTCAGGATCGACGACTCGGACGGCTCAGCGGTTCCAGCGCAGTTCACCAAAGCATTGATCTGACCGAATTCGTTCTCGCACAACGAGATCAGGGCTTGTGCGATCGCGTCGTCGGCGGCGGAACCGGGTAGCCCGACAGCATTACCACCGGCGGACGCGATGGCGCCGACGGTCGATTCGACGGCATCGGCATCGCGTCCGTTGACCACAACGCCGGCACCCAACTGGGCCAACAGTGCGGCGACCGCAGCCCCGATCCCGCGTGATCCGCCGACGACGACGGTGCCGAATCCGCGCAGTGGCAGGTCGGTCACACCGACGGTTGCGCCTGCCCGAACTGCATACCCTCGAGGTTCCAGTAGCCGCGCAGATTGGTGATCAGGCCGGCGTCGTTGACGAGGTAGCAGAAGACTCCGCGCACCGTGCTGGTCATCCCGCCTTCGAACTCGCTGCGCAGCACCAGAATGTGCGCCACCTCATTGGGTGAACTCGACGGAAATGTCTCCTCGCAGGTGACCCGCAGGGTGTTGGCGGCGATGTTGGCGTCATAGAACGCCGCCATCGCCTCTTTGCCGCGCACGCCGAGTCCGTCGGGGTTGGTGTAGGACGGACCGATCGGATCCTCGATGACCACGTCCGGTGCCATCAACGCCAGCCAGCCCTCGCGGTCGTGGGACTGCACGCACCGCCATGACTCGCGAGAGGCAGCCAGGGCGGGCGTCAGTTCCGTCGTCTTTTGGGTCAAGGTCAACGGTCCGCGTCGGTGTAGCGGATGACGCCGCGAATGTTGCGTCCCTCCAGCATGTCCTTGTACCCGTCGTTGATCTGCTCAAGGCGGTACTGCCGGGTGATCATGTCGTCGATGTTGAGCTTGCCGATCTTGTACATCGACAGCAGTTGCGGGATGTCGTGGTGCGGGTTACCGCCGCCGAAGATGGTGCCCTGCAGGTTCTTCTGCATCAGGGTCAGCATCGCCAGGTTCAGCGTGACGTTCGTGTCGAGCATGCTGCCGATGGCGGTCATCACGCAGGTGCCGGACTTGGACGTGATGTTCATGTAGTTGTCGACGTCGGCACCATCGACCTCGCCGACGGTGACGATCACCTTCTTGGCCATGAAGCCCCCGGTGACTTCGGCGATGCCCATCATGGCCGCATCGATATCGGGGTAGGCGTGGGTGGCGCCGAACTTCAGGGCGGCATCGCGCTTCCACTCGATCGGCTCGATGACGAAGATGTTGCGAGCACCGGAGATGACCGCGCCCTGCAGTGCCGCCATGCCGACGCCGCCGACGCCGACGACCGCGACATCCTCGCCGGGCTTGATCTGCGCGGTGTGGGTGGCCGATCCGTAGCCGGTGGTGACGCCGCAACCAACGAGGCAGGCCACCTCGAACGGGATGGACGGATCGATCTTCACCACCGAGGACTCGTGCACCACCATGTACGGCGAGAAGGTGCCCAGCAGTGTCATCGGGAACACCGGCATGCCGTCGGCGGTGTGGATGCGGTGGGTGCCATCGGAGATCGCGACGCCGGCCAGCAGTCCGGCGCCAAGATCGCAGAGGTTGCGAAGACCGGCCTGACACGACGGACACTTGCCGCAGGACGGGATGAACGACAACACCACGTGATCACCGACCGCGACGCTTTCCACACCCTCACCGATCTCGGTGACGATGCCGGCGCCCTCGTGTCCGCCGAGGACCGGGAAGCCGAACATCGGGATGCCGCCGGTGACCAGGTGGTGGTCGGAGTGACACATGCCGGAGGCTTCCATCTGGATCTTGACCTCGTTTTTCGCGGGGTCACCGATCTCGATCTCCTCGATCGCCCACGGCTGGTTGAACTCCCTGATGAGTGCGCCTTTTGTCTTCACTGCAATCCTCCGACTGGCTGTGGGCCTGAAATAGAACGTGTTCTCGTTATGTGTCGCATCCTAGGACCTGACGGGTGTCAAGTCACCAGATCGGTACAGGTGCCTGTCCAAGCGGGTAGTAGCCGGGTAGTTTCTCCCCGGCCAGGCTGCGCTCGATGCGTTCCTGCATGCCTTTCGAGAGTTTCCCTTCTTCCATGAGCTTCAGATACAGCTTCTGCACGTGACCGAAGTCGAAGAAGTCGCGCTGCCACTCAATCAGGCCGTCGGCATTGAGCCGGAACCAACTACCGCCGATCCCGTAGATCGTCGCCTGGTTTCCCTCGGCATCGGTGGCGACCTGCTTCCAGAAGCCGACGACCTCACCGATCGTGTCATCGATGATCACCTTCTGGTACGGGTAGCTCCAGCCCTGAAGGCCGGCCATCTCATATCCAAGTGCGATATCGCGGATTTCGTCTTTTCCGACGCACATGACGTCTTCTTTGGGGCCGATGTTCCAGCCGTAGGTGGCGTCGGGTGCGAAGAACTCGGCGAGGCCCTTCCAGTCGCCTTTGCGCTCGGCGTCCCGGTTGGCGTCCATCCATCTCGCGATGAAGTCCTCTAACAATTCTCTGGGCAGTGCGGGCATGGGTCTAGTCCTCTCGGTCGATGATGAACAGGGCTCGGGTCGGGCACATCTCGACGGCCCGTTCGATATCGGGCCGGGCTTCATCGGGTGGTTGCGCGTCGAGGATTTCGACCGTGCCTCGCTTGGGCACGGAGAAGTAGTCCGGCGCCTCAAGGGCGCACATGGCGTGTCCCTGGCATAGGTCCAGATCGACGTCGACTCGATAGCTACCCATCTCCGATGCCCCTACGCGGTGCGCTTGCGGTATCGGACCAGAGCGGGTCGGGCCAGTTGCACGACCATCTTGGAGTGGTCATTGCGGTAGCTCTCGGGTGGCTGCACCATCTCGAAGTCGTACTCGCGCAACAGAACCGAGAAGATCGCCTTGATCTGCATGGTGGCGAATGCCGCTCCGACGCAGCGGTGTCGGCCGGCACCGAACGGGATCCAGGTCCACCGGTGGATCACATCCTCTTCGCGAGGCTTCTCGTAGCGGTCCGGATCGAAGGCATCCGGATCCGGGAAGTCCTCAGCGATCCGGTTGGAGATCGCCGGGGAGGCCGCGACGAAGTCACCCTTGTGAATCGGGTAGCCCTGCACGCCGAACTCATCCTGGGCGACCCGCATCAGGATGATCAGCGGCGGATGCAGCCGCAGGGTTTCCTTGATGACGTTCTCCAGCTTCGGGATCTGGCGCAGCGCATGGAAACTCACCTCCTGGCCGTCGGCGTAGAGGTCGTCGAGTTCGGCTGTGACGTCGGCATAGACGGCCGCGTGGCGCATGAGTTCGATCAGCGTCCACGACGACGTGCCGGAACTGGTGTGGTGGCCGGCGAACATCAGCGAGATGAACATGCCGGTGATCTCGTCGGCGGAGAATCGCAGGTTGCCGTCGTCACCGGGGATCGACACCAACACGTCGAGCATGTCTCGGTCTGACTTGTCGGTGGGCGGGTTGGCGATCCGGCCGTTCATGATCTCGGCAACCAATCCGACCAGACCCTCGCGGGCCTCGTCGCGGATCCGGAAACTCTCGATCGGCAGATACGGGTCGACGTAGCAGAGTGGGTCGGTGCCGCGCTCGAGTAGGTGGTAGTAGTTCGCGAAGCGGGAGTCGAGTTGTTCGCGGAATTTCGCACCGATCAGGCAGGCGGTCGAGGTGTAGATGGTCAGTTCGGAGAAGAAGTCCAGCAGGTCGATTTCGCCGGTGTCGCCCCAGTTCTCGATCGCTCGGCGAACTTCCCGCTCGATCGTGGCGGCATGGCTCTTCATGTGGTCGCCGCGCAACGCGGAGTTGTGCAGCATCTCCTTACGCCGCTCCGGACTGGCGTCGAAGACGACACCGGTGCCGAAGATCGGCGTCATGAACGGGTAGGCCTGCGCCTGGTCGAGATCCTCATCGGCGGCGCGGAAGAAGAACTCGTTCGCTTCCTCGCCGGTCAACAGGATCACATGCTTATCGGCCAGTTGAAAAGCACCGACATCGCCGCACTCCTGGCGAAGTCGGCTCATCAATCCGATCGGGTCGGTGCGGAACTCCTCGAGGTGACCGTGCTCGTCGGCACCGCCGGAGACGCGCCGGACTTCCTTCAGTTGCGTGTTACCGGTCACGATCCCTCCGGGTATTTCAGTTGCTGACGTTCCTTGGGCGCGCTGGACAGTGGCGCTTCGGGCTGTAGTTCCATCGAGGCGACGAACCCGCCGCGCGGAGTCTCGGCGACGAAGGCGATGGCCCGGGCGAGATCGGCGGCGCGCAGGAAGTAACTGTGCCGGGCCTGTCCCCACCTGGCCCAGTCCTCCAGTGCCGGTGCGATGGACTCCGGCGGCAGGTTCCATCCCATGCCGGTCTGGGTCGGCCCGGGATGGACGATCGAGGCTCGGACCCCGGTGCCCTCCAACTCCATCTGGAGGTTGGTGACCATGGCGGTCAGTCCGGCCTTTGCCGCACCGTAGGCACCCATGTGTGGGCGCTGTCGCAGTGCGACGTCGGAGCCGACGAAGATCACGTCGCCGCGTTGGCGGGCCACCATGCCGGGAAGTACCGCGGTGGCAAGCCGGTTGGCACCGATGAGGTGGATCTGGATCTGGGACGCGAAGTCTTCGGTGTCGATCTCGTAGAGCCGCCCGAAGAAGGTGTCGCCGGCGCCGGCGACAAGGATTTCGATATCGCCGAGTTCCTCGCCGGCACGGCGTACGAATTGGGCGACCGAATCTGCTTCGGTGACGTCGAGCGACAACGCCACGGCCTCACCACCGTCGGCTCGGATCCGCGCGGCGAGTTCCGCGCATTTTTCGACCCGTCGGGCGCCGAGGGCGACCGGAAAGCCGCGGGCGGCCAATTCGGTGGCTGTTGCGGCGCCGATGCCCGACGAGGCGCCGGCGATGATCGCGGGCC
>JBAXIR010000160.1:0-5661 GCA_037138275.1 Mycobacteriaceae bacterium | reverse complement strand
AGATCGATCGTGCCGTCGGACTCGGCTCCCTCGAACGCGCGGTCGAGCAGTTGAGCCCGGCTGAACACACGACCGGGTGCACCCATGAGAGTGGCCAGAAGTGCTGCCTCGCGGTCGGACAGCTCGACATCCTCGCCCTCGGGCGTCGCACCACTTGCCCGCCGGGTTACCAGGTCGAGCCGCAATCCCCCGGCCTGCAGAACCGTGGCCGCGTCATCGTTGCGGCGCAGCAGCGCTCGGACCCGGGCTAGCAGCTCCGGAATCTCGAATGGCTTGACCAGATAATCCTGGGCACCGGAATCCAAGCCCCCGACTCGATCCTCGACGGAACCGCGCGCGGTCAGGATCAGCGCCGGCGTGGCGATGCCCCGCGACCGCAGCAGCGCGACCAGATCAGCGCCGTCCATCACCGGCAGGCCGCGGTCGAGGATCATCGCGTCGTAGTTCCCGGTCAAGCCGAGATGCATACCCTGCTGGCCGTCGAAAGCGGTGTCCACCCGGTAGCCCTCGCCGGAGAACAACTCGACCAACATCGCACTCAGCGCGCGATCGTCCTCGACGAGGAGCACGGCGGGCGCAATCTCGGGCACATTTCCAAGCGTGCCACGGGAATTCTTTCAGCGCTCAAAGAACACCCGTGCACACTGGCCCACATGCCACCGGCGATAACCTCGACGCCGACTTCCGTCGGCGAGTGCGCGTGGAATCGCTGGAGCACCGAGATGCATCTGCTGGTGACTGACCACACTGTGTTGACCCATGCCCGACAGTTGGTCGACTCCGAACTCGACGCCATTGAGATCGCGGCGTCGCGCTTTCGGCCCGACTCGGAGATCTGGACTCTGGCCGGTGCCGACGGTGGCCGCACTCCGGTCAGCCCGGTGCTCGCAGACTTGATCACCGCTGCGCTCAGCGCAGCGCGGTTGACCGATGGTGACGTCGATCCGACGGTCGGGTCGGCGATGATCGCGCTGGGCTACGACCGTGACTTCGCCGAAATCGACGCGGTGACGCCGCGACTCGCGTCGGTGACGGTGCCGACCGACTGGACCCACGTCGAGTTCGACGGGAGCAGCGTCCGACTTCCTGCGGGCGTTCTGCTCGATCTGGGCGCGACTGCAAAAGCCGTTGCCGCCGATCGGTGCGCGCACCTGGTGCACCAACAGACCGGCAGCGGTGTTCTCGTCAACCTCGGTGGCGACATCGCCACCGCCGGACCCGCCCCGGACGGGGGGTGGCGAATCCTGGTTCAGGACTCCGAATTCGACCCGGCAAGCCATGTCACGATAGGAACCGACACCGGCTTGGCAACATCGAGCACCCGGCGCCGACGATGGTGGCGCTCGGGTCACGCGCTGCACCACATCATCGATCCACGAACCGGTGCGCCCGTCGATCCGGTGTGGCGCAGTGTCAGCGTCGCGGCCGGAAGTTGCCTGACTGCCAACACGATAAGCACCGCGGCGATTATCCGCGGCCGCCGCGCACCGGAATGGGTTTGCTCTCTCGGCGTGGCGGCCCGGCTGGTCGACCGCGACGGCGCCGAACGCTTTCTGTGCGGATGGCCATCATGAGCAGGTTGCACATCGACTGGACCCGATGCGACGGACGCGGGCTGTGTACAGAACTGCTGCCTGAACTTCTGGATCGCGACGACTGGGGCTATCCGATATCGCGGAGCGGATCTCGCGAGCCGGAGGTACCACCTGCACAACAGAAATATGCGGTGGCCGCGGTCAAAAAGTGTCCGCGATTGGCACTACGACTGCTGCCTTCAGAGCCGTGACAGTGCTCCGCGCCCAGGCGATGGAACCTACTAGGCGATGGACCGCAACGCTCCGGGTGCAACAGGGCCGACCGCCTGAACCGGTGTGACGTAGGCGTGCGGGGACAGGCACCCCGCAAGAACGGCGACGGCGCCGACGGGGGCCGTCACCGGCAATGTCCGGCCCGCAAGCTCAACGACCCAGGTTCCCGGTCCCACATCACCGGCATAGACGGGACGGGCATTCGAGTCCAGAGGTAACGGCGATGCGGACGGCGCCCGGTGGGCAGGCATCCGGCCGGTGCGACCGTAGCGCGGCCCGATCCCAACATGTTCGTGGAGTTTCACGATGCTCAATCTCCCGTCCCTGATTGCCAAAGCGGTGTCAACGGAGGTGTTTTCTTTCAAACGTTGGGTGAATTGTTGCGCAGCGTGGTAGCGACACATTAGAGAAGAAAGTCACCTCGGAGAGGGCCGAGGGGCAGTTCGTATTCCCCCAGCAAACGCGCGATCGATCGCAACGGCAGGTGCAACCACTCCGGCCGGCACCGAGCCTCATAGGCAGCCTCGTAGACGGCCTTGTCGAGTTCGTAACCAGCGAGTACAGCAGCCTGCTCCCGCGGATCCGATCCCGATTGATGCGCGTAACCCTCGCAGAATGCCGCGCTATTACGTTGTGCCGACTGGGGATTCACCGCGGCGTAGGAGAACGACCGAAACATGCCCGCAACATCGCGCAGGCGTGAATCCGGTTGGCACCGGATGGCAAGCGGGACACCCGGTTCGCCCTCGAAGTCGATCAGCACCCAGCCCTTCGGCGTCCGCAGAACCTGACCGAGGTGGAGATCGCCGTGCACGCGTTGCACGCCAATCGGGTGGTTTGCCAGTGCGGCGTAGCGCGCCGCGATGACAGGCGCGTACTCCGATAGCTGAGGAACGCTGATGATTGCTGCCGCGAGGCGCTCATACATCCGGTCGACCGGCATTGTGGCGGACGCGGTTCCGAGTTCGGTGGCAAGTGTGGCGTGTACCGACGCAACCGCTTCGCCCAGTCGGTGACACTCCCCGGCGAAGTCCATGCCGTCGCGGTCGGCGGCGGTAGCCAGCGTCCAACCGTCGACGGAGCCGGCGGAATACGTACTGAGCATGCCGAGCGGACACGGGTCACCGCCGTCGGTGGTCTCGAAACTGCCGAGCAATCCGGCAACATGCGGGTTGCCGGCCGCGCCGAGAGCCCGATTGAGTTCGATGTCGGGATTGACCCCGCACGCCACTCTGCGGAAGAACTTGAGGATCGCCTGCTCGCCGAACACCACACTGGTGTTGCTCTGCTCGGCGTCGATCACCCTGGGTTCGGCATCCACGGGCAACCCCGCGCCGGGCTCTCTGATACACCGCAGATCGCCGACCGTCGGCGATGAGTCGATCAGCGACAGCAGCGCCCTCGCGCAGTCGCCCACCGAATCCGGCGGCAGCACAACCTGATAGCGCTCGGCGGTGCCGTCGGTGTAGGTCACATCGATCAGGGCGATCTCCACCCCGACCGCCACCGGCAGAACCGCATGCTGCTGCACCGATTCCAATGTCCGATCCCGACCGGCGTACCAACGCTGCAGCGGGAGCCATTCGATCCAGGGCCCTCCTGGACCAAGTCCAGGAAGGCCATCCCGCGGCCGGAGTGGATTCACCGAATTCAGTCGCGGATGCGAACCACGACTTTGCCTCTGGCGGTGCGATTCTCCAGTGACGCGACCGCCTCGGCGGCACGCGAGATCGGATACACATCAGGCTGCGGAATGGCCAGCGTGCCCGATTTCAACAGTGCCGCAAGGCCTTCCCATTGTTCGGCGAGCGCACCGGGGTGGGTCATCGTCCAGGCGCCCCACCCGACACCGACCACGTCGACGTTATTGAGCAGCAACCGGTTGACCTTCACCGTGGGGATCTCCCCGCCGGTGAATCCGACGACCAGCAGTCGCCCGGCGGGTGCCAGGGAGCGCAGCGAGTCGGTGAACCGGTCACCTCCCACCGGATCCATGACGATATCGACGCCCTTGCCGCCGGTCAGTTCCGCCACGGCGTCCTTGAACCCGTCGGCGAGCACCACATCGGTGGCGCCGGCCGCGAGTGCGACATCCTTTTTCTCCTCGGTGCTGACGACCGCGATCACCCTGCTCGCCCCGAGCGCGGGCGCGAGCCGAAGCGTCGATGTTCCGATCCCGCCTGCAGCCCCGTGCACCAGCACCGTCTCGCCCCGGGCGAGCCTGCCCCGGACAGTCAGGGCGAAGTACACCGTCAGGTCGTTGAACAACAGGCCGGCGCCGGCCTCGAAGCTGACGTTGTCCGGCAACGGAAACACCCGATCGGCACTGAGCACCGCGGTGTCCGCCATGGCGCCGCCGATCATGGTCAAGCCGAGAACCCGATCGCCGGATTTCACCTGCGCGCCATCGGGCGCCGAGCGCACCACCCCCGCCAGTTCGGCGCCGAGGGTGAACGGCAATTCCGGCCGGTACTGATAGAGCCCGCGGGTCAGCAGCGCATCGGGAAACGCCACCCCGGCGGCGTGCACATCGACGACGATCCCGCCGTCGGCGGCCGGTTCGTCGACCTCGGCGAGTTCCAATGATTGCGGCCCGTCGAGCGAGGTGACCCTGATCGCACGCATCAGGGCGTCTCGATCGCGAGCAGCGTCACCTGCAACTCACCTCGCGGAGTCCGATAGGTGATCCGGTCACCGGCTGAATGCCCGAACAGCGCCAGACCCAACGGGCTGTCCGCGGTCAGCGTGGAATCCTCGGCACCGGCCGGCGTCTCCTCGATGTAGTTCACCACCCGCATGCGAACGTCGGCGGCGTCGTCCGGGAAGCGCAGGGTGACCTCGGTGCCGTTGGGAAGTTGCCCCTCGACGTTGGTGTTACCGCCGGCCAACAGCCAGCTGACATGCCCGATCTGCTCCTCTATCCCGGCCAGATCCTCTGCGCGCTGCAATGCGTCGGCGGCGTCACCGCTGTCGCCCACGGTTTCGGCATCCTGCTGCAACTCGGCCCGCATCTCGTCGCGGCGGCGGCGCAGGTCGGCCAGTTCTGCCTCCAGCCGAGCGTGTTCCCGCTCGGCGAAGCTTGCTGTTCCGGTGTCGGCAGTCATGGCTGACAAGGTACCGCTGGAGCCCCAACCCGGGACCGGGCACCCGCGTATCGTCGCGGTCGTGGCTTCCCTTGATCACGGCGACCCCGGCGACGCCCCGAGCATTCCACCGCCGCTCGGCGAGATCGTCGACGCCACCCGGCCGTCGGCCGCCGAAGAGGCCCGCACCATTGCCGCCTCAACCAATTCCGGCACCATGGCCAGCCTGACCTCCGCCGGTGATCCCTGGGCGTCCTTCGTCACCTACGGACTGCTGAACGGCGCACCGGTGCTGTGTGTCTCACATCTGGCTGAACACGGCCGCAACCTGGCGGCCGACCCGCGTGCCAGCCTGGCGGTGGTCGCACCCGACGCCGGTTCCGACCCGTTGGCCAGTGGCCGCATCACCCTGGCCGGTGTCGCGGAACGTCCGGTAGATGACGAGTTGGCGGCCGCCCGCGCGGCACACGTGGCCGCGATCGCGGCGGCGAAGTACTACATCGACTACAGCGACTTCTCGGTGTGGGTGCTGCGTGTCCATCGGGTGCGCTGGGTGGGTGGGTACGGCCGGATGGACTCGGCGAGCGGTGCCGAGTACGCCGCCGCGGTACCGGATCCGATCCGGCCGCAGGCTGCCGGGGCGATCGAGCACCTCAACGCCGACCACGCCACCGGACTTGCCGATATGGCTCGGGTTCTGGGCGGCTACCCCGACACCGACGCAGCCGTGTGCACCGATATCGACCGCTACGGACTTGACCTCAAGGTCA
>JBAXIR010000159.1:0-5664 GCA_037138275.1 Mycobacteriaceae bacterium | reverse complement strand
CGGAGTCGGCTGCGGTCGGACTGCCGGACGGCGGGTTCCTGCGCCGGATGCCGAGCGGAGCCGGTGAGGTCCACCTTGACCTGGTGGTGCCGCGGTCCGATGTGGCGGCGTGGCTGGACTCGCTCGAAGCCGCCGGGGTTCGCCGCGCGGGCGTGTGGGCCTACGAGGCGCACCGGGTGGCGGCCCGGCTGCCACGACTCGGGGTGGATACCGACGATCGCACGATCCCGCATGAAGTCGGCTGGATCGGCCCGCCCGGGCAGGGCGCGGTGCATCTGGACAAGGGCTGCTACCGCGGGCAGGAAACGGTGGCGCGGGTGCACAACCTGGGCCGGCCGCCCCGGATGCTGGTGCTGCTGCACCTCGATGGCTCCGGGGACCGTCCGGCCGCCGGTGACCCACTGCTGGCAGACGGACGAGTTGTCGGGCGGCTGGGAACCGTCGTCGACCATGTGGACCTCGGTCCGATCGCGCTGGCACTGGTGAAACGCGGCATCCCGGCCGGTACCCCGCTGATCACCGGTGGGGAGCATCCGGTGGCGGCCGAGATCGACCCCGACTCGGTGCCGGCGGCCGACGCGGCCGGGGCAGGCCGTATCGCAGTCGAACGCCTGCGCGGCAGCGGCCGGTGAGATTCGCCGCTCGGCGAACGGCCCTGCCCGCACTTCGGTTCCCGGCACGGTAAAGTGACCACAGGACACATACACAACTGATCGGAACCGCCTGATATTCAGGCCGCTCCGTTATTGCGCGAGGGGGTTCCCCCATGGGCCGCGGCCGGGCTAAGGCAAAGCAGACCAAGGTTGCCAGAGAGCTGAAATACAGCTCTCCGCAAACCAATTTCGAGCGGCTTCAGCAGGAGCTGACCGGCTCGGAAGAGGGCGATCCGCGCCCTGCGGTCAATGGCTCGGACGACGCCTGGGACGGCGAGGACCGCTGACGTCACGCGTCTAGAACCGCGGGTGCTGTCCCACCAGTGTGGTTCGGGGGCCGTCCTTGCCCTTCGTGACAGCACCCAGCGTCCAGCAGTTCAGATGCCGGGCGGTCAGAATCGCCAGTGCGCGGTCGACATCCTCCGGGGCGACGACCGCGACCATTCCGACGCCCATGTTGAAAGTCTTCTCCATCTCGGCACGCTCGACCCGGCCGCGCTGGGCGATCAACCCGAAAATCGGTGCGGGAGTCCAACTTCCACGATCGATCTCAGCGACAAGGCCGTTCGGGATGACCCGTTCGAGGTTGCCGGCCAAACCGCCGCCGGTGACGTGGCAGAAGGTGTGGACCTGGGTTTCCGCCGCCAGGGCCAGGCAGTCCTTGGCGTAGATCCGGGTGGGTTCGAGTAACTCCTCGCCCAGCGTGCGTCCGAACTCCTCGACGTGTCCGGCCAGGTTCATCCGATCGATCTCCAGCAGCACCTTGCGGGCCAGTGAGTATCCGTTGGAATGCAGGCCGGAGGAGCCCATCGCGATCAGGACGTCGCCGGGCCGAACGCGGTCAGGACCTAAAACGTCGTCGGCCTCGACGACGCCGACTCCGGTGGCCGAAATGTCGTAGTGGTCGGGATCCATCAGACCCGGATGCTCGGCCGTCTCGCCACCCAGTAGCGCACAACCGGCGATCACACAGCCGTTGGCGATACCGGAGACGATCTCGCTGACCCGCTCCGGGACGGTTCGCCCGACGGCGATGTAGTCCTGCAGGAACAGCGGTTCGGCTCCGCACACCACCAGGTCGTCGACCACCATCGCAACCAGGTCCAGGCCCACGGTGTCGTGCTTGTCCATGGCCTGGGCCACCGCAAGTTTGGTGCCCACCCCATCGGTGGAGGCGGCCAGAACCGGCTCTCGGTAGCCTCCCCGAAGCGCGAACAGTCCAGCGAAGCCGCCTAGTCCGCCACGCACCTCGGGGCGGGTGGCTTTCCTGGCCAGCGGTTTAAACAACTCGACCGCTCGGTCACCGGCTTCGATATCGACACCGGCCGCGGCATAGGAGATCCGGCCGTCTTCCTTGCTCATCGGCGCTAAGGCTACCGGCAGCCACCCGACACCGGTCAACCGACGTAGCGGGTCAGCCAGTCACCCAGCGGCGCCGCGGCCCGCAGCGTGGTGACCACACGCTCTTTGGCCTTTGCCGTGCCGAGCCAGGCGCCCACCGGCCAGGTTTTCATCATTGCGATTCCCTTGTGCCGCAACAGGTCGATGCGGGGATGGTCCTTCGGCACTCCGCGCGGCGCAGTCTTGAGGACCTCATGGGCCATGGTCTCGTAGCCGGCCTTGTGCAGGACGGCAACGATCGCGACGAGTTCGTTGCCGGACTTCTCCCGCGTCACCGCGGTTCGGTAGCGCTGCAATGCAGCCGAGTCAGGCAGGTAAAGCCCGGCGCCCGTGGACAACCCGTCAGCGGAGAACGAGATATAGCCGGCGCCCAGCGTCGCCGCACAGTTGGTCTTGTACGGCGTCTTGTCAGCGCTGAAGCGGACGTCGCGGTAGGGCCGGAACAACTTTCCCGCGCCGAACTCGCCGGCCAACTCGGCCAGCAACTGCTCCATCGGACCACGGACGTCCCGCTCATAGATGGCCTTGTGTTCCTGCCAGTACACCTTCGAATTGTCGGCCTGCAGACCCTCGTAAAATTCGACACCCTCGACGGGCCACCCGGTAAACGCCATGGTGCATTGTCTCTGACGCCGCACTTCCTGACGGAGCGATGACGGCTATGGCACTCCCGCGCACAATCGGGGCAGCAGTATGTTGAATGTCAGCAGTGCGACGATCGGAGGCGCGGGTGGCGGCGGAACAGCTGAGGTGCCTGGTGACCGGTGCCACCGGTTACATCGGGGGACGCCTGGTGCCACGCCTGTTGGAAAGCGGTTTCGCGGTGCGGGCGCTGGCCCGAACACCCGACAAACTCAGCAGTGTCCCGTGGCGCGATCGCATCGAGGTCGCCCGTGGCGACCTCAACGACCCGGCCTCGCTCGAGGCGGCCTTCGACGACGTCGACGTCGTGTACTACCTCGTTCATTCGATGGGATTCTCCAAGGACTTCGCAACTGAGGAGCGTCGCGCGGCCGAGAACGTCGTCAACGCCGCCCGCAAGGCCGGGGTGCGCCGAATCATCTATCTCAGCGGCCTGCACCCCGCGGGCATGGAACTGTCCAAGCATCTGCGGTCGCGGACCACCGTAGGCGAGATCTTGATCGCCTCGGGCATCGAGACCATCGTGCTGCAGGCCGGTGTTGTCGTCGGATCCGGCTCAGCGTCCTTCGAGATGGTCCGCCACCTCACCGACCGGCTGCCGGTGATGACCACACCCAAGTGGGTGCACAACAAGATCCAGCCGATCGCGATCCGCGATGTGCTCTACTACCTGGTCGCCGCGGCCGACTGCCCGGTTCCGAAGTCCCGGGAATGGGACATCGGCGGACCCGACGTACTCGAGTACGGCGACATGATGCAGATCTACGCCGAGGTCGCCGGGTTACGGCCGCGTCGCATCCTGGTGCTTCCGGTGCTCACCCCGCGCATCGCCTCGCTGTGGGTCGGGCTGGTGACCCCGATTCCCACCGGGCTGGCCCGACCGCTGGTGGAGTCACTGCATTGCGACGCGGTGATGGACAACCACGACATCGACAGCATCATCCCGGCGCCCGCCGCAGGTCTGACGTCCTACAAGCGCTCGGTGTCACTGGCGCTGGCACGGATCGCCCGCGGCGAGGTTGAGACCACCTGGGACACCGGTACCGCCGCGCACCTGCCGACCGACCCGGAGTGGGCCGGGGAGGTGGTCTTCACCGACACTCGTGCTCGGCACACCTCGGCAAGCCCCGAACAACTCTGGAGAGCCGTCGAGCGCAGCGTGCCCCGACAGTGGCGGATCGAGGAACGTGAACCCGGACGGGTTCTCAAACTGTGCGCCCAACGACGCGGGCCTGGTGACCGCTGGCTCGAGATGCGGGTCACCGCGGAGGGCAGTGGGAGCCGCTACGAACAGCAGGCGATCTTCTACCCGCGCGGACTGCTGGGCCGGTTTTACTGGTTCGCCGCGCGGCCTCTGCAGGCAATGGCACTGGATCGCCGGGTGCGGCGGATCACCTCGTCGGTGGGCTAGATCCGACTCAGGGCCGACTCAGCGCCGAGGCATTGTCGTTGTCGGCCTGCACGGCGGCCAGCATGTTCTCCACGACGTTCTTGCCCAGGGCGTTCGCGCTGGGCAGTGGGATCGGGTAATTGCCGTCAAAACAGGCGCAGCACAATCGGCTGGCCGGTTGCTCGGTTGCTGTGATCATGGCCTGCTGGGAGATGTAGACCAGACTGTCGGCGCCGATGGCCTGACGGACGGCCTCCAGCATCTCGCCGTCGTCGGTCTGGGTGCCCGGCGCATTGGCGATCAATTCGGCGGGGGTGGCGAAGTCGATACCGTAAAAGCACGGCCACTTCACCGGCGGCGAAGCAATCCGCACATGGATCTCAACCGCGCCGGCCTCCCGCAGCATCCGGATCAGGGCACGCTGGGTATTACCTCGCACGATCGAATCATCAACAACGACAAGACGTTTGCCGCGGATAACCTCTTTGAGCGGGTTGAGCTTCAGCCGGATACCCAGCTGGCGGATGGTCTGCGACGGCTGAATGAAGGTGCGGCCCACATAGGCGTTCTTCATCAGGCCCTGCCCGAACGGGATGCCCGACTCCTGGGCGTAGCCCACGGCCGCGGGTGTGCCGGACTCCGGCACACCGATGACCAGATCGGCCTCGACCGGCTTCTCCCGGGCCAGCCGCCGGCCGATGTCGACGCGGGTGCCGTGCACGGAACGCCCGGCCAGGTTGCTGTCGGGCCGGGCGAGGTAGACGTACTCGAACACGCATGCCTTGGGCGTCGGGGGTGCGAAGCGGGTCGAGCGGACGCCGTCGGCGTCGATGGCCAGCAACTCCCCCGGCTCGATGTCACGCACGAAGGAGGCGCCGACGATGTCGAGTGCCGCGGTCTCCGAGGCGACCACCCAGCCGCGGTCCAGCCGGCCCAGCGACAGCGGCCGCACCCCGTACGGGTCGCGCGCGGCGTAGAGGGTGGTCTCGTCCATGAAAACCAGGCAGAACGCGCCCTGCACTCCCGGCAGCAGTTCCAGGGCGGCCTGCTCGATGCTGGAATCGGCGGACCCGCCGGCCAGCAGCGCTCCCAAGATGTCAGAGTCGGTGGTCGCCGCACCGGGCACGTTGTGATTGATCAGGCCGGCTTTACGCGCCCGGTCGGCAAGCTCGGTGGTGTTGACGAGATTGCCGTTGTGTCCCAAGGCCAATCCGGTGCCCGCGGCGGTGTTGCGAAATACCGGTTGAGCGTTCTCCCACGTTGTCGAACCGGTGGTCGAATAGCGGCAGTGTCCGATCGCGACGTAACCCGGCATGGCACCGAGAGTCTGTTCGTCGAACACCTGACTGACCAACCCGAGATCCTTGAAGACCAACACCTGGGAACCGTCGGCGACCGCGATCCCGGCGGCCTCCTGGCCGCGGTGCTGCAGGGCGTACAGGCCGTAGTAGGTGAGTTTGGCGACTTCCTCGCCGGGGGCCCAGACGCCGAAGACGCCGCATTCTTCCCGAGGTGGATCTTCCAGTTGGCCGGTCACGATGATGAGCTGCTCCCTGACGGGGTTTTGGCTGGCTTGCT
>JBAXIR010000158.1:0-5793 GCA_037138275.1 Mycobacteriaceae bacterium | reverse complement strand
GCCACCCCGACCAGGTCGGTGGCCGACAACCCGGACAGATCCAGTCCGGTCAGCACATCGAGAGCGGCGTCGATCTGGTCGACCGCCTCGGATACGTCATTCGAAAGCATGTTCGAACAATAAAACAGGGTGCCGACAAAAAAACCAATCGACTAATCAACTGTGGACCAACACGAGACTGTGGATAACTAGGCGCTGACCTTCTTGCGCCGCGCCACCTTCTTGGGCGCCGACTTGGGCGCCACTGGAGCCTCCAGCATCCCGGCCAGGAACGTGCCGGTGTAACTCGCGGACACCGCGGCGACATCCTCGGGCGTACCCTCGGCGACCACCGTGCCGCCACCACCGCCGCCCTCGGGACCCATATCGACGATCCAGTCCGAGGTCTTGATGACGTCAAGGTTGTGTTCGATGACGATCACCGAGTTGCCCTTGTCGACAAGACCATTGATGACCTTCAGCAGTTTGCGGATGTCCTCGAAGTGCAATCCGGTGGTCGGCTCGTCGAGGATGTAGACGGTGCGCCCGGTAGAGCGCTTCTGCAACTCCGCCGCCAGTTTCACGCGCTGGGCCTCACCGCCGGACAACGTCGGCGCCGGCTGTCCCAGTCGCACGTAACCCAGACCCACCTCGACGAGGGTCTTGAGGTAACGGTGGATAGAAGTGATCGCCTCGAAGAACTCGGCCGCGTCCTCGATCGACATATCAAGCACCTCGGAAATGGTCTTGCCCTTGTAATGCACCTCGAGTGTCTCGCGGTTGTAGCGCGCGCCCTGGCATACCTCGCACGGCACGTACACGTCGGGCAGGAAGTTCATCTCGATCTTGAGGGTGCCATCACCCGAACACGCTTCGCAGCGGCCACCTTTGACGTTGAACGAGAATCGGCCGGGCTGGTATCCGCGAACCTTGGCCTCGGTGGTGGCGGCGAACAGCGTGCGGATCTTGTCGAAGACGCCGGTGTAGGTGGCCGGATTGGAGCGCGGGGTGCGACCGATCGGCGACTGGTCGACCCGCACCAGTTTGTCGACGTGTTCGAGGCCGTTGATCCGGGTGTGCCGGCCGGGCACCTGACGCGCTCCGTTGAGACGGTTGGCCAGCACGGTGGCCAGGATGTCGTTCACCAGAGTGGACTTGCCGGAACCCGACACTCCCGTCACCGCAGTCAGCACACCGAGTGGGAATGACACGTCGATCTCACGCAGGTTGTGTTCCCGGGCGCCGACCACCGTCAGTTGACGCTTACGATCAATTGGCCGACGGATGGCGGGAAGTTCGATGCTCTTCCTACCGGAAAGATAGGCGCCGGTAAGCGATTTGGGGTTCTGCAACAGGTCTGCGTAGCTACCGCTGTGCACCACCTGGCCGCCATGCTCCCCGGCGGCGGGCCCGATATCGACAACCCAGTCGGCGTGGGCGATGGTGTCCTCGTCATGCTCGACAACGATCAGCGTGTTGCCCAAATCCCTGAGCCGCGTGAGGGTTTCAATCAAACGCCGGTTATCGCGCTGATGCAGCCCGATAGACGGCTCATCGAGCACATAGAGCACGCCGACGAGACCGGAGCCGATCTGGGTGGCCAGCCGGATGCGTTGCGCCTCACCGCCGGAGAGCGTTCCGGCGGCCCGGGCCAGCGAGAGGTAGTCCAGGCCGACGTCGAGCAGGAAGCCCAGCCGGGACTGCACCTCCTTAAGTACCTGCCCGGCGATCGCCTGTTCACGGGTGCCCAGGGTGAGTTCGTTGAGGAAGTTGGAACACTCCCGGATGGACAACTCGCACACGGCGGCGATGGACTTCGGATCGTCGCCGGCCGACAGCGTCACGGCCAGGATCTCCGGCTTGAGCCGGGTGCCGTCGCACTCCGGGCACGGGACGTCGCGCATGAACCCTTCGTAGCGTTCCTTCATCAACTCCGAATCGGTCTGTTCCAGCCGGCGCTGCAGAAACGCCATGACTCCTTCGAAGTCGGCGTGATAGGAACGCGTGCGGCCGTAGCGATTTCGGTAGCGCACATGCACCTGTTCGTCGCAACCCTCGAGGATCGCCGTGCGCGCCTTAGCCGGGAGCTTGCGCCACGGGGTGTCCATGTCGAACCCCATCGACTCCCCCAGCCCGGCCAGCATGCGGGTGAAGTACTCCGAACTTTGCCCCATCGCCCACGGTGCCACCGCACCATCGGCCAGGGTGCGATCCGGATCGGGTATGACGAGTTCGGGATCGACCTCCTTGCGAATGCCAAGACCGCTGCACTCCGGGCACGCGCCGTAGGGCGAATTGAACGAAAACGACCGCGGCTCAAGATCATCCACCGCCAGCGGGTGACCGTTCGGACACGCAAGCTTCTCGGAGAAGCGTTGTTCGCGATGCGGGTCGCTTTCCTCACGGTCGACGAAATCCAGCACCACGATGCCGTCGGCCAGACCCAGCGCGGTCTCCACCGAATCGGTCAGCCGTTGTTTGGAGGAGGCCTTGACCGTCAACCGGTCGACCACCACCTCGATATCGTGCTTTTCCTGCTTCTTCAGCGTCGGCGGCTCGGTCAGGGAATGCACCACACCGTCGACCCGAACCCGGCTGTAGCCCTGGGTGTTCAGCTTGTCGAAGAGGTCGACGAACTCGCCCTTGCGGGTCCGCACCACCGGAGCGAGCACCTGAAACTTGGTGCCCTCGGCCATGGCCAGCACCTGATCGACGATCTGCTGCGGGGTCTGTCGCGCGATCCGCTCGCCACACACCGGGCAGTGCGGCGTGCCGGCACGCGCGTAGAGCAGACGCAGGTAGTCGTAGACCTCGGTGATAGTGCCGACGGTGGAGCGCGGGTTGCGGTTGGTGGATTTCTGGTCGATGGATACCGCCGGAGAAAGCCCCTCGATGAAGTCGACGTCGGGCTTGTCCATCTGACCGAGGAACTGCCGCGCATAGGCGCTCAGGGATTCGACATAGCGACGCTGACCCTCGGCGAAGATGGTGTCGAATGCCAGCGACGACTTGCCCGACCCGGACAGGCCGGTGAACACGATCAGTGCGTCCCGGGGAAGGTCGAGGTCGATGCTGCGGAGGTTGTGCTCGCGCGCTCCCTTGACGATCAACCGGTCAGCCACCCGCCCATGCTATGCGGCGGTCCCCGGCACCGACGTCGGCAGTACCGTGATGTCCATGACAGTCGTCGACGACACCTATACCGGCCACGTCGAGTCGCAGACCGCCACGCGGCGAACGCTGCCGGGCGTGACGATCATCAAGGCCTCAGTGGGTCCGATGGATAACAACGCCTACGTGGTGACGTGTTCGGCCACCGGCGAATCGCTGTTGATCGACGCCGCCAACGACCCCGAACTGCTGGTGGCCCTGCTCGCCGAACACGCGCCGAAACTGGAGATGATCGTCACCACCCACCAGCACGGCGACCACTGGCAGGCCCTGGAGGCTGTCGCGGAGGCCACCGGCGCGCCGACTGCCGTCCATCAACTCGACGCCGAGGCGCTCCCGGTGGCACCGGACCGGTTCCTGGCCGGCGGCGACACCATCGTGATCGGTGAGCTGAACTTCGACGTCATTCATCTGCGCGGTCATACACCGGGCTCGGTGGCGCTGGCGCTGCGGCCGGCCGGTGATCGGACGGCGGTTCAGCTGTTCACCGGGGACTGCCTGTTCCCGGGCGGGGTCGGAAAAACCTGGGAGCCCGGCGCGTTCGAAGAACTCCTGGGCGACGTCAGCAGTCAACTGTTCGGTGTCTACGGCGACGACACCGTGGTGTATCCGGGGCATGGTGACGACACAACGCTCGGCGACGAGCGTCCGCATCTTGCGGAGTGGCAACAGCGCGGTTGGTGACCCGCGACAGCGGCGCTAGTCGTGCGTGCGTTACTATCTGCATATGAACGCAGATAAGGGTGCTTGCAGTCGCCGACTCCCTGCAGACGAGGTGGATTTGGTAGTCGAGGTCTTCCGCATGCTGGCGGATGCCACCCGCGTTCAGATCCTCTGGGCGCTGGTACGCCAGGAGATGTCGGTGGGCGACCTAGCGGATCACGTTGATAAGCCGGCCCCGAGCGTCTCCCAACACCTGGCGAAGCTCCGGATGGCACGCCTTGTCCGCACGCGCCGCGAGGGCACCACTATTTACTACAGCCTCGACAATGACCACATCAAGCAACTGGTGACTGATGCCGTGTTCAACGCCGAGCATGCCGGGCCGGGTGTACCCGGCCATCATCGTGACGCCGCCGACCTCACGCTGCTGCACACTCAGGCCCCTGCCCGGAACAAGTTGAACCGGAAGGGAAGCCGCGCATGACACACGACTCACATGCTTCAGCGACCGGCCATGAACACAGCCGCGACACCGGCCATGACCATGACCACCCTCATGGCCACGACCACGGACATGGGTTCACGGCAGCCGTCCGCGAGTTGTTCATTCCGCACAGCCACGACGCCGCCGACAGCATTGACGGCGCGCTGGAGTCCAGTGCCGCCGGTATCCGCGCGGTGAAGATCAGCTTTCTGGTGTTGATCGCCACCTCGATCGCCCAGGTGGTGATCGTGATCATCTCGGGATCGGTGGCACTGCTCGCCGATACCATCCACAACTTTGCCGACGCGCTCACGGCGATCCCGCTATGGGTCGCGTTCGCATTGGGCGCGAGGCCCGCGACCCGCCGGTACACCTACGGCTTCGGTCGCGCCGAGGACGTCGCAGGACTCTTCGTGGTCGCGATGATCGCGCTGTCAGCGATCGTCGCCGGTGTGGAATCGGTACGCCGCCTGACTAATCCGGTCCCGATCAACTACGTCGGCTGGGTCGCCGCCGCTGGACTCGTCGGCTTCATCGGCAATGAACTTGTCGCGATGTATCGCATCCGGGTCGGACGCCGCATCGGCTCCGCCGCCCTCGTCGCCGACGGGCTGCACGCCCGCACCGACGGGTTCACGTCGCTGGCGGTGCTGCTGGGTGCCGGTGGAGTCGCTCTCGGCTTCCCGCTTGCCGACCCGATCATCGGGCTGATCATCACCGTGGCCATCCTCGCCGTCCTCCGGACCGCCGCTCGCGATGTGTTCCGCCGCCTCATGGACGGCGTGGACCCCGCACTGGTGGACTCCGCTGAGGCGGCACTCGCAGCAGAACCGGGCGTTACCGGTGTGCGGAATGTGAAGATGCGGTGGATCGGCCACCGGCTGCACGCCGAGGCCGAACTCGACATCGACGCCTCCGTGACGCTGGCTGACGCACACCGAATCGCTCACGAGGCCGAACACACCCTCACCCACGCGGTGCCTAAACTCTCGACCGCACTGATCCACGCCTACCCCGCAGGCATCGACTACTGAACTGGGTGAGCCGGCCGGGGGATGCATCGGTTCGCCGAAAGTGGAAGTTTGCCAGCCGCTGGGTTACGGTAGTTCGGAGCCAGGGGGCAGACGTGATTCCGCATCGCAATACCGGTCGTATCAGCACATGGGCGATTGCCCTGGGTATTGGCGCGGCGATGACCGCCGCGGGCACCGGAGTTGCCAGCGCCGATCCGGCGGCTCCCGCGACCGAGCCCTCGAGCGTCGCCGACTCGGCGCCGAATTCCACAGCAGCTAAGACCACAGCGACTCGGCCCGGTCCGCCGCGTCACGGCCCCCAGCCGGATCAGCCCGTCCGCCAATCGGCGACCCCACCGGACCGCGACACCATCGATCCGCCGACCACCTCGCGCCCCGCCGCGCTCGCGGCACCGACACGGACCATTGCCGCGCAACGGCGGACGGCTCGACTGACGAACCCGGGCCGCAGCATCGACCCGG
>JBAXIR010000157.1:0-5794 GCA_037138275.1 Mycobacteriaceae bacterium | reverse complement strand
ACCAGGACCACCGGCATGACGATCACGGTCTGCAGCACGAAGCCCCGGCCCGACAGCCATAACTCGGCGCCGTCCCACCAGTTCAGGAAGCCGGACACCTCCCCACCCTATCCTCGAATGCGGCCGATGCGTTTCTCCGGCCGATTGGTGGACGCCGAGGGTCGCGACCGCCATGATGGCCTGATGGTTCAGCAGGCTTACGGCACGGACGAAGAACCCATGCAGTACCCACCCGCCGGGCCGCAGCGCAGTCCGTTCCCTCCGATCGCCGACTATGCGTTCCTGTCGGACTGCGAGAACACCTGTCTGATTTCCGCGGCCGGATCCGTGGAGTGGATGTGCATACCGCGCCCGGACTCCCCCAGCGTGTTCGGATCGATCCTCGACCGCGGCGCCGGGCACTTTCTGCTCGGTCCATACGGGGTGTCGGTGCCGGCGGCGCGGCGCTACCTGCCGGGCAGCCTGATCATGGAGACGACCTGGCAGACCCCGACCGGCTGGCTGATCATCCGGGACGCGCTGGCGATGGGGCCCTGGCACGACGTCGACGCGCGGTCGCGCACGCATCGACGAACACCGATGGACTGGGATGCCGACCACATCCTGCTGCGCACCGTGCGATGTGTCAGCGGCACGGTCGAACTGGCTATGAACTGTGAGCCCGCCTTCGACTACGGCCGCAGCACCGCAAGTTGGGAATACTCCGCCGATGCCTACGGTGAGGCCATCGCTCGCGCCCGCACCGATCCCGACGCACATCCCACGCTGCGACTGACCACCAACCTGCGGATCGGATTGGAAGGCCGGGAAGCACGCGCGCGGACCCGGCTCAAAGAAGGCGATAACGCGTTCGTCGCGCTGTCCTGGTCGGGGCATCCCTCGCCGCAGACCTACGAGGAAGCCACCGACAGGATGTGGCAGACCAGCGAGGCCTGGCGGCAGTGGATCAACATCGGTCAATTCCCTGACCACCCGTGGCGGTCGTATCTGCAACGCAGTGCGCTCACGCTGAAAGGGCTGACGTATTCCCCGACTGGAGCGCTACTTGCCGCCAGCACCACGTCACTACCGGAAACTCCTGGCGGAGAACGCAATTGGGATTACCGCTATGCCTGGGTACGTGACTCGACATTCGCGCTGTGGGGTCTCTACACACTGGGACTCGACCGCGAGGCAGACGACTTCTTCTCCTTCATCGCCGATGTGTCCGGTGCCAACGACGGCGAGCGGCAGCCGTTGCAGGTGATGTATGCCGTCGGTGGCGAACGCGAACTCGTCGAGGAGGAGCTGACCCACCTCTCCGGCTATGACAACGCCCGACCGGTGCGAATCGGAAACGGCGCCTACAACCAGCGCCAGCACGACATCTGGGGCACCATGCTGGATTCGGTGTACCTGCACGCCAAGTCCCGGGAGCACATCTCCGATCAACTCTGGCCGGTGCTCAAGGAGCAGGTCGAGGAGGCCATCAAACACTGGCGCGAACCCGACCGCGGAATCTGGGAGGTGCGCGGCGAACCCCGACACTTCACCTCATCGAAGGTGATGTGCTGGGTTGCGCTTGATCGCGGCGCGAAGTTAGCCGAACTGCAGGGCTCCACGAGTTACGCACAGCAGTGGCGGGTGATCGCCGAGGAGATCAAGGCCGACATCCTGGCCCATGGCGTGGACTCCCGCGGTGTGTTCACCCAGCGCTACGGCGACGACGCACTCGATGCATCCCTGCTGCTGGTTCCGCTGCTGCGGTTCCTGCCCTCCGACGATCCGCGGGTGCGGGCCACCGTGTTGGCGATCGCCGACGAACTCACCGAGGAGGGTCTGGTGTTGCGTTACCGCACCGAGGAGACCGATGACGGATTGTCCGGTGCGGAGGGCAGTTTCACCATCTGCTCGTTCTGGCTGGTATCAGCATTGGTGGAGATCGGTGAAATCAGCCGGGCACGGCACCTGTGCGAGCGACTGCTGTCATTCGCCAGCCCACTGCATCTCTACGCCGAGGAAATTGAACCTCGAACCGGCAGGCACCTGGGCAACTTCCCGCAGGCCTTCACCCACCTCGCGCTGATCAACGCGGTGGTGCACGTCATCCGCGCCGAGGACCTCGCCGACGGCACCGGGGTTTTCCAGCCGGCCAACTCGCCGCAGTAGCGGCTCAGCTCGAACCGTCGAGATTGGCCAGCATCGCCCCGGCGAGATCTTGTGCCCGGCTGCCGGCCACCCGCCGGGCGGGATCGGGAGCGGTCACTGCAACATCGACGTCCACGATGCAGTCGGCTGACACCCCGACCGCGTGTTCGGTGGGGAACCCGGGGTCGGTGTCGCTCTCCCCGCTCAGAATCGTCGCCGAGAGGATCGGGCCGGTCACCGTCACATCGGTGACGGTCAGCCCGAGATCGGCGCGACCGGAACGGATGCCCACCCGGCCGCCTTCGCAGGACCGCCACCGGGTCACAAATTGCGAGAACATCCGGGATGCCTCCGCGTCGGAGGAGAACCGGACCACCCCGGTGTTGACACTCGAGACCGTCTGCCCCTGGCCGAAGCGGGCGAAATCCTGCCATGCCGCGCCGCGCACGTCACCCTTCTCGTAGACCCAGCGCATCAGCGGCGTGATGGCGCCGAGGCATTCGATCGGATCCACCGCATCATCACCGCGAATTCCGTTGGGCAGCACATCGATCGAGCCGAGCGTCGGTTGACTGGTGGCGTCCAACGGGTTGCCGGCCGCGGCCGCCACCTGCTCGACGGTGGGCAGAACCCGCAGCAGCGAAGCGGGGGGCTGTCGAAGGGCGACGCCGTCGACGACTGTGCCGCACCCGGCCAGCAGGCCGATAGCGACGATGGCGCCCACCGCATGCGTCCATCGCCGCCGGGCTACTGAATCGTCTGCTGTGATGAGTCCGCTACTTCCGGGACTTATCGGCCGACTTGTCGCCGGCAGCATCGCTGGACAGCGCGGCGACGAAGGCCTCCTGCGGCACCTCGACCCGGCCGATGGTCTTCATCCGCTTCTTACCTTCCTTCTGCTTCTCCAGAAGTTTGCGCTTACGGGTGATGTCGCCGCCGTAGCACTTCGAGAGGACATCCTTGCGGATGGCCCGAATGTTCTCGCGGGCAATGACTTTCGAGCCGATAGCCGCCTGAATCGGAACTTCGAACTGCTGGCGCGGAATGAGTTCCTTGAGCTTGGTGGTCATCTTGTGGCCGTAAGCCTGGGCCGAATCCTTGTGCACGATGGCGCTGAAGGCGTCGACCGCTTCACCCTGCAGCAGGATGTCGACCTTCACCAGCGCGGCCTCCTGCTCACCGGCCTCCTCGTAGTCGAGGCTGGCGTAGCCGCGGGTGCGCGACTTCAGCGAGTCGAAGAAGTCGAAGATGATCTCGCCGAGTGGCATGGTGTAGCGCAACTCGACCCGTTCCGGCGAGAGGTAGTCCATTCCACCGAGTTCGCCGCGGCGCGACTGGCACAGTTCCATGATGGTGCCGATGAACTCACTCGGGGAGATCACCGTGCATTTGACCACGGGTTCGTAGACCGCCGGCACCTTGCCGTCGGGCCAGTCCGAGGGGTTGGTGACGATCTTCTCGGCGCCGTCCTCGGCAACGACCCGGTAGACCACGTTCGGTGAGGTCGAGATCAGGTCGAGGTCGAACTCGCGTTCCAGGCGCTCCCGGGTGATCTCCATGTGCAACAGACCGAGGAAGCCGCAGCGGAATCCGAAACCCAGCGCCACCGAGGTTTCGGGCTCCCACACCAGCGCCGCATCGTTGAGTTGCAAGCGTTCCAACGCATCGCGCAGGTTCGGGTAGTCCGAACCGTCCACCGGGTAGAGGCCCGAGTAGACCATCGGTCGGGGCTCGCGGTAACCGGTGAGCGCCTCGGTCGCGCCGTGCCGGGCGGAGGTGACCGTGTCACCGACCTTGGATTGGCGAACATCCTTCACCCCGGTGATGAGGTAACCCACCTCGCCGACGCCGAGGCCCTCGGTGGGCTTGGGCTCGGGCGACACGATGCCCACCTCGAGCAGTTCGTGAGTGGCGCCGGTGGACATCATCGTGATCTTCTCGCGCGGGCTGAGCTTCCCGTCGACCACCCGCACGTAGGTGACCACACCACGGTAGATGTCGTAGACCGAGTCGAAGATCATCGCTCGGGCCGGCGCGGCGGCATCCCCCACCGGAGCGGGCACCACGCGGACGACCTCGTCGAGCAGTTCGGTGACTCCGGCACCGGTCTTGCCGGACACCCTCAGCACGTCGCCGGGCTCACAACCGATGATGTGGGCGAGTTCGGCCGCGTAGCGATCCGGGTCGGCGGCGGGCAGGTCGATCTTGTTGAGGACCGGGACGATCGTCAGCTCGCGGTCGAGCGCCAGATAGAGGTTCGCCAGCGTCTGCGCCTCGATGCCCTGGGCGGCATCGACCAGCAGCACCGCACCCTCACAGGCCTCCAGCGCACGGGAGACCTCGTAGGTGAAGTCGACGTGGCCGGGGGTGTCGATCAGATGCAGGACGTAATCGGTGTCACCGACCCGCCACGGCAACCGGACATTCTGGGCCTTGATGGTGATGCCGCGCTCGCGCTCGATATCCATCCGGTCGAGGTACTGGGCGCGCATGTCCCGGTCGGCGACCACTCCGGTCAACTGCAGCATCCGATCGGCCAGCGTCGACTTCCCGTGGTCGATGTGAGCAATGATGCAGAAGTTCCGAATCTGCGCCGGCGCTGTGAACGTCCGGTCGGCGAAACTGCTGATGGGAATCTCCTGGTGAGCGGTACTCGATCGAGGCTTTCCGGACGTCGCTTCCGGCAGGCCCAGCGTATCGACACCGGGGCACCCGAACACAATCGCGACGCGCCGTCGAGTGTCGCGTCTCACCTATGCTTTGACCATGGCGTCGCAGTGGAGGACGTTTCAGCGATTGGCGGAGCACCTGGTCTTCAGCGAGGCTCCGCGACTGCTGCGGCAACTACAGGATCCGAACTCGCTCCAGCGGACACTTCAGCACGGTTTGCGACTGGGCCTCGAAGCCCTCGTGGCCACCGCACTGCCTGCCCAACCGCCCGCCGCGATCACTGCGGGCCGTCCGGTCACCAGCAGCAGCCTGCCCAGCGCGCACCGGGCACGGGCGGTGGTCTATGCCCCCGACCTCGACGGGCGCGCCGATCCCGGCGAGATCGTGTGGACGTGGGTGGTCTACGAGGACGACCCGGACCGCGGCAAGGATCGCCCGGTTTTGGTTGTTGGTCGCGAGCGCAACACCCTGCTCGGCCTGATGCTGTCCAGTCAGGTGCACCACGCCGAGGATCCGACCTGGATCGGCATCGGCTCCGGCGACTGGGACCACGAGGGCCGACCCAGCTGGGTGCGGTTGGATCGGGTTCTGGACGTACCCGAGGAAGGTATTCGGCGGGAGGGCGCCATCATGGACCGCCACACCTTTGAGATCGTCGCCACCCGGTTGCGCACCGAATACTTCTGGAGCTGAAGGCTAACTGGCACCCTGGGTGATGTAGGCCTGCAACTGCTGATGCTGGGCCGCCATCTCTTCCATCCGGTGCTTGACGACATCGCCGATGCTCACGATGCCGACCAGCCGGCCGTCGACGAGAACGGGAACATGGCGAACCCGGTTATCGGTCATCAGCGCCGCGAGGTCATCGATGCGGTCCTCGGGACCACAGGTCACCACGACGGCACTCATGACGTCGGCCACCGGGCGGCTCAGCAGACCCGGACCGTATTCATGCAGTTTTCGCAGCACGTCCCGTTCGGAGACGATGCCCACGATT
>JBAXIR010000156.1:0-5807 GCA_037138275.1 Mycobacteriaceae bacterium | reverse complement strand
CTGTCGTGTCCGTGACACAGATTGATCTTGACGACGAAGCACTCGCCGAGATCATGCGGATAGCCGGGGTGCATACCAAGAAGGAGGCCGTGAACCTGGCGATGCGCGACTATGTCGAACGGTTCCGACGGATCGAAGCGTTGGCTCGGTCGCGGGAGCAGGCGAAGGACTGGGACTACGAGGGGTGGCTCGCCGCGCGCGCCGAGGAAAAGGCTGCGGGGGCTTGATTCATTTCCTTGTCGACTCCTCTGCCGTCTGGCGGATTCAACGACAGCCGGAGATCACCCAGGCATGGAACTCTTCGCTTCTCAGCGGAGCCGTCGGATCGTGCGAACCGCAGCGCGCTGAATTTCGTCGATCAGCGCGCAACGCGCGTGAGTTCGATCAGATGAACCAGATGTTTCGCGATGTTTACCCCGACGTGGCGGTGCCGAAATCCGTCTGGCGGTGGATCGACTCGGCTCAGCACCGGCTCGCAGGCACGGGTGCGGTGCGCGCCCTCTCGGTCGTCGATCTGTTGGTCTGCGGAACCGCAGCGGCCAGGGGCCTCGTCGTTCTCCATGATGACCTCGACTACGAACTCGCCGCTCGTCACCTCCCGGAAGTCACAGCGCGACGCATCGCGTAACGCTATGCGAAACGGCCGGCGAACCCGCGAAGCGGAAGATCCGCACTGGTGAGCAATCCGGGCGGTGCCGCCACGACGGATCTAATGGCATTGAGGGCGGGCATCCCGGTGACGGTCATGCCGATCGAGGCGAACGACGCGGGGTCGGCGAGATCAATGCCTGGCTTCGGGAAGATCATGTGCTTGTTGTAGACATACGGGTCGCCAATGATCTGAGTGATGTAGCAGCCCTTGATATTCCAGTGCGGATCGGTGTGCGGCGTCATCTGCCACTCAAGGTGGGTCTCGATCTTCGGCACACCGCCAACCAAGCCCTGATACTTGATGTAGCTGGCACCCAGTGACCCCTTGGGTAGTTGGTACCAGCCGAGGTCGACGTCTTCGGTGCAGGCGCCGAGTTCATAGCTGAACGTGACCTCATCCAGAGCGAGATCGAAGCAGTCCGCCATCAGCAACACACTGTCGGCGAAGACGCGGGTGTATTTCTCGAGCATCGCCGGCAGGTCCGGGTGCTCCACGGACAGGCCGTAGCCGACCTCCTTCCAGGTGTCGGCGGAGTGATGACAGGAGACGTCGACGGACTCGATGGTGGTGACGTTCTCGATCTCGGCGACGTCGATCGAACACACCACCCCGAGGATCTGATTGACGCCCGGGTTCATTCCGGTGCCGTAGAACGTCGAACCGCCCTTCTCGCAGGCCTCGGCCAGTACCTGCGACACCGGCCTACCGGAGGGATGCGGGTGGTTGGTGTCGCGGTGCCACCCGGTGATCCAGTCGGCGGTGGTGACGATGTTGATGCCGGCTTCGAGCACAGTCACGTAGAGATCCTCGTCGGGGAACACTCCGTGGAATGTCAGCACGTCGGGTTTGGCGGCGATGATTTCCTCGACGGTGCCGGTGGCGATGACACCGAGGGGATCCAGGCCGGCGATCTCGCCGGCGTCGCGGCCGATCTTCTCGGGCGTGTAGCAGTGCAATCCGATGAGTTGCAGATCCGGATGGGCATTCATGCGTTTGATCATCTCCGTGCCGACATTGCCGGTGGCGACCTGAAACACACGGATTGGCTTCTTACGGCTGGGTTTCACAGGGCGGACCTTTCGGGATAGAACTGCGATGCCCACGTACGGAACGTCGCGAAGCTGTCGGATTCCGAGGGCGCCAGTGCGGGTGCTTCGCGGTAGCGCTGATGCGACCAGATCTCGATGTCGGCCTCGAACTGTTCGATGATGCTCTGGCCGAAGATCTGCGCCCGCTCAAGGGCTTTCGGCGAGTCGTCGCCGGGGCGGCGGCCGATGTAGACCGTGAAGCGGATGTCGCAGGTGTTCTCGTCGACCGGGGTGATGGCCGAGATGGTGCGGTTGTCCACCATGCCCCAACTCTTGGTGACGGCGACGCCGAGACCGCCGTTGATCGCCTCCACGCCGCTGTTGACGTCGTCGATGATCTGGCCATTATCGCCTTCGAAGGTGATGGTGAAGTCCACGTACGACACCGGGCCGTCGAAGTCGTGGCGGGTGAACAGCGGAACGATCGGGGTTTTGTGCACGAACTTGAAATGCGCGAAGTCGACACCGTTTTCGAGTACGTACTGCGGGTGCAGCGTCACCCGGGTGCGGTGCAGTGTCATTCGCGGGTAGTAGTCGGCTGCGCTGCTGCCGTCGGTGAATCCGGCGAACACGTCCGGCA
This sequence comes from Mycobacteriaceae bacterium, assembly GCA_037138275.1. GTDB lineage: Bacteria > Actinomycetota > Actinomycetes > Mycobacteriales > Mycobacteriaceae > Mycobacterium. Next base: position 3,487 of record JBAXIR010000156.1, on the reverse strand, counting down.
CCTCGAAGGAGGGATGGCCGCCGTCGACGTCGTGCCAGATGTAGACCGCGTCGTTGCACTCGGTCACCGGGTAGGTGCGCATCCGGCGGCCCCTGTTGGGCCGCGGCTCGTACGGAATGCAGACATTGCGGCCATCGACATCCCACTGCCAGCCGTGAAACGGGCATTGAATGACTTCGCCCTCGACGTGGCCGCCGTAACCGAGGTGCGCGCCGAGGTGTTCGCAGTAGGCGTCCATCACGGTGAGTCGGCCCGACTGCGCTCGCCAGGCCACCATGTCGTGGCCGAAGTAGGTCATCCGGTGAACAGCGCCAACCTCGATCTCGGCCGACCAGGCAACCTGGAACCAGCCGGTTGGCGTCATCGAGAGCGGGTCGTTGGACACCTGTCCAGAATCTCAGCCGCCGCTGGCGATGTCTAGTCCCGCTCGAAGTGCTGGTAGTCGATGGGGTTGCGCCAGTTCCCGCCCCATCGCCAGCCGCGGTCGGTGAACGCCCGCACCGCCGCATCACCGGCGTGCAGCAGTCCCAGATCGTCACGAGTGCGGTCGAGGTAGCGCCCGGCGGTCGAGGGCTGCAGGTCGCCGGCGGCGTCGATGTAGGGGTTGACGAGTGGGTTGATATCGATGGCGCGGCCGTAGGCGTGCAGCGACCAGGCGGCACTGCCGGGCAGTGCTCGGCAGTTGAATGCCGAGGTGTTGTTGTCCTGCATCGACAACTCGTCCTCGGCGCCGGGGTATTTCTCAACGGTCTGCATCTTCTCGATGGGATAGCGGATTTGGCGCAGCTGGTCGACGATTGCGATGACGTCATCGACGACGTCTTCGTGTACCACCAATTGGCCCCGATGGACGACGCCGTCAAAGCCGAGGAAGTCGATATCGATGCGGCGCAACGATTCTGGCTCCACCGGGCATTCGGGTCGCCAGGTGGCGCCGAGTTCTGCGGCGGTGACGGGATGCACCGTCGCAGGCTGTGTTGACGACGGTCTGGATAGTTCGACCGAGTTTTGGGGTGTGGGTGCAGCCGCGGGAACCGATGGCCCGGATGCACACTGAACCGTCACCGCGCCGACCACGACCAGGATCGCAGTTGCGGCAATGCCTCTGAGGTGGTTCACGACCGTACGATCACATCACACCATCCGGATTGGGTCGTGGCGCCACGACCGGGAGGAGGCACAGACGCATGACACCCCTGGCTGATGTCACGGTCAGGCTCGCCACCCAGCATCACCTCGGCGGGATCGTCGATCGCTGCACACCACGGCCCCCAAACTCAGGGCCCGATCGCTGGCGGAACGCGAGATCGATTCGGCGCGATATCACCTCCTCGCCTTCGGCTTCGGCGAAGTAATTTGACGTGACACTCGATCGCCGACACTTCCTGATTGCCGCCGCCGCGGGCCTGGCTGCGGCCGGGTGTTCGAGCCCGTCCACGCCGCGCAATGCCGATCCCGATCGCCCGCTCGCGCTGATCTACCGGGGGCCGGCCAGCACACCCGGGGCTCCCGAAGCGGTGGCCGAATTGCTGAGCGCGGACGAACGCGCGATGGATGTTCGCTTCGTCGGTCCGGCCGAGCCCGACCAACTCAGCGCCGCCGTGCTGTCCACCGCAGCGCTCTACGTCCAACCCGGGGGTGCCGACGATCTCGATGCCGCATGGAATGCCGTCTCCCCCATCGCGTCATCACTGAGAAGATGGATTCACGACGGCGGCGCATACCTGGGCTGCTGCATGGGCGGTTTTCTGGCCGGCCGCGATCCGGGGTTCGATCTGCTCCCAGGCGACAGTATGGAATACAGCGCGACACCAGGGGCAACCGTGACGAACAACGCCGACACCCTCGTCACCCTCGACTGGCGCGGCGCACCCGAGACCGTCTACTTCCAGGGTGGCCCGGCCTTCACCGTCGACGCGGGAACGAACGACACCATCCTGGCCCGCTACTCCAATGGCCCTGTAGCGGCCGGGGTTTTCGGCTTCGGGCGGGGCGCGGTGGGTGTCACCGGACCGCACCCCGAAGCACCGCGGTCCTGGTATACCGCCGCCGACCTGGACGTGCCGTCACCCCTGCCGCACGCGGCCTTCACCGATCTGGTGACGACGACGCTGGCGCGCAGACGTTGAAACGCCGCAAATGGTATCCGCGTACTAGGTGATGCGGTGGTTCCGGTGCTCGGCCGCGCCACGATGCACGGCCCGGAACGCGAACGAGAACGGCAGCGCCACCAGGAACGCGCCACCGATCATGTTGCCGATGCCCGCCGGAATGATGCTCCAGGTCAACGCAACCCACCAGCCGGGGCCCTTGCCTTCGGCGGTGATCAGACCGAAGTAGGCCATGTTGGCCACGCTGTGCTGGAAATTCGCCGCACAAAATAGGGTGACCGCGAGCAGCACCGGAATGTACTTGCCGATGATCGTGCGACCCATGGTGGCGAAGAATGCCGCCATGCCGATGATCCAGTTCGCCAGCACTCCGGACAGCATCGCCTGAAACCAGGCGGTGGCCGTGCCGACGGAGTGGTAGTGCATCTTCTTCGCGACGAAAGCCTCCAGCGTCTCCTGCATCTCCGGCGGATAGACCTGCGCCCGAGAGATCAGCCAACTGGTCACGACGGCGCCGACGAAGTTCCCCACCAATGCCAGCACCCAGAACACGACCAGCCGGCCCAGCAGTGGCTTCGGGTGTTGCTGCAACAGAGTGGACGGCAACACCACGTTGGCTTCAGTGAACAAGATCGAGCCGGACAGGATCACGAAGAAGAACCCGGCCGAGAACCCGAACCCCTGCAACAGATACCGCGGGCCCAGTGCCTGCACCTGCTCAGACAGCAGCACCGAGAACAGCGCACCCATGGTGATGAAGCCGCCGCCCATCGCCGAGAGCACCAGGATCTGCGGTATCGAGGTGTCCCGGATGCGGTGAATCCCGTAGCGGGACAACTCTTCGATGACGTGTTCGGACGACAGGTCCTGAGGGGGCGGCTGAGCTTCGGCGTCGGGCATGAGGCTCACGCCTGATCGCCGAGCGAGAGTCGAATATCCACTTCCCGGTCCACGTGGCTCCACTCCGCGGTGCTGCGCAGGCGGCCGACAAGATCCTCGAACTGCCCGCTGTCCTTCGGCGCGTATTCAAACCAGGTGAGGAAGTCGAAAGGCTCGCCGAGGTCACGGCTGTGGTGCAGGCGGCGAGCCACCGCAGGCAGGTAATTGAGGCCGATCGTGATGTGGCTCTCGGCCAACAATGCCCGTCGCTCGTCCTGGGCCAGTGTCCACCAGGAGTCGGCCTTGCGAATGGGAATCAACGCCCCGCGGGTGCTCTGCGGACGGCCGAGGCCCGGCTGACGGTTGGCGAGGACGTCCAACTCGGAGCGCGTGCTGTAGCGGATATTGCTGGTGACCCCGCGCAGTGCCCAGGCGGTGTTGTCGGACGACTCCGCCGGCGCCTCGACGATCTCCAGCCGATCCGCGGGCGGCAAGCT
>JBAXIR010000155.1:0-5836 GCA_037138275.1 Mycobacteriaceae bacterium | reverse complement strand
CGGTGCCCCGCTTAGGCGTCGAGGTCTTGCTCCACAAGTTCGGCGATGGCCGCAACCACGGCCTCATCGTCGCCGGTGACCGTGACCTGCGAGCCGTTGACGGCGCCCAGGGTCATGATCATCAGTGCCGAACCGGCGTCGACAGGGTCACCGCCGTCGAGTGCGAGGGTCACCGGAACACCGGCGTTGACCACCGCCTCGGAGATGACGGCGGCGGGCCGGGCATGTAGTCCGACAGCCGAACCAACCGTCACGGTTTTGCTGGGCATCGCAAGCTCCTCTGCGTCTCAGACAGAAGCGAAGGCGACGTTCGCTTCCGCTTCGGCTTTCGGGTTCACAAACTGCTTGGCAGCAATCACGGCCAGAGCACCAATGACGGTACCTGCGGCAAGGGCCACGAGGAACCACAACAGCTTGCCGATTGCGAAGAAGACGAAGATTCCGCCGTGCGGCGCCTTCAGGGTGACGTCCATCGCCATGATCAGCGCGCCGGTCACCGCGCCGCCGGCCATCATCGACGGGATCACCCGGAACGGGTCGGCCGCCGCGAACGGAATCGCACCCTCGGAGATGAACGACGCACCCAGCAGCCAGGCCGCCCTGCCGTTCTCCCGTTCGGGTCCGCTGAAGAGTCCGGGCCGCAGCGTGGTGGCCAGCGCCATGGCCAGCGGGGGCACCATGCCGGCGGCCATGACGGCGGCCATGATTCGCAAGCTGGCCGGTTCGGCGATGTTGAGCCCTGCGGTCGCGAATGCATAGGCGGCCTTGTTGACCGGGCCGCCGAGGTCGAAGCACATCATCAGTCCCAGGATGATTCCGAGCAGGATCACCGATCCGCCACTCAGCCCGTTGAGCCAGTTGGTCAGTCCCGAGGTGATCGCGGCCAGTGGACGACCGAGTACCAGGAACATCAGCAGGCCCACCACGAGTGAGGCGAACAACGGAATCACCACGACCGGCATCAACCCACGCGCCCACTGCGGCACCTTGACCCGGCTGATCCACAGCGCGGCGAAGCCGGCGATCAGACCGCCGACGATGCCGCCGATGAATCCGGCGCCGACGAATACCGCGACGGCGCCGGCAGTGAAGCCCGGTGCCAGACCCGGCCGGTCGGCAATCGCAAAAGCGATATAGCCGGCCAGTGCGGGCACCAGGAATCCGAAGGCGAGTCCGCCGAGGGTGAACAGCACCGCGCCGAGGTACTGGGCCAGCCCGCCGCTGGGCAGGTTTGTTAGTGAGTTTCCGGTGGCGATGATGTGCGCCAGCGAATGGGTCTTGCCCTCCGGCGTATTGGCAATGTCGTAACCCGCCAGCAGAAAGCCCAGCGCGATCAGAAGACCGCCGGCGGCGACGAACGGAATCATGTAGCTGACGCCGGTCAACAGGATCTGCCGCAGCCGGGTTCCCCAACCCAGAGTTGACGCCGCTGCTCCGATCGACGTGGCTGACGGTGCCGAGCCCTCCACCCGCGCGGCGCTCGGATTATCCACTGCCGCAATGGCTTCGGCAATCATCGCGTCAGGTTCGTTGATGGCACGTTTGACGCCGGATGCGATCAGCGGCTTACCGGCGAAACGCTGCCGGTCCTTGACCCCCACATCGGTGGCGAAGATAACGGCATCGGCCGCGGCGATCGTCGCGGCGCTCACCGGGGTGCTACCCGAGGAACCCTGGGTCTCCACTGTCAATTGCACGCCGGCGCGCTGCGCGGCGAGTTTGAGGGCGTCGGCGGCCATGTAGGTGTGTGCGATCCCGGTAGGGCACGCGGTGATGGCGATGATCGACTTGCCCTGTGGTGCAACGGCTGCCGCCGCAACTGGGACTCCTGGGGAGCCGACCACGCCGTCGACGAGTGCGACGATCTCATCGTCGGTGGTCGCGGCACGCAGGGAGGCAACGAACTCCGGTCGGACCAGCGCCCGCGCCAGACCAGATAGCAGCGCCATGTGCTCCGATCCCGCACCTTCGGGCGCGGCGATCAGGAACACCAGATCGGCCGGACCGTCAGGCGCGCCGAAGTCCACGGCCGGGCGCAGTCGGGCGAATCCGATTGAGGGTTGTCGGACCGACGCCGACCGGCAGTGCGGGATGGCAATACCGCCCGGCAGTCCGGTCGCCGATTGCGACTCGCGGTCCAGGGCGGCACGCGCCAACCCGCGGGCATCGCCGGTCCGGCCGTCGGCGGCGAGCAGGTCCACCAGTCGTCCGATCACCGACTCCTTGTCCGAGCCCGCATCGACGTCGAGCAGCACCAGTTCGGGACTGATGATGGTGGGGTTTGTCATGAGCGCACCTTCGGGTTGGGGTTGACGGCTGTGACTGTCACGCCATCGAGATTGAGTTGAGCCGGCGACGGCAGCGCCGAACCGGGCAGCGCCGCAGCACCGCTGCCGTAGGCGACCGCCATACGCAGTCTTTGCGGCGCGACAGCGCCTTCGACATCGGCACGCACATAACCGGCGAGCGACGAGTCGCCGGCGCCGACGGTGCTGCGCGGACTGATCGGCGGCGGGGTCGCGAGCCAGGCCCCGTCGGCGTCGACCAGAACCGCTCCGGCGGCACCCAGCGTCGCCAGTACCGCGCCGACGCCCCGATCGATCAGGTGCCGTGCCGCGGTCACCACCGGTTCTGCGTCCCCGCGCGCCAGTGCGTTCTCCAGCGACTCCGCCGTCACGCCGGCGAGTCCGGCGAGTTCCTCGGAGTTGGGTTTGATCAGATCCGGGGCGGCACGCTCGAGATCGGCGGCCAGTGCGGCCAGTGGCCCGTCCGAGGTGTCGACGGCGACCTTGCAGCCCAGCGGCCGTAGGGCCGCCACCATGTCGGCATACCAGCTCTGCGACATACCCGGCGGAATCGATCCGGATAACACCACCCACCGTGCCGATGAGGCGCGATCGATGACTGCTCGCGCCAAACCCGCAATGTCGGCCGCAGCGATGGTGGCGCCCGGCTCGTTGATTTTCGTTGTGGTGCCGTCGTTTTCGGTGATCGCGAGGTTGGTGCGCACCGCACCCGCGACCGGCACCGCGTGGAATTTCACATTGATCGCACGCAATTCGGCCAGGATCGGATCGTGCTCGCCGGCCGGCAGCACCGCGACCACGTCTAGCCCGGCCAGGGTCAGTGCGCGGGCGACGTTCACACCTTTGCCGCCTGGTTCCGACGACACCGAACCGACCCGGTGCACGGCACCGCGGACCAGTTCGCCCGGCAACGTGACGGTGCGGTCGATACTCGGATTGGGCGTGACGGTGACGATCACGCCGCCCCCTGTGCGACAACGACGTCCAGGCCCTGATCAACGAAACGAGCACGGTCGGCGGGTGTGATCTCGGAGTCGGTCACGAGGACATCGACGTACTCGATCGGTGCGAAGCAGACGAATTCTTCACGCCCGATCTTCGACGAATCAGCCACGACCACAACGAAATTGGCGCAACCCACCATGGCGCGTTTGACAGCCGCCTCATCCGGGTCGGGTGTGGAGAGGCCGTGCCGCAGGCTGATGCCATTGGTACCGATGAAGGCGACGTCGACGCGCAACGTCCTCAGTGTTTCAACGGCATGGTCGCCGACTGTGGCCTGGGTCAGCCCCCGCACGCGGCCGCCGAGCAGTTGCAGCGAGACCGATCCCAGGCCGGCCAGGCGTGCGGCGATCGGTACCGAGTTGGTCACCACCAATAGTTCGCGATCGGCCGGCAGCAGTGCCGCCACCCGGGCCGTGGTGGTTCCCGCGTCGAACAGGACCGACGCCCCGGACCGCGGGAAGAAGTCGGCGGCCGCCGCCGCGATCGCATATTTGCACTCGGCGCGGGTGGATTCACGCTCGTCGACGGATGGTTCGACCAGGTGCAGGGCACGGACCGGCACGGCGCCGCCGTGCACCCGGCGCAGCACACCGGCGCGGTCCAAGACGGCGAGATCCCGTCGCACGGTCTCGGTGGTGACGTCGTAGGTCTGCGCGAGATCGGCCACCGAAGCGCGGCCGCGCGCCAACACCTGCTCGGCGATGGCCTGCTGGCGTTCCTCCGGATACATCGATCTCCGAGCGTGTGGGGCCGGGTGTGGGATTACACCTAATTTGTGTGGATATGTGTTGTTTTACCGCCGTCCGTGTGGGAATGTCAACGATTTGCTGTAATCCTCATCATGACCTCGCCGAATACGACGGTGCTGCAGGGCGTTCCTGTGGTTCCGGGAGTCCGCTTCGCGCCCGTGATCAGGGCCAACCGTCTACCCGGGATCGACCAACTCGACCCGGGCGGTGTCCTGGCCGAACCCGACCGGCCCGCCGAGGCGGCCCGGTTCGCCAACGCCGCCTCCTCGGTGGCGCAACGCCTGCGCGACCGTGCCGCGGCGGCGACGGGCGCGGCGTCGGAGGTGCTCGGCGCCACCGCGCAGTTGGCCCAGGACCGCGCCTGGTTGGGATCGGCCGAGAACGCGATCAAGGCGGGCAAGACCGCCGTACGTGCGACCGCCGAGGCGGCCACCCAGTTCATCGAGATGTTCACCAAAATGGGCGGCCTGATGGCCGAACGGGTGACCGACCTCAAAGACATCCGCGATCGCGTCATCGCCGAACTCGCGGGCCTACCCGAACCTGGTGTGCCGATTCCTGCCGAGCCGTCCATCCTGTGCGCCGAGGATCTCGCCCCGGCCGACACCGCGGGCCTTGATCCGCATCGCGTCGTCGGACTGGCCACCACGCTGGGCGGCCCGACCAGTCATACCGCGATCATCGCCCGCCAGTTGGGCATTCCCTGTGTGGTCGCCGTCAACGGCCTCGACGATGTGCCCATCGGCACCATGGTGCTGCTCGACGGCAACCGCGGAACCGTGATGCTTGATCCCGATCGGGCGGAGGCCGCCGCAGCGGTCGCGGCATCCGATGTTGCGGCTGCGTCCATGGCCGGCTGGACAGGCCCGGGTGCGACGGCGGACGGCCACTCCGTGACGCTCCTGGCCAATGTCGCCGACGGCACGGCAGCCCGCGCCGCGCGTCAGGCCCCGGTCGAGGGTGTCGGACTGTTCCGCACCGAATTGTGTTTCCTGGAAAGGGATTCCGAGCCCAGCGTCGACGAGCAGGCGACGATCTACGCGGAGGTTCTCGAGGCGTTCGCCGGCCACAAGGTGGTGATCCGCACCCTCGATGCCGGATCCGATAAGCCACTGAAGTTCGTCACCACGCCGCAGGAGGAGAACCCGGCACTGGGCGTCCGCGGATTCCGGATCGTCGGCGGCAATGCCGACCTGGTGGCTCGCCAACTCGACGCGATCGCGGCCGCGTCCGCCAGCACCGGGAATGCGCCGTGGGTGATGGCGCCGATGATCGCCACCGCCGCCGAGGCCAAGCAGTTCGCCAGTCTGGCCCGCGATCGCGGGCTGTATCCCGGCGTGATGATCGAGATCCCGGCCGCGGCACTGCTGGCCGACAAACTTCTCGAGCACGTCGAGTTCCTCTCCATCGGCACCAACGACCTCGCGCAGTACACGATGGCGGCCGACCGGATGTCGTCGGATCTGGCCACCCTGACCGACCCCTGGCAGCCGGCTGTGGTCGCTCTCGTCGCGCAGACCGCGCGGGCCGGTGTCGCCGCAGGCAAGCCCGTCGGTGTCTGCGGCGAGGCCGCCGCTGATCCGCTTCTGGCCTGTGTGCTGACCGGGCTGGGCGTGAGTTCGCTGTCGGCGGCCGCCTCGGCGGTGACCCCGGTGGGCGCGAAACTCGCCACGGTGACACTGCAGCAGTGCCGGGACGCGGCCGAGGCGGTGCTGGCGGCAGCCGGACCGGCCGAGGCTCGCGAGGCGGCTCGGGCGATTCTGGGCTGAGAGTTAA
>JBAXIR010000154.1:0-5905 GCA_037138275.1 Mycobacteriaceae bacterium | reverse complement strand
CTGATCCTTGCGCCTGCCCTGGTATCGGTCGAGGCCTCCGCGGCCCCGGTGTCGCGGGACCAGGCCGTTAACCTGGTGATCACCCGAGGGCTCGCCCAAAGCGGCGTGCCTTACTCGTGGGGAGGCGGCGATATCAACGGGCCCAGTCTGGGTAACGGCCCCGGCGCTAGCACTGTGGGCTTCGACTCCTCGGGCCTGATGTCGTATGTTTTCGCCGGCGTGAATGCGAAACTCCCGCGTTCGTCGGGCGCGATGTACAACGTCGGACAGAAAGTAACCCCCGATCAGGCACTGCCCGCCGATCTGATCTTCTACGGCCCGGACGGCACCACAACAGTGACGTTGTTCCTGGGTAATAGCCAGATGCTGGAAGTCACTGATGCGGGTGTCGTCGTCTCACCCGTGCGCACCACCGATATGGCGCCATATCTGGTCCGGATCATCGCCTCATAGCGAGGCTCACTCGGCCACTACCACTCGGCCCGGACGATTCAACACCGCCACAGCGACTCCTGGGCAACGCTGGCCACCAGCGTGCCCAGGCTGTCGTGGATGGATCCGAATGCCAGGCCGCGCGCATCGCTGTGGCTGATCGCCAGGGCGTCGTAGCAGTGCCACTGGTTCGGGTCGATCGGGCGGTGCAGCCATAGCGCGTGGTCGAGGCTGGCCGCCCCACCCGGGCCGGGCTCGTGTTGACCCGGCGGTCGCGCGGTGGAGACCATGCCGAGATCCGAGACGAAGGTCAACGCGCACGCCCGCAGAATCGGATCGTCCTCGATCGCTTCGCGGGATCGGAACCAGAACGGCTGCTGCGGCCATGTGGTGTCCGCACCGGCCGCGACCCGGGCCTCGAAGTAATCAGCCCAACGTTCCGGGGGAGTCACGACCGTGGTGGCGTGTTCAAGGAGCAGTCGCGGTGTCGCGGGGCGCTGCCAGTCGACGGTCTGCTCCGGGCAGTGGAACGAGGCCAGCATCTCGAAGATCGGACCGTCGTCCTGGCTGGCCGTGACCCGGCGGGTGTTGAATGAGCGTCCGTCACGGGTGGCCTCTACGACGTACTCGACATCCACCCCGACCTGGCCGCCCTTGATGAAATAGGCATGCAGCGACTGCGGCAACCGGTCGGCGTCGACGGTCGCCCCGGCTGCGGCCAGCGCCTGCGCGGCGATCAGCCCGCCGAACAGGCGAGGGCCCGCGCCCAGAGCCAGCGACGTCCGAAATGAGCCACCGCCGCCGTCGAGGCGAACCAGTTCGGCAATCCAGCTCGGCATGCTCCTCCAGCGATCGTCGAGACCGGCTCACGATAGCCGCCCCACACGCCATGCTGAGCCGAGTACCTTCGGTGCCCGGCCGCAGGCGCCCGGCGATGAGCGATTGGATATGTTGGAAAGATGTTGAACCGCCTGACCGATCTCTACCGCCGGACCGGTGCTGACATTCCGTACGGAAACCCCCTGCCGTCGCATGGCACCGAGATGGAGGGCTGGTTCTGGCGGGTCACCGATGAGGCTGCGGGCCGGGCTTTGATCGCGTTGTGCAGCGTCAACCGGCAGCCGACGGGGGACTGGTCCACCGCAGCGGTTGGGGTGCATCCGGGCCTGGTGGTGCGGTCCGGGGCGCTGGGCAATGCGCGGGCTCTGCAATCGCCGTTCTCGGTGAGTGCCGGTGACGACTCGGGCAACTTCACGGTCAGCACCGACCGGGTTCGATTCGAACTCGGCGACCTGCGACTCAACATGGAGATCACCGATCGGTTTGCCTGGCCCAAGGCCTTCGGCGGCGGCGGGGTGTTTTCGGCGATCCCATTTCTCAACCAGTACTGGCATCCCTACTGTCTTGGTGGAAGAGCCAGCGGCACAGTCGAATACGGTGACCAGAGTTGGACGTTCGACGGCGCAAAGGTCTACGCCGAACGCAACTGGGGCAAGGGCTTCCCGCTGAGGTGGTGGTGGGGACAGGCGCACGACTTCGGCGGCGACGACGTCTGTGTGGCATTTTCCGGGGGATTGCTGTCGCTGGGGCCGATCGCCCGAGATGTCAACGGGATCGTAGTCCGGGTGGGCAAAAAGGTCATCCGGATGACCCCGCCGGTGCTGGTGCGCTCCGAGGTGGGCGACAACCAGTGGCTCATTCGCGGAAAGTCGCGACGCTACGAGATCGAACTTGTGGGGGACGGCCGTCATCTGCCGCCGCACGTGCTGCCGGTCCCGTTGCCGGCGCAGCGTCGCAATATCGACACCGACTTCGAACACCTCGGCGGCAGACTGCACTGCACGGTGCGCGAGTCCGGGCGCCTGCTGTTCGAGGGAACCTCCGAACTGGCCGCCCTGGAGGTCGGGACCCGGCCGAAATAACAGGGCCCGCTCAGCACCAACACGGAGGCACCAGATGACGTTCAACACTCCCGGTGGCAGCCGCGGCGTTTCCCAATCGGGCATTGCCAAGCAGTTCCTGAAACTGTTCAACAAGTTCTCTGCCGGCCGGATCCGCAAGACCGGAAAATTCGGTGAACTGCCGTCCCTGGTGCTGACGACGGTGGGCAGCAAGAGCGGCCTGGAACGCAAGACCCCACTGGCCTACTTCCCGGCCGACGGCGGCGGCTGGTTGATCGTGGCCTCGTTCGCCGGGGCGGTGAAGAACCCGAGCTGGTACTACAACCTCGCGGCCCACCCCGATCAGGTTTCCATCGACTTCGCCGGACGCACCGAATCCGTTGTCGCTGAACAACTTCACGGCGCAGAGCGGGAAGCTGAGTGGCGGAAGATCTCAGGCTCGTCGCAGCGTTTTGCCCAGTATCAGGAGAAGACTGACCGCGAACTGCCCATCATCCGATTGCGCACGCGCTAGGCAAGCCCTCAGTGGGCGCGCCAGTCCGGTTTGCGCTTGTCCCGCCGGGCCGCCATGCCCTCGGCGACGTCATCGGTCGCGCCGACGATCTTGCGCATGACCTCGCCGAAGCGAACCGACTCGATCCAGCCCATATCGGCGGTACGCCACGCCACCTCTTTGGTCGCTCGCTGAGCCAGCGGCGCTGCCTCGGTGAGGACCCGCGCCCATGCGAGGGCCTGTTGCTGCAACTCGTCAGGCGCGACCAACTTCCACACCAGCCCGGTCTCTTTGGCGCGCTGCGCGTCGATGGGTTTTCCGGTGAGCAGTAGTTCCATCGCGTTGGCCCAGCCGATGCGCCGGGGGAGTCGGATGGCGCCGACGATGGTGGGGATCCCGATCGACACCTCCGGGAAACAGAAGGTGGCCTCGGTGCTGGCGATCACGAAGTCGCAGAACAGCACTCCAGTCAGCCCGTAGCCGATGCACGGTCCGTGCACGGCGGCAATGGTCGGCTTGAACAACTCCATCCCGCTCTCGAAGGAGTTGATGGTGGGCTTCTCCCAGAACGTGCCGGCGAACGTACCGACCGAACCCGCGCCGTCTTTCAGGTCGGCGCCGGCGCAGTAGACGTCGCCGTTGGCGGTCAGGATACCGACCCAGGCGTCCTCGTCATCACGAAACCGGTCCCAGGCCGCATTCAAATCCTCGCGGAGTGCGCCATTGATCGCGTTGCGCGATTCAGGCCGGTTAAGCGTGATGGTGGCGATGTGATCGCGCAGTTCATAGGTGACAAGGCTCATGGCGCAACACTATTCATCCGGCGCATTGCCGACACGACGCATGTGGTTGTCTTACAAAATGTAGTACGATCCTATGCATGGCTGACACAATCACGTTTAGGCCCGATGAGGACACCACACGAGCATTGGCCGTTCTTACCCGGGACGGAACGCCAGTCTCGGCCGCCGTCAGGGCAGCGCTCATTGACGCAGCGCGCCAGAAGGCGGTCGCGGCCGTCCGAGCCGAAGCGGAGGAGATTGCCGCGGACGAGTCCGACCGAGTCGAGGCGACGCAGGTGCTGCGCGATATGGAGACATTGCGTGCGTGGTGAGATCTACCAGCTCAACGCTCCGCGGCGCAGCAGTGGCCACGAACAATCCGGTTCGCGCTATGCGGTAGTGGTCCAGTCCGACCAGTTGCCGTTGTCGACATGGCTCGTGGCACCGACCTCAACATCTGCACGCCCAGCCAGCTTCCGACCCGAAATCGACATAGCCGGCCAGACCACCCGAGTCCTCGCCGAACAGACAGCAGCGGTGGATCCCGAACGCCTCGGGGCGAGTGTGGGATACCTCAGCCGCGAAGAACTGCATCGCGTCGATGCTGCGCTGCGTCTGGTCCTCAACCTCTGACGGGGCTCGGCTCAGCCCGTGACACCGAGAATCTTGATCGCGAAGATGAGCGAGTCACCGGGTTCGATTCCGGCTGCGGGCTGACCGTCGGGGTAGCCGTCGGCGGAGACCATCGCGACGGCAACCGTTGATCCGACCTTCTGGCCCGCAATGGCCTTCTGGAAGCCCGGCACCACACCGGTGAGTGGGAATTCGACCGGGGCACCCCGTTCGTAGCTGCTGTCGAACACCGAACCGTCGCGCCCGTTGACGCCCATGTAGCAGACCGACACCGTGGCCGTAGGTGCCACGACGGGGCCGGAGCCGGCCTGCAGCGTCTGCACCTGGGTCTGCGTCACGCTAAATGGCGCCTCAACCTCGACCAGCGGAGCGGCGGTTGCGGTCGACCCGGTGACCGCGACGCTCCCGGTGGCGCCAGTCAGAGCCCATTCGGGTGTGCCGCCGCTGACCGGAAGCGCGACGGGGCAGGGGCTGGCCGGGGCTGCCGGTGTGCTGATCGTCGATGACACTTTGTCGACGGAGCTTGCCGATGACGAGTCGGTCTTCGACCCACAGCCGACCATCAGCATGGTGAGCGACGCGGCACAGGCGGCCAGGGCGACGGGCGAGGACACGCGAGATGAGTTCACGGTTGGCCACGCTACAAGCCGACCCCGGGCAGCGCGTGCGGTTGCCGCCCCAACACGCCGGTGTACCACCGATCTGTCGGTGATACACTTTCGTCATGCCGACATCGCGTCCCCGCTATCAGGTGACCGAGACGCCCGAAGTCGCCCGTGCATTGGACCGGGCTGCCAAGCGGTGGCCCGGGGAGCCGCGTTCGAGACTGCTGGTACTGCTGGTGGAGGTAGCAGGTGATGTCCTTGCCGACGATGAGCATGTCGATGAGTCGTCACACCAGTCCGCCGTGCTGGCCTGCGCAGGCCGTTACGCGGACGCCTTCGATCCTGACTATCTGGCTAATGTGAGGGCGGACTGGCCCGCGTGATAGCCATGGATGCAAGCGTCCTTATTGCGCATTTGAATCCCGCAGATCCGCATCATCGATCGGCTACCGAGATTCTGCTGTCCGGAGAGCCCGGGCGGATCCTGGTTCACACGATTACTCTCGCCGAGGTTCTGATCGGCGGGGTCCGCATCGGACAGGGGGCATCGATGCGTGACGACCTTCGGGCCGCCGGCATTACGGTCGCGCCATCCGACGAGGACGAATCGCTGCGGCTTGCCGAACTCCGCGCCGGCAGCGGACTGAAGCTACCGGACTGTTGCGTTCTGGACGTCGCACTGCGCCACAGGGCAAGTCTCGCAACCTTCGATACGCACCTGGCAGCGGAGGCGGCGAAACGTGGCGTGTCAGTCCGGCCATGAGGGGGCAGGGTACTGCGGAAGCTCCGATTCATTCCCTGACCATTGGATCTTTAACTTGACATAATGTGGCTTATCGGCAAAAAATTGAACTGGGCGGATCAGACGTCAGGGTTGCTTCGGATTCACTGGCGACCGGAAACGCCCGCCTGAGCGCCCGTCGACCGTCCCCCTCGGCGCAGCGCCCAAAGGCCACCAACCGCGCGCCCAGGCGCGCTCGCAAACGCCGGCAACCGGCCGGCGTCACCAATTTTGACACTGCGGCCCGAAACCAGCCCCTCTCGCTGATCCAGTTTCCT
>JBAXIR010000153.1:0-5977 GCA_037138275.1 Mycobacteriaceae bacterium | reverse complement strand
CAATTCCGCAACCCGGCCGTCGGTGCTGTTCATGTCACGTCATCCGCCCGGTCATGTCATCCACCCGGTCCATCCACACCAGGGACGCCAGCCGTCCGGTCGGAGCGTCCCGACGGTGCGAGAACAGGGCTCGGTCGGCGACGGTGCAGCGCGGGTCGATGTCGATCGCGGTCACGCCGGCGTCGATCAACTGCCGCGCGATGCCGGCCCGCAGGTCCAGCGCCGGCGTGCCGGCCGCTGTGCTGGTGCGACTGCCCGGCAGCCTGGCTTCGACGTCGGCCGCCATCTGTTCGGGCACTTCGTAATGGGGTCCGCTGACTGCGGGGCCCAGCAGTACCGAGATGTTCGCTGCCCGCGCGCCTGCGGCCAGCATCGCCTCCAGCGTCCGCAGCACGACGCCATTGGCTGCCCCCACTCGTCCGGCGTGCGCCGCGCCAATCACGCCGGCATCAGCGTCCGACATCAGCACGGGCACACAATCCGCGGTCACCACGGCAAGTGCCAGTCGCGGCGTCGTGGTGACCAGAGCGTCGGTGGCGTCGAAGGCGCCCGTGCGGGGTCCGTCGACGAACTCGACGTGATCACCGTGCACCTGATTCATCCACACCAGCCTCTCGGTCGGCAGTCCGATCGCGGCGGCCAGCCGGTCGCGATTGGCCGCCACCGCCGCCGGGTCGTCGCCGACGTGGTCACCGAGATTGAAGGTGTCGAACGGCGGCAGTGATGCCCCGCCCGCACGAGTGGTGGTGACGCGACGGATACGGACGGTCACAGCACCGGCCTTGCGGGGTGGATGATCAGTGCCGCATGAAGGGCGGCACGTCGACGTCATCGTCATCGTCGCCGTACGCCGATGAGCCGTTGGTGTACACCGGCACACCCACCGGCTCCCGCGTCGCAAGCGAGTCAAACAACGGCGCACCCAGTTGGCCCGCTGTCGCCGGCGCGATGGTGTGCGTCGTGATCACGGTCGCCGAGTCGGCGGGCGTGGTCGCGCCATTGCCGATGATGATCGGCTTGCGGTTGGCGCCGTTGGCATCGAAACCGGCGGCGATCACCGTCACGCGCACCTCGTCGCCGAGGGAGTCGTCGATGACCGTGCCGAAGATGATGTTGGCCTCCGGATGGGCGGCGTCCTGTACCAGCGAGGCGGCCTCGTTGATCTCGAACAGTCCGAGGTCGCTGCCGCCGGCGATCGACATCAGCACGCCCTGGGCGCCTTCCATCGACGCCTCGAGCAGTGGGGAGTTGATGGCGATCTCGGCGGCCTTGAGCGCGCGACCGTCTCCCCTGGCCGCGCCGATACCCATCAGAGCGGTGCCCGCCCCACTCATGATGCCCTTGACGTCGGCGAAGTCGACGTTGATCAGGCCCGGGGTGGTGATCAGGTCGGTGATGCCCTGGACACCGTTGAGCAGGACCTCGTCGGCACTGCGGAAGGCATCCATCAGCGAGACGCCGGCGTCGCCCATCTGCAGAAGGCGGTCGTTAGGGATCACGATGAGGGTGTCGCAACTCTCCCGGAGTGCGGCGATTCCGGTCTCGGCCTGATTAGATCGGCGCTTGCCCTCGAAGGAGAACGGACGCGTCACCACGCCGACGGTCAGGGCGCCCATCTTCCGGGCGACATTGGCCACGACCGGCGCGCCTCCGGTGCCGGTGCCGCCACCCTCGCCGGCGGTCACGAACACCATGTCCGCCCCGCGCAGGAGTTCCTCGATCTCATCCTTGGCGTCCTCGGCGGCTTTGCGGCCGACATCGGGGTCCGCGCCGGCACCGAGGCCGCGGGTGGAGTCCCGGCCGACATCGAGTTTGACGTCGGCATCGCTCATCAACAGCGCCTGGGCGTCGGTATTGATGGCGATGAACTCGACTCCCTTGAGTCCCTGTTCGATCATCCGGTTGACGGCGTTGACGCCGCCACCGCCGATCCCAACGACCTTGATAACGGCGAGGTAGTTATGCGGTGGGGTCATCGGCGTGGTCTTCCTCCGTGGTCGGACTCGGGCTGGGACGACTCTGGTGGCAAACCCTCAACCTCAACCAGAGGCTTAGAGTTATGTCAAGTTGTCGCGTACCCAGAACGGTAGGACCGGCGGGCGTGGGATTGGGGAGGCGCGCCCGCGTGTCGTTCGCAAACTTTCAGCGTCCGGGTTACTTCACCGTCGGCAGATCGGGACTCGACACGTCATAGACCCGGCCGGGCTGGGTCAGCAGGGCGGCCAGTTTCTCCGCCTTCTCGCCGGTGCGGTCGGTGGTCCCCCACACCACGGTCCGGCCGTCGGTCAGGGTCAGGGTGATCGACGACACCGAGGGTGCGGCGACCCGACTCACCTGCGCCACCACCTCGGGTCGCAGTGCCGTCATCACCTCGAGTGCGGCCTTGGTCGGCGGATCGGATGGACCCGGGCTGTCGACGTCGATATAGGGCAACCCAGGCGGCGGCGGCGCGGTCGCGAAGTCCACGCCGTCGCGGTCATAGAGGTGAGGTCCGTCCGGAAAGTCCTTGACCACGACTGGAATTCGCTCGACGATCGCGATCCGCAGCGTCGAGGGATATTCACGCTGCACCCGGGCGCTGGCCACCCGGCGGATGCCGGCCACCCGATCGGCCACCTCGCCGGTGTCGATCTGCAGCAGTGGTGTGCCCAGACGCACGGCCGCGACCCCGAGCACTTCCTCCTGCGTTACCGCACCGACCCCGGTCACCACCACAGAACGTGCGGACATCGCCGGCGTGAAGTACAGCACCAGGGCCAGCGCGACGCTGACAACGCCGAGAACTACCGACCAGATGATCAGCCGCAAACCCTTGACGTTGCGTGTCGACAGCCGCTTCGGTTCCTCGACGAGTTGACCGCGGGCCCGGCGCCTGGCGTCGCGGCGCGCTTCCTCAATCGCGGTGGCGCGCTGCTGGGCCGCGCGGCGCTCGGCGCGCTCCCGGCGCTCCCGCCGACGGGGACTCTCGCTGTCCTCGGCCTCGCTGTCATCTCCCGGCGCGTCCTCCGCTTCGGCAGCGGTCTCGTCGGGCGCTTCGTCGTCGGCGGCTTCCTCGAGCGCCGGCTCATCGAATGGCGACTCCTCGGCCGGCAGCCCGGAATCTTCTTCTTGTCCAGCGGCACTGGCACTTTCGCGATCCAGCGGTGGTTCGCTCACGGGAGCCTCCGCGACTCGGTCCTGGCACGCAATGCCGAGATGATCTCCGGGCCGAGCAGTGTCACGTCACCGGCACCCATCGTGACCACCACATCACCCGGTCTGACCGCCGCCGCCACCTGTTCGGCGACGGTGGACAGATCCGGCACGTAGTGCACCGGGACGCCGACGTGCTCAGCAACCGTGCCGCCACTGATCCCGGCGAGAGGTTGCTCGCGGGCACCATAGACATCGAGCACGAAAACCTCGTCCGCGGCGTCGAGGGCCACACCGAACTCCCGGGCGAAAGCCTTTGTCCGCGAATACAAGTGGGGCTGGAAGACGACGATACTTCGGGCTCCGGTTGTTGTCGGCCGACCGGCGGAATCCTGCTCTACGATGGTGCGCATTGCCGTCAGCGCGGCCCGAACCTCGGTCGGATGATGCGCGTAGTCATCAAAGACCCGTACCCCGTCGGCGGTACCCACCAGTTCGAATCGGCGGCGCACGCCCTCGAATCCGGCCAGGCCGTCGAGCACATCGACGACGGGTGCGCCGGCCTCGGCGGCTCCCAGGACCGCCGCCAGCGCGTTCAGAGCCATGTGCCGACCGGGAACCGCAAGCCGCATGGTCCGCGGTTGGGTCTCGCCCGCCAGCAGGATGTGCGCCACCGCGCCGGTGCCGTGCTGTTCCCAACCCACCAGGGTTCCGGCCAGGTCGTCGGACGGATCGCTGCCGTAGCGCAGCACCCGGATCCCCAGGGCCGCAACGCGTTCGGCAAGCGCGACCGCACCCGGATCGTCGGCGCACACCACCAACGCTCCCCCGGGCCGGAGCCGATCGACGAAGGCGTCGAACACCGCGGTGTAGGCCTGCGGACTACCGAAGAAGTCGAGGTGATCAGCTTCGATATTGGTCACCACGGCGACGTCCGGGGTGTATTCCAATAGCGAACCGTCGCTCTCATCGGCCTCGGCAACGAACACCTCGCCACTGCCGTGGTGGGCGTTGGTTCCGGCCTCGCCCAGGTCACCGCCGACGGCGAACGAGGGATCGAAACCGCTGTGTTGCAGCGCAACGATGAGCATCGAGGTGGTGGTGGTCTTGCCGTGGGTTCCGGTCACCAGCACCGTGCGGTAGCCCGCCATCAGCGTGGCAAGCACCGCCGGCCGCAGGATCACCGGAACCGCGCGGCGGCGGGCCTCTACCAGTTCGGGATTGGTCTTGGGGATCGCGGCATGGGTGGTGATGACCGCGGTCGCCCCGCCCGGCAACAGGTCGAGATTGGCCGCATCATGGCCGATGCTGATCACCGCGCCCCTGGCCCGCAGTGCTGCCACCCCGCGTGATTCCTTGGCGTCCGAACCCGAGACCATGCCGCCGCGGTCGAGCAGGATGCGGGCGATTCCGGACATCCCCGCTCCGCCGATGCCCACCATGTGTACCCGCTGCAGTTCCGGCGGCAGCGCCTGATCGGGGTTCATCGGGCCGCCGTCCGTCCGGCCCGAGCCACATCCAGGACGATCTCGGCGACCCGGCGCGCGGCATCGCGGTGGCCCACGCCGGCGGCCGACGACGTCATCCCGGCGAGGCGGTCAGCATCGGTGATCAGTCGCACCACCTCGGTGCCGACGTAGCCCGGTGTCAGGTCGGCATCGGCGATCAGCACACCGCCGCCGGCATCGACCACCGGCAGGGCGTTGAGACGCTGCTCGCCGTTGCCGATCGGCAGCGGAACGTAGACCGCGGGAAGGCCCACCGCGGATACCTCGGCGACCGTCATCGCGCCGGACCGACAGATGGCCAAATCGGCTGCGGCATAGGCGAGATCCATCCGGTCGAGGTATCCCACCGCGACATAGGGCGGGTCACCCGCACCCGGCGTGGGCAAGTCCAGGGTGTTCTTCGGACCATGGGCGTGCAGCACCGAGACACCGGCCGCGGCCAGGTCGGCGGCGGCGGCTGACACCGCCCGGTTGATCGACACCGCACCTTGGGAGCCGCCGAACACCAGCAGCACCCGGGCGTCGTCGGCGAAACCGAAATGCGCCCGCGCCTGCGCGCGCAGGGCCATCCGGTCGGAGCCGGTGATGGACGCGCGCAAGGGCATGCCCACCACCTCGGCCCGGTTCAAGCCAGACCCCGGCACCGCCGCCAGCACCCGATGGGCGAATCGCGCGCCGAGCCGATTGGCCACACCCGCGCGGGCATTGGCCTCGTGGATCACGATCGGCACCGGCCGCGAACGCCGCCCGCCGCGCCGGGCCGCAAGATAGGCGGGCACGGCGACGTAACCTCCGAAGCCGACCACCACGTCGGCCGCGACGTCGTCGAGCACGGCCCGAGTCTGCTGGATCGACAGGCGAATCCGCCACGGCAGGCGGATCAGATCGCCATTTAGCGTGCGGGGTAGCGGCACCGGGGTGACGAGTCGCAACGGGTAACCGCGCTCGGGAACCAATCTGTTCTCCAAACCGCGGGAGGTGCCCAGCGCGGTGATGCGCACGGTGGGGTCCAACGCCGTCAGCGCGTCGGCGACGGCCATGGCGGGTTCGACATGACCGGCGGTTCCACCACCGGCGACGACGACGGAAAGGGTTTCGTCCCCGCTAACTGAGTCGCTGCGGCCCGATCCGCCGTCGACCCCAGAGACACTCACCCGTAACGCTGACCTTCCAATGTGCGGGACCGTCGCGGCCGGCCGGTCCCGTGCTGTGCCTTTCGGTTCGCGGCCGCGGCGCGGCGCGACTGCGAGGCGCCTCCATAATGCCCCCCGGCGCCCGAGACGGCGCCTCCATAATGCCCCCCGGCGCCCGAGACGGCGCCTCCATAATGCCCCCCG
>JBAXIR010000152.1:0-5995 GCA_037138275.1 Mycobacteriaceae bacterium | reverse complement strand
ACCTCGCGCAGCACGTCTTCGGCGACCCGGACGTCCACCCGAAACCTGGCTTCCTCCATGGAGTTCAGCGCGAAATGCTTAACGCAGGAGAGCAACCAGGGGTTGGCTCCCTCGATGGCCGCCGCCCCCATCGCGCCCAGCAGCACCGGATCCTCTCCGTAGGACTCCTGTGCCCGCCCCCAGCCCGGTGCGTAGGCGAGGTTGATGCAGATTCCGGCCCAGATGTTGGCGCCTTGCGCACGCGCCTCGGCGCCGATGGCATCGGCGACGGCGCGCTCGAGGTCGGGGTCCCAGGTCGCGGCGCGGGCGATGGCGACCGGGAACGCGGTCGAGGCGCCCAGTGCCACTCCACGAGGGCCGTCGGTGAACCGGATGCCGGGGATGCCGAGCCGGTCGATGCGGCCGCCCTCGAACGGCACCCTGTTGTACCGATCGGCCATTTCGGCCATGCCCCGCCGAATCGTCAGGTCGCCGTCGAGAAGCCAGAGCAATTCATGCTCGGTCAACTGGCCGATCAGCTCAGCGACGGAGTCGTCGATGCTCCGCTCGCCGAGGCGGACCTTCTCCACCGCTGAGGCGAAGGCGGTGTCCGGTGGACAGATCGGGTCGGTGGCGGACATCAGCGGAGCGCGCCCCCGCTGGTTACGCCGGGGGCAAAGCGGCGCGGGCGCGGCGGGCGGCGATGAAGGACCGCACGCCGACGCCGAGGTAGACCAGCGAGAGGATCGCGGTCGCGGCCTGGGCGAAGACGGCACCCGGGCGTGCCGCGGTGCCGTCGAACGCCGCGGGCAGCTTCAGCAGCGAGCGTGCGGTGCCCAGCAGCGCCAGCAGGCCGATCAGCAGGGCCGCGTGCATGACGTGCATGCGCAGATTCTCCTTGCCGCCCAGCAGGCCGAGCACCAGCAGAATCGCGCCGATGACGACCGGTATCAGGGCTGTTTTGTGCACGGCGCCGGTCAGGAAGAAACCCCCGAGGCCGAGCGCGATGTAGAGCAGCGAGAAGATGACAGTGATTCTGGGCATGGGTGCAGCTTAGATATCCCGCCTCGGTTGTGGGCAATGCGGTCGCCGTATTGGCGACGGCCGTTCGGGCGGGCACAACTGGGAAGATGACGTGCTGCGCGGAGAACGACCGATAATGGCCGGATGGAACTGGAAGTCATCGGCTTCGATCTGGCGTCATGTCTGATAGCGCAGGCCAACGGTGCCAACCGGATTGAATTGTGTGCCAACCCAGAAGAAGGGGGCACTACCCCGTCCTACGGCATGATCGCGGTGGCCAGGCGGAACACCACCCTTGAACTGTGCCCGATCATCCGGCCGCGTGGCGGTGACTTCCTTTTCACCGACCTGGAGTTTCAGGCAACGCTCGCCGATGTAGAGCAGTGCGGACTCTTGGGTTGCGACGGTGTGGTGATCGGAATGCTCTCGAAGGACGGCCACGTCGATATCGAGCGATGCTCGGAGTTGATCCGGCGGGCAGGTCCGATGAAGGTGACGTTTCACCGGGCGTTCGACCGCGTGAAGGACCCGATGCGATCGTTGGAAGAGATCATCGAGCTGGGTTGCGCCCGGATCCTCACCAGTGGTCTGCGACCGAATGTCGACATGGGCAAGGACATACTGCGAACGCTGGTCGACGCCGCCGGAGACAGAATCACGATCATGCCGGGCTCCGGTGTCAGGTCCACCAACGTCCTCGAGTTGGCGAAGTTCACCGGCGCCAAGGCTTTTCATTCCTCAGCCCGAGCAATGCTGCCGTCATCGATGGACTACATCAATCCGGCCATGGCTGAAGAACTCAACTCCATCAGCATCGATCCCGATGAAGTGCTGGAGCTTCGACGAATTCTCGACGCCTACGCCGAACATCAGTTTCCGTAGAGCTTGAGCGCCCGGGCCGTCTCGGTGGCCACTTCTCCGCTGAGTGTCACGATCGGTGGTCCGCCGCGCTGATGGATCACATTCGCCAGGACGATCACATAGGTGTTTGACGCCGGGTCGATCCACAGTGTCACGCCGGTGAACCCGCCCTGCCCGAAGCTTCCGATCGGAAAGATCACGCCGCGCGGTCGGGACAGCGCAGTGTCGATATCCCAGCCGAAGCCGCGCAGGTCTTGTCCGGGTATCGCCGGATAGTTCGGAGCGAGTAGGGGATCGGCCGGGTTGGGTGTGGTCGCGATCGCTTCCCGCACCGCGCCATTCGCCGCGGCCAGTTGGCCGGCGTGATGCCCGGGCTGCTGGGGTGTGGTCATCAATTCCACGCTCGCCTGTGTCAGCGGGAAGGCACTCGGCCGGCCCGCGAGCCGGTCGAGCAGACCTTGCGCGAACAGGCCGAGATCGCGAACCGTGGAGAACACCCCGGCGCTGCCGGCCACCCCGCCCATGCGGCGCGCGGTCGGGTCGTGCACGGTGCCGCGCAATAGGTGATCGATATTAGGGTTGATGCCCGGAGTGTCTTCGTCGCGCGCCGTCGGTGCGATTCGGGCCAGCAGATCGGTACTCCAGGTACCGGCAGGGCAGGTGTCGACTCGGGGCATAGTTGGATCGAAAGCGATTGACGTACCGATGATGTGGTGTGGGCCGCACGCTTTGGCTGTCGGCAGGTAGCGGGTGTCTGTCATACCCAATGGCGCAAAGACATTGCGTTGGACGTAGACGTCTTCGGTTTCGCCGGTGATCTTCTCGACCATCGCACCGAGCAGAATGAAGCCGATGTCCGAATAGTGAAAGAGCTCACCGGGACCGAATTCCACCCGCGCGTTCAGTGCCCGGCGGATGCCGTCTGCTTTGTCCGCCTTCTCCAGTCCCCACGGACCGTCCATGCTGAGATCTCCCGCCAGACCCGAGGTATGCGTGAGCAGCATGCGTAGCGTCACCTGAGCCCGACGCGGATCGCCTCCCGGGTTGAATTCGGGAAGATAGGTCTGCAGGGGATCGTCGATCGCTACCTTGCCCTGCTCGACGAGTTGCAAAACGGCAGTCGCCGTCGCGAGGCTCTTCGTCAGCGATGCCAGATCGAAGATCGTGTCCTCGGTCATGGGCTCGGCGGGCGCGGGCGCGCCGTCGAGGCCCGGTTCGCCGTCGAGCTTGCGGGCTCCGAACGCCTGGCGGAAGACGATCTTGCCGGCGTGGCCGACCTGGACGACGGCGCCGGGCATCCGCGGTGCTGCAATCGCATCCCCGACGAGTTGAGCGACGGCAGTGAAATCACCGTCGGGCACCACGGGTGCGGTCGCCGGTTGCGCCGGAGCGGCCGATGCGGTTATGGGTGGTGCGGTCGAGATCGGCGACGGTGGCGTCGCACGTCCGCAGGACGTGGTCGCAGCGAGGCCGAAAACAACGACGCCGACGACGCAGCGCCGCGCGCGGGACGATCCGGACACCATCACCGATCGGGCCCGGGTCAACCGTTGCTGTAGACGCGGGCGGGCGCAACCAGCACCACAGTGCGCCGTTGCTCCGCCATGGTGCGGTCATACTCGGCCCAGTCGTCATGGGTGCCGCCACAGGCCGTGAACGCGGCCCGCAGCAGCAGGCGAAGGCCATCGGGATCGTGCAGGAAGCTCTGCGGGTCATCGGGTCCGGCCAACTCGGCCCTGCCCTCCACGGTCGCCCATTGCCAGCCGCTCCGGAAGGTCAGCGCAATCTGAGGGCGTGCCCGCAGGTTGGTCAGCTTGACCGGACCGTAGGTGACGAACGCGAGAACCAGCTCTTCCGTCGCCGGGTGGGCGATGATGCCCGCGTTGATCAGGGACGCCTGGATGGTCTGGTCGGCGCGCAACGTCGACACCACCGCCAGGCCGCGGTCCGCCTGAGCGAGGGCAACGGCATCCTGCAGTGTGGTCATCCTTCAAGGATGTCACCGTCGCCGCGCCCGCGGCACACCCGCCGCCTTCGCCGATGGACTCCCCGCCGATGTCCTGCCTTACGCTCGGGGCACCCTTAGGAGGCGCACATGGAGTATTTCGACATCGCCATCATCGGAACAGGTTCGGGAAACTCGATTCTCGACGAGCGGTACGCCGACAAGCGCATCGCGATCTGCGAACAGGGCGTCTTCGGTGGCACCTGCCTGAACGTGGGATGCATCCCCACGAAGATGTTCGTCTACGCCGCGGACGTGGCCCACACTGTCCGCGAGTCCGCCCGCTTCGGTGTCGACACGCATATCGACGGCGTCCGCTGGCCCGACACCGTCTCGCGGGTCTTCGGCCGCATCGACCCGATAGCGCAGGGCGGTGAAAGATACCGCCGATCCTTGCCGAACATCACGGTGTACGGCAGCCACACCCGGTTCGCCGGCCGGGCCGCGGAGGGCTTTCGGCTGCGTACCGATGCCGGCGATGAGTTCACCGCGGAGCGCGTCGTCATCGCCGCCGGTTCACGCGCGATGGTGCCCGATGTGATCGCCGACTCCGGGGTCGAGTTCCACACCAGCGACACGATCATGCGGATCGCTGACTTACCCGAGCACCTGGTGATCGTGGGCGGCGGATTCATCGCCGCGGAATTCGCCCACGTCTTCTCCGCCCTGGGCAGTCGTGTGACCGTGGTGATCCGGGGCGGTGCCATGTTGTCGCAGTGTGACGACACGATCCGGGACAGATTCGCTGCCATCGCCGCCGCGAAGTGGGATATTCGCAACCACCGCACGCCGGTCGGCGTGCATCGGGATGGCCCCGAGATCGTCATTGAACTCGACGATGCCTCGACCGTGCGCGGTGACGCGTTGCTCGTCGCTACCGGACGTATTCCGAACGGCGATCTGCTTGATGCCGAATCGGTCGGCGTTGCACTCGACGGCGCCCGCGTTGTCGTCGATGAGTACCAGCGCACGTCGGCGCGGGGAATCTTCGCCCTGGGCGATGTGTCGTCGCGCTACCAACTCAAACACGTGGCCAATCACGAGGCGCGGGTGGTCCAGCACAATCTGCTGCAGGACTGGGACGACACCGCCAATATGGTGGCTTCCGATCACCGGTACGTGCCATCGGCGATCTTCACCGACCCACAGATCGCGACCGTGGGCTTGACCGAAAAGCGAGCATTGGCAACCGGTTTCGATATCAATGTCAAGGTGCAGGATTACGCAGACGTTGCCTACGGCTGGGCGATGGAGGACACCATCGGGATCGTCAAAATCATCGCCGAGCGCGGCACCGGGGTACTTCTGGGCGCGCACGTCATGGGCTATCAGGCAGCCACCGTGATTCAGCCGTTGATCCAGGCGATGAGTTTCGGCCTGACGGCCCAAGACATGGCCCGCGGCCAGTACTGGATTCACCCGGCGTTGCCCGAGGTGATCGAGAACGCGCTCCTGGGACTGGGCGGCGAACCTTCCGACCCGGCCGCGCGGGCGCACTGAACAGCCGCGGCATCACCTATCGCGGGCGCGCCAACTGCGATACCCGCGGTGGGCGGCGAACGCCCCGATGATCGCGGTCAGGCACCAGATGCCGATCGCCACGTAGGCCAACGGTGAGTTGAGGTCCGAGATCGACGCCCCCAACGCGGTGTACACGAACGCCCGCGGTACCGATCCGATGGCGGCCCCGGCTGCCATCTGCCACAGCGGAAGTCCGAACGCACCGAACGTATAGGACGCCAGCGCATCGGAGACACCGGGCACGAAACGCTGCCCCACGACCGCCCACAGCCCACGTCGCTGGATCTGTGTGTCGATACGGTCCGCCCACTGCGTTCCGATCAGTGCCCGTGCGCTGTCACGGCCCGCGCGCCTGCCGACCAGGGCGGCGATCGTCGCCGTCAACACTGTCGAACCCAGCGTGACAAATGTGCCGAGCACCGGCCCGAACAGAAATCCGCTGCCGGCCGCCAGCAGCGGACCGGGGACGAATATCGCGGCCAGGGCGGCGGCGATCGGGATGTAGACCAGCGGAGCGACGGGCCCGGTCCTGGCGATCGCGTCGCGGACCGCCTCGATGTCGATGACTCGCCGCACGGCGACCAGATAGAACAGTGTGAGCAGGAA
>JBAXIR010000151.1:0-6004 GCA_037138275.1 Mycobacteriaceae bacterium | reverse complement strand
GCCAGCGCCGAAGACGAAGGACGAGGAGCATCAGACCGGAGCGAGGCGTTCGGATGATCCGACGAGCGTGCGTGTCGGTACGGTGACGCGCCGCAACCGCGCGACCGGAGCGCACGCTCGTGGAAGTAGCACCCACCGACCCGGCCTCGGCGCGGGCCCCGCGCCGAGTTAGCCGAACAGTGGCAGCAGCGGCGTGCCGTTGGTCAGGGTGTCGGCGATATTGCCGACCGCCTTCGGGCAGAGGAACGAGATGGCCATCCCGGTGAACATGGTGGCCGGCCCGAGCGGACGCCCGATGGAGTCGGACACCTTGCCGACGATGTCGGCGGTGTTCTGACCACGATCCGCCAGCATCGGGCACAGCGACTGCCCCAGGGCCACCGCGTCGCCCGGCGCCATATTGGTGATACCGAGGCCGTCGAGGGTGGACAGGAAATCATTGACGTTGCCGGTGCTGTCGGCGCTCGCCGGGGCGGCGAACACACCGGTGATGATCCCGGCGGCGAGCACCAGCGAACCCGCGCGCGAAAACGAACTCAACTTCATGATGTGATCATCGTAGTGCGATCCGCGGCTGTTACGCCCGGGAATGCCCGCTTGCTACCCTGAACCCACTCGACACCCGTCAACAGGGAGTATTCATGCAGGGATTCGCCGGCAAAGTGGCAGTGGTCACCGGAGCGGGATCAGGAATGGGCGCCGAACTGGCCGTGCAACTGGGCCGGCACGGGGCGTCGGTGGCGATCAGTGACGTCGACACCGAGGGATTGGCGGTCACCGAGGGCCGCCTCAAGGCAATCGGAGCGCCGGTGAAATCCGACCGCCTCGACGTGGCGGAACGGGAGTCGTTCCTGCTCTATGCCGACGACGTGAAGAACCGCTTCGGCAAGATCAACCAGATCTACAACAACGCCGGCATCGCCTACAGCGGCGACATCGAGGTCACCGCGTTCAAAGACATCGAACGAATCATGGACGTGGACTACTGGGGCGTGGTCAACGGCACCAAGGCTTTCCTGCCACACCTGATCGCCTCCGGCGACGGACATGTCATCAACACCTCCAGCATTTTCGGGCTGTTCGCGGTGCCTGGTCAGGCCGCTTACAACTCGGCGAAATTCGCGGTGCGCGGATTCACCGAGGCATTGCGCCAGGAGATGATCCTGGCCGGCCACCCGGTCAAGGTGACCAGCGTTCACCCGGGCGGCGTTAAAACCGCGATCGCGCGCAACTCCACCGCCGCCGATGGACTCGACACCGTGTCGATGGCCGAGTGGTTCGACACCAAGATGGCCCGTACCTCCTCCGAGCGCGCGGCCGAGATCATCCTCGACGGCGTCGCCAAAGGTAAGGCCAAGGTGCTCGTGGGTGCCGACGCCAAGATCCTCGACGCGTTCGTCCGGGTCAGCGGTTCGGGCTATCAACGCGTGGTGACCACGCTGGCCGCCAGGTTTATGCCGAAGATGCAGTGAGCTCACTCGAGAGCAGCGGGGCTCAGCGCCCCAGAGTGTTGGCGGGGCTCAGCGCCCCAGAGGGTTGGCGGTCAGCCAGGCCTCGGCCACCGAGCGGGGATCGGCGCCCGCCCTGACCTGACGCAGCATGTCGACCAGTGCGGCGGTGTCCAGCACACCCGCGATCTCATTGATCGCCCGCAACTGCATCTGATTGAGCTCATTGCGCCGGTACAGCGCGACGACATTCTGCGCCGGTATCAGGGTCGGCTTTCGGTCGACGAGAACGACGACGCCGTCGGGTACGTCGGTGGCGGCCGTACCGGTCCAGGCAGCGGTGATCGCCCCGGTGCGCAGGGCGTCGAACATCGCAGCCGAGTTCCGGAATTCACGTGGCGTCGGCGGCGTGCAGCTCCCGACGGGCGAAGGACGATTGGTGCCGACGACGGCACCGATACTCACTGCTGAACAGCGATCCACCAGCGCGGTGAGATCCCGACTCCCCCATGTGGTCGCGGTCGCCGCGCTGACGGCCAGCGCGGCCTTATCCTCGGCGGCCACGGCGTAGTCACCGGCGGCCACGCCCTCCGGCAGGGCGCCGACCATCGCCCGATACACCTGCGCGGCCGAGCGCGCGGCCGAGTCCGGCGCGAAGCGCTCCAGTAGCCGCCCGGTGAATCCCGGCACGACGCCGACCGAGACGTTGTCGAGTGCGGCCACCGGGTCATCCGAGGTTTTCACGGTGGCGGCCGTCCCGTAGTAGCGAAGACCAGCGGCATAGATCTCGGCCAGCAGGGTTGTCTCCGCATTAGCGGACGTGCCGACGGTCAGTGCGGGCACTGGCGGCGGCGCACCGCAGCCGGCCAGCGCCACCGCAACAACGAGCGCGAGCATCCGGCGGATCGCGGTCTTCCGCGCCACCGGATCGCTCACTCCTCGACGGCTGCGGCCACCGCGGCGGCCACCGCGGGACCGACTCGCGGATCCAATGGACTGGGCACAATGTGGTCGAACGCTAGATCGTCGCCGACAACAGAGAAAATCGCTTCTGCGGCAGCAACTTTCATCTTCTCGGTGATCCGCCTAGCGCCCGCATCCAGTGCCCCCCGGAATACTCCGGGAAATGCCAGCACGTTGTTGATCTGGTTGGGAAAGTCACTGCGACCGGTGGCGACGACCGCCGCGTACCGTTTGGCCACCTCCGGGTCGATTTCCGGATCGGGGTTGGACAATGCGAACACCACTCCGCGGGGCGCCATCGTGGCGAGCAGTTCTTCGCTCACTTTGCCCGCCGACACCCCGAGGAATACGTCTGCGCCGGCGAGCGCCTCGGCCACCCCCCCGGTGCGGCCCTCCGGGTTGGTTCGAATCGCCAGCTCTGCTTTGACCGGGTTGAGGTCGGTGCGGCCGGTGTGAACGATGCCTTTCGAGTCCAGCACCGTGACGTCCTTCAGTCCCCTGGCCATCGCGATGTTGGCGCAGGCCACCCCGGCCGCGCCTGCGCCGGAGATGACCATTTTCAACGTGCCGATATCCCGGCCGAGAACAGCGGTGGCGCCCAGCAGAGCCGCCAGCACCACGATCGCCGTTCCGTGTTGGTCGTCGTGCATCACCGGGCAGTCCAGCGCATCGATCACTCGGCGCTCAATCTCGAAACACCGCGGCGCGGAGATGTCCTCCAACGCAACCGCACCGAAACTCGGCCGCAGCCGAACCAGAGTTTCGACGATCTCGTCGGGATCCTTGGTGTCCAGGACGATCGGGATGGAGTCCAGGCCGCCGAAGGCCTTGAACAACGCGCTCTTGCCCTCCATCACCGGCAGCGACGCCGCCGCACCGATGTCACCGAGGCCGAGCACTGCGCTGCCGTCGCTGACCACGGCCACCAGTCGATGCGCCCAGGTGTAGCGGGCGGCCTGGGTGTG
This sequence comes from Mycobacteriaceae bacterium, assembly GCA_037138275.1. Classification (GTDB taxonomy): domain Bacteria; phylum Actinomycetota; class Actinomycetes; order Mycobacteriales; family Mycobacteriaceae; genus Mycobacterium. Next base: position 2,628 of record JBAXIR010000151.1, on the reverse strand, counting down.
GTCGGCCGCGATCGCGCGGCAAACCTGGGCCACGCCCGGGGTGTAGGCGATCGACAATGCACGCTGGGTGTCCAGCGGCGCTTTCAACTCCACTGACAGCTTTCCGCCCAGGTGTGCCTCGAAGATCTCCTCGTCGTCGAGGATGATCCGGGGGCTTTGCATGGCGGAGCCTCTCACCGTTTCCGGTCGAACATGGCTGGGGGGTACTGCGCTCAAATCAGGCCGAGTTTGGTGACCGCGTCGCGCTCGTCGGCCAGTTCGGCGGTCGACGCATCAATGCGGCCACGGGAGAACTCGTCGATGGTCAGGCCTTCGACGATCGTCCAGTCGCCATTGCGGGTAGTCACCGGGAACGACGAGATCAGTCCCTCCGGCACGCCATAGGAGCCGTCGGAGACAACCGCCATCGAAACCCAGTCGCCCTCGCTGGTACCGAGCAGCCAGTCCCGGGCGGCGTCGATGGTCGCCGACGCGGCCGAGGCGGCCGAGGACGCGCCACGGGCTTCGATGATGGCCGCGCCGCGCTTGGCGACGGTCGGGATGAAGGAGTCCTCGATCCACGCTTGGTCGTTGACCACCTTGGCCGCGTTCTTGCCTGCGATCTCAGCGTGGAACAGGTCGGGGTATTGGGTGGCCGAGTGGTTACCCCAGATTGTCATCTTCTTCACATCGGTGACCGCTGCGCCGGTCTTGCGGGCCAGCTGCGAGATCGCCCGGTTGTGGTCGAGGCGGGTCAGCGCGGTGAACCGATCGCGTGGGATTCCCGGCGCATTCGTCATGGCGATCAGCGCGTTGGTGTTGGCCGGATTGCCCGTGACGCCGATGCGGACATCGTCCGCGGCGACCTCGCCCAGGGCCTTGCCCTGAGCGGTGAAGATCGCGCCATTCGCCTCGAGCAGATCGCCACGCTCCATGCCCGGGCCGCGCGGACGAGCACCCACCAGCAGAGCCAGGTTCACACCGTCGAAAATCTTGGTCGGGTCGGCGCCGATCTCGACGCCCGCCAGCGACGGGAACGCACAATCGTCGAGTTCCATGACCACACCCTCAAGCGCCTTGAGGGCAGGCTCGATCTCAAGCAGTCGCAGCTCAATCGGACGGTCGGCGCCGAGTAGCGAACCACTCGCCAGCCGGAACAGCAGGCTGTAACCGATCTGGCCGGCGGCGCCGGTGACGGCGACTTTGAAAGGCTTGGTGCGCACGGGAGGTACTCCTTGTCGGGAACGCGAATTGTCGAGGACATCAAGCTGGTTGTCGAGGACATAAAGCTGGCGCCCAAAATCTAGCGCACCCACAGCAGCCGGAGACCTCCGGTCTCATACCTTCGGCCATGGGTGGCCGCAGGGGGTCGAAGCACCAACGTCGACCAAGTACCCTTAGAACCCATCAGCGTCCGAACCCTGATAGCGGCGGGGAGGTAGTGCCATGGTGCAGTTCAAAGCTCGCCCGCCGATATTGCTGGACGTGAACCTCATCCACAACCCCGCCGTTGAACCCGAACGTATTCCCAAACCACCGTCGGAGGCGGTCGTCGACTGCGCTGTGTACTGCCAGGGCGAACGGATACCCGGTCAGTACACCTATTCCGCAGCGTTGGAGAAGGTCCACGATCTGGAGGCGCTGGGGCAGCCGGCCTTTGTCTGGGTCGGATTGCATGAACCAGACGAGCATCAGATGCAGATGGTCGCCGACGCTTACCACCTGCACCCACTCGCGGTGGAGGACGCCGTCCACGCCCACCAGCGACCCAAGGTGGAAAGGTACGACGACACATTGTTTCTGGTCGTCAAGACGGTCAACTACGTACCGCATGAGTCGGTGGAAATGGCGCGGGAGATCGTCGAGACCGGGGAGATCATGATCTTCGTTGCCAAGGACTTCGTGGTGACGGTTCGCCACGGCGACCACACCGGCCTGGCTGCACTGCGCACGCACCTGGAGGAAGAGAAGAAGCAGTTGGCGCTGGGTCCGTTTGCGGTCATGCACGCGATCGCCGACCACATCGTGGACTCCTACCGTTGGGTAGCACACGCGATGGAGGCCGATATCGACGCCGTCGAGGAAGCCACGTTCTCGCCCGACACCAGGACCTCGATCGAACCGATCTACATGCTCAAGCGTGAAGTGGTCGAACTTCGCCGCGCGGTGTCGCCCTTCACCGAGGCGTTGACCCGGATCAACACCGACCATCAGGACCTGATGTGCAAGGAGGTCCGCCGCCAGATGCGCGACGTACTCGATCACCAGATCCACGCCGCCGACCGGATCTCCAGCTACGACGAGATGCTGTCGTCACTGGTGCAGGCGGCACTGGCCCGGGTGGGCATGCAGCAGAACCTCGATATGCGCAAGATCTCGGCGTGGGCGGCGATGGCTGCGGTGCCCACCGCCATCGCCGGCATCTACGGCATGAACTTCGAGAACATGCCGGAGTTGGCCTGGAAGTGGGGCTACCCGGCGGTGCTGCTGTTGATGCTGTCGATCTGCGGGTTCCTCTACCACACATTCCACCGCAACAACTGGCTGTAGGCCACGGCGTCAGCCCGGGCGCTGTGCCCGGCGCCTCGGATCGAACACGTCAACCCCGTCGTCGGCCCATGCCTGACGCATCGCCTCGGCTCCCTTGAG
>JBAXIR010000150.1:0-6073 GCA_037138275.1 Mycobacteriaceae bacterium | reverse complement strand
CCTTCGTGGACCAGGCCGTACATCATCGCGATGACAATCCGTCGGCCGTCGCGGTCCGCGGCCCCGACGAAGGTCTTGCGCGCGGCGTTGGTGAAGCCGGTCTTGCCGCCGATCGCACCCGGGTAGCGCACCAGCAGTTCGTCCTGGTTGGTCATGAGGCGCTCACCGGTGTCGGTGGGGAACGGCGCCGTCGGGCTGGCGGTGATCTGGGCGAACACCGGGTTGGCCATCGCGGCGCGGAAGATCGCGGCCAGGTCGTGCGGGGTGGTCCAACCCGGGCCGCCCGGACCGTCAAGTCCCGACGGCGAGGTGGCGTGGGTATTGGTGGCGCCGATCGCGGCGGCCTTGGCGTTCATCTTGTCCACCGCAACGTCGTATCCGCCCAGCATGTCGGCCAGGGCGTTGGCGGCGTCATTACCGGACACCAACAGGACGGCGTCGAGCAACTGGCGTGCGGTGTAGGTGTGGCCGGCTTTGATGCCGGCGCAATTGCACTCGACGTTGGTGTTGGCCGGGGTGGCGATCACGGTGGAGTCCAGGCTCACCTCGTCCAGTGCCGTGAGCGCCAACAGGGTCTTGATGGTGCTTGCCGGTGGGTGGGCCCCGTACATGTCCCGACCAGCCAGCACCTGGCCGCTGTCGAGGTCGGCGACGATCCAGGCCGGTGCCGGACCGTCAGGGATGGGCGATGAACCGATCGGTTGAATGTTCGGCTCGGCGCTCGCGGGGGACGCGGTACCGATCCCGATGGCACTGACGACGAGTGCGATGGACGCAGCGAGTGCGGTCGTGAGCCTTCCCATGGGCGCTTACCCTAACCGCTGCGATGCGGCCACGCCGGACGGTGTTGAATCGTCGCCATGATGAGCTTGGCGGAAATCTCCGATCGGTTGGAAATCCAGCAGTTGGTGGTCGACTACGCAACCGCGATCGACCAGCGCAGATTCGATGACCTTGACGCCATCTTCACCCCCGACGCCTATATCGACTACCGCGTGATGGGCGGTATTGACGGCGCTTTTCCCCAGGTCAAGGCTTGGCTTGCGGAGGTGTTGCCCGATTTTCCGGCCTACTACCACCTGGTCGGCAACTTCGATATCCGGGTGAGCGGGGACTCCGCGACCGGGCGCACCATGTGCTTCAACCCGATGAAACTCGACGAGAGCGGGAAGATTCTGTTGTGCGCACTGTGGTACGACGACGAATTCATTCGGACCGCGGCGGGCTGGCGGATGACGCGGCGGGTCGAGACCAAGTGCATGGACAAGGTTTTCTGAAACCAGGCATCGTTTTCTAGAACCAGGCATCGCTCGACCGATTACCACCGGGGCCGCACTGTCTGGCAGAATAAGTCGCTGGCCACGGGATGTAGCGTCACGCGATTGCTCGGGCCACCCCACGCGAGGCAAAACCGGATTCCGGCATCCCGCCGGTGATCGCTGAATTGCAGCGTGAGACCACAGGAGACGTTCGATTCATGGCTGTAAAGATCAAGCTCACCCGGCTCGGGAAAATCCGCAATCCCCAGTACCGCATTGCCATTGCGGACGCCCGCAACCGCCGCGACGGACGCGCCATCGAGATCATCGGGCGCTACCACCCCAAGGAAGAGCCCAGCCTGATCGAGGTGAACTCCGAACGCGCCCAGTACTGGCTCTCGGTCGGTGCCCAGCCCACCGAACCGGTGTTGAAGCTGCTCAAGGTCACCGGCGACTGGCAGAAGTTCAAGGGCCTTCCCGGCACCGAGGGCACGCTGAAGGTCAAGGAACCCAAGCCGAGCAAGCTGGACCTGTTCAATGCTGCTCTGGCTGCCGGCGACGGCGCTCCGACCGGCGAGGCGACGCAACTCAAGAAGCGCAAGCCGCCCACCAAGAAGGCCGAGGCGGCCAAGGAGGCTCCTGCCGCAGAGGCGGACGCTGCGCCGACCGAGACGGACGCCCCCGCCGAGGCTGAGGTTGAAGCCGCTGCAGAGACCGAAGCCCCTGCTGAGACCGAAGCCCCTGCTGAGACCGAAGACCCTGCTGAGACCGAAGCGGCTGCTGAGGCTGAAGCGCCTGCTGAGACCGAAGCCGAGGCTCCGGCCGAAGCCGCCGCCGAGGCCGAATGAGCTCGGCCGTCGTCGACGCCGTGGAGCATCTGGTCCGCGGGATCGTCGACAATCCGGATGACGTTCGCGTCGACATGGTGACCAACCGTCGCGGCCGAACTGTCGAGGTGCATGTGCACCCCGACGATCTGGGCAAGGTGATCGGCCGCAGCGGACGCACCGCCACCGCGCTGCGAACCCTGGTCTCCGGCATCGGCGGCAGGGGTATCCGCGTCGACGTGGTGGACACCGACCAGTAGCTGAGCTGTCCTCATGGAGCTCGTCGTAGGCCGGGTGGTGAAAGCCCACGGGCTGTCCGGAGAACTCGTTGTCGACGTCCGAACCGACGATCCAGAGATGCGGTTTTCTCCTGGAAATCACTTGCGGCTCAAGCCTTCCCGCGGTGGGGTCGATTCCCCTGCGCGGGAGTGCGAGGTGGAGTCGTCCCGCCCACACGGCGCCCGGATGCTGGTCCGGTTAGTCGGAGTCGCCGACCGTGACGGCGCTGATCTGCTGCGCGGCAACCTGTTCGTCGTCGACTCGGCCGACTTGCCGCCGATCACCGATCCCGACGAGTTCTACGATCATCAACTCGAAGGTCTCACGGTCCGCACGGTTGACGGTGCGGAGGTCGGATCGGTCGCCGAGGTGTTGCACACTGCGGCCGGGGAACTGCTCTCGGTTCGTACCGCGGCGGGCGCGGAGGTGCTTGTTCCCTTCGTCAGCGCAATCGTCCTATCGGTTTCGTTGGCGTCTGGCGTCATCGAAATCGACCCCCCGGACGGACTGCTGGACTTGGATTCCCTCGATGCGAATTGACGTCGTCACGATCTTCCCGGACTATCTTGAGCCAGTTCGACAGTCGCTGTCCGGCAAGGCGATTGGGTCCGGGATTGTCGACGTTACGGTGCACGATCTGAGGCGGTGGACCCATGATGTGCACCGATCGGTTGATGACGCACCCTACGGCGGCGGGCCGGGGATGGTGATGAGGGCGCCGGTGTGGGGTGATGCTCTCGACGAGATCTGTACGACCGACACCCTTCTGGTGGTTCCGACACCGGCCGGTCGGCTCTTCAGTCAGTCCGACGCGCAACGCTGGACCGACGAAACGCATCTGGTGTTCGCCTGCGGGCGCTACGAGGGAATCGACCAGCGGGTAGCCGAAGATGCCGCCACCCGGATGCGGGTCGAGGAGGTCTCGATCGGCGATTATGTGCTTGCCGGAGGGGAGGTTGCGACGCTGGTGATGATCGAAGCCGTGGTGCGTCTACTGCCGGACGTCATCGGCAATCCGCTGTCGCATCAAGATGATTCGCACTCCGAACGCATCGCCGGTCTGCTTGAGGGCCCCGCTTACACCCGGCCGCCGCTGTGGCGCGGACTGGACGTGCCCGGGGTGCTGCTGTCGGGAGACCACGCGAAAATCGCAGCATGGCGACGCGAACAGTCAGTGCAGCGAACACGGCAACGGCGGCCGGATCTGTTGGCCGACGAAAACGGCTAGATCCGCCCGCCCGGGAACATCGTTTTCAACGTCTGGGTCATCGTGTCACGCGCCGCGGCTTCGCCCACCGGTTGCATCGATCCCATGGCGATCACGTAGCGCCGGTCAGCTCCGATCACGCCGGTGGACATATGCAGCCAGTTGGGACCGTTCCAGCAGCACATCCAACCTTGTTTCACCGCAACGGATTCGGAGAACAAACCGTCGGGAATCCCGAACCGCTGGGGATACCCGTCGGCTGCGACCGGCGTGGAGGCGGCGAGATCGGACATGATCACCGCGGCCTGCTCTGCTGGAAGCCCACCGGTTCCGTCGAGCAGCATGTCGTAATAGCGAACCAGATCCTTGGTGGTGCTCATCGTGTTCCACCAGTTGCCGTCGTACGGGACGGTGGTGGAGGTCAGTCCGTATCGGGCGACGACCCGCGTGATGATCGCGTTGCCACCATCGCGGTCCCAGAACTCGTCGGCCGGAAAATCGTCCGAGGAGCGCAGCATGACGTCGAGGCGGCGCCGGTCGTCGGGGCTCAGCGTGCGCTTGGTTGTCGACAGTCCCTTCAGCAGGTCGTCGGCGATGAACAGCTTGGCCACCGACGCGATCGGGAAGGGTGCCTGATCGCCGGTGGAAATCAGCCGACCGGTCTTGCGGTCGAGCAGGCTGAAGGTGATGTCCGCGCCTTTTTTCGACGCGTCCGCGGCCGCCTTGCGAGCCAGTGCGTCGAGGTTGGCGATTGGGTCCGTGGGAGCTGCCACGGCAGCCGGCTGGTTCGTAGGCGCCGCAAGAGCGGCCGGCGGGGCCGGGCGCGAACCGGCTGGGCCGTCGACCAGCAACGACACCCGCAGGGGCGGACCGTTCTCGGATCCGGCGGCCAAACGGGCAGAGGACGCGCCCAGCAGCAGGCCCACCGTCAGCGACACCACGCTGGCCAGAAGCACCGACGGTCGGCGTCGCATGGACCTCTCCTCGGCTTCGGTGAACGTGCTCAGGGCACGCGGTTGGGGGGCTTCGCCCGGCCGGAACCTGGCCCGATAAGCGTAACGGGCAGCTGTGGCGACGGCGCAATCTGAATCCGCGACATGCCGCTGACCTTGTCCGGTCCTGCGATTTCCCCGCGGGCGGGCCATCTGGCACAATAAGGCGGTTGTCCGCGCGAGCTAGATGATCTGCCTGCTGCGCAAACACCACGTTGACTACAGGTTCGGCGATGTCAGGCGCGCATGCGCCGGGCAGATGTCGCAGCCCAACCACTAAAAGGATGTGTCGGAAGATGAACACGCTGGATTTCATCGACAAGGCGTCGCTGCGCGGCGATATCCCGACCTTCGGCCCGGGCGACACTGTGGAGGTCCACGTGAAGGTCATCGAGGGCAACAAACAGCGCATCCAGGTGTTCAAGGGTGTCGTGCTGCGCCGCTCCGGCGGTGGTGTCCGGGAGACCTTCACCGTGCGCAAGGAGAGTTACGGCGTCGGCGTCGAGCGGACGTTCCCGGTGCACTCGCCCAATATCGATCACCTCGAGGTCATCACCCGCGGCGACGTCCGCCGCGCCAAGCTGTACTACCTGCGCGAACTGCGGGGCAAGAAGGCCAAGATCAAGGAGAAGCGCTGAGCTTCGGCCTCCGGTCCGGGGTTTCGGGTCCGTGTCTGACTACGCTGATCGTGTGACCGAGACTCCCGACCCGGCCGATCCGCCTCCGGAGCAGACTGAGTCCGCGAAGGCCTCCGTTGATCGCGCCCCCAGGGCTGGCAAGAAGCGGTCCGCATTCCAGGAAGGTGCGATCCTCGTCGGCATCGCAGTCGTCCTGTACTACGTGATGCTCACGTTTGTGGCGCGCCCGTACCTGATTCCCTCGGAGTCGATGGAGCCGACACTGCACGGCTGCAAGGGTTGTGTGGGAGACCGGATCATGGTCGACAAGATCACCTACCGTTTCGGCACGCCGCAGCCCGGTGACGTGATCGTGTTCAAGGGTCCGCCCAACTGGAACGTCGGCTACAAGTCAATTCGCTCTGACAATGCGGTGCTGCGAGGGCTTCAGAATGCGCTGTCATTCGTCGGGTTCGTGCCCCCTGATGAGAACGATCTCGTCAAGCGGGTCATCGCCGTCGGCGGCCAGACCGTGCAGTGCCGCGCCGACACCGGATTGACCGTGGACGGCAAGCCGCTCAAACAACCATTCCTGGATCCGACCACGATGATGGCCGATCCGGTCGTCTACCCGTGCCTGGGCAACGAGTTCGGGCCGGTGGCCATCCCCGAGGGCAGGCTCTGGGTAATGGGCGACAACCGCACTCACTCGGCAGACTCCCGGGCACACTGCGCCAGTACTCCCGTCGAGGCCCAAAAGGGCGTCCTGTGCACCGGCGACCCGGATGCGGGCACGATTCCGGTGGACAATGTCATTGGCAAGGCCCAGTTCATCGCGTGGCCGCCGTCGCGCTGGGGCGGTGTTTCCTCGTTCGACCCCCAGCAGGGTTGA
>JBAXIR010000149.1:0-6100 GCA_037138275.1 Mycobacteriaceae bacterium | reverse complement strand
GGCGACGACGTGGTTGTTGGTCAGGATCAGCCCATCGGCGGACAAGACGATGCCCGACCCCTCCTCCGACGCGCGGCCCATCTTCGTCTCCAGTTTGACCACACTGGGCACGACCTTGGCTGCCACCTGCTCAACCGAGCCGATCGGAACATTGGCGGTCGGAACGTTGCGACCGTTCGGGGCCGCGGTGTCGATCGTGGTGACCGGGCCACTGCTGGGCTGGGCGTTCATCGCGACCATACCGCCAACGCCGGCGGACACAGCAGCGATGGCCAGCGCGCCGACCGTCAGTGCGATCGGCCGGAAGCGCTTGCGCACCGGTGCCGCCGGCGTCATCACCGGAGTGCCGACCGGGCGCGGCCCTCCATATGGATCATGGGCGGGCCCGTAGGGCGGATGGGCGCTCCCGTAACGCCAGTCATACGGCTGGGAGTACCCGGCCGGGTTGTGGCCCGGCGCCGCTTGCTGATTCGGCATTCGCTGGCCGTGCTGTTGCGGTGACGAATAACGCGGGTCTTCAGTCATGGTCGCTTGTTTGCTCTTTCTGGCTAGAGACGCACGAACGCGGTGTCGTATTGAGACAAGCTTGCCGTGCACTACTGAGAATCGACTGAGATGACACTCGATACGGGCGATGCGTTGTCGTCATCAGGGCCGAAATCGCTGATTCTCGACATGATTTCGCTATGGGCGGACTCGGACCGGTAGACCGAGGCGGTCGGTTGCCCGGGCAACAGAACATAGAAAGTCGTTCCGGGTGGCTGACCCCCCGGGATCGTCTCGCCGATCCGGATCATTCCGCCGTGTTTGACCACAACCTGCTTGACAATCGCCAGACCCAGGCCGGAACCCGGCATGGCACGCGCCGATGTCGAGCGGTAGAAACGCTCGAACACCAAGCCTCGTTCCTCCGGCGAAATACCCGTTCCCTGATCGGAGACAAGCAATTCGGCGTGGGCAGCGTCGACCTGCCGCAGGGCCAGCCCTACCGTACCGCCGGGTGGGCTCCACTTCGCGGCGTTATCCAGCAGGTTGAGCACCGCGCGGGACAATCCCGCAGCATCGCCGTGAACCTGCCAGCCGATGACGTCGATGACGAAGTGAATGTCGTTGCGCCGACGGCGAACCCGCTCGAGACTGCGCTCGACGACCTCGGTCAGCTCGACATCCTCGAGCATGGTGCCGTGGGAAGTGTCATCACGGGTCAGATCCACGAGATCACCCACCAGAGTGGACAACTCCTCGATCTGGCCGATGACATCGGACCGCAACTCGGCCAGTTCGCTCTCCGGAATGGGCGGCGCACCCGGTGCACCGGAGGCCATCAACAACTCGACGTTGGTGCGTAGCGACGTCAGCGGAGTCTTCAGCTCGTGGCCCGCGTCAGCGACCAGCCGAGCCTGCCGGTCGCGCGATTCGGCCAGGGAACGCAACATCGAATTGAAAGCCTCGGTGAGCCGGGCCAACTCGTCGCTGCCGACCACCGGGATGGGACGCAGATCATCGGTTCGAGCCACCCGTTCGGCCGCTTCGGTGAGCCGACCGACCGGCCGTAGACCGGTTCGGGCCACCATGCCGCCGGCCACCGCGGCGATCACCACACCGATGCCACCGACCGCGAGTAGCACCCATTTGAGTTTGTTCATCACCGCGTTGGTGGGCTGCAGACTCTTCGAGATCATCAGCGAGCTGCCGTTGGGCAGATGTATCGCCTGTACACGTTGATCGCCGACCGTACGGCGCGACATGAACAATTCGCCGCGGATCACCGCCTTCTCAGGCTGCCCGACCGGCAGGGACTGACCCTGCTGATTAGCGGTGTAGATAGATCGGCCGGGGTTCACCAACATGGCGTTGACGTCGGAGTAGGCGGTGCCCTCGATGGCCTTCGCCGGATCGGCGGCCAGAGAGCCGCTGGCGATCAGCAATTGGGCCCGGCTCTGCAACTGGTTGTCGATATCGGTGTAGAGCGCCGCCGACACCACCGCGTACACCGCGACCGCCATCAGAACGACGACCATCGCCACCATCGACATCGCGAGCAGCATCACTCGCCATCGCAACGACAACGACGTGGTTGCTCTCCCCGGCTCGCCGAGTTTCTGAGCCCGCCGCTTCAGTCCGAACATCAGGGCGGTGTCTCACGCAGCACATAACCCACGCCGCGAACGGTGTGGATCAGCCGCGATTCTCCTTCTGCTTCGGTCTTGCGCCGCAAGTAACCGACGTACACCTCAAGTGCGTTGCCCGAGGTCGGAAAATCGAAACCCCACACCTCTTCGAGGATCCTGCTGCGGGTGAGTACCCGGCGCGGGTTGGCGATCAGCATTTCCAGCAGTGAGAACTCGGTACGGGTAAGGCTGATTGGCCGGGTGCCGCGATGCACCTCGCGGGTCGAGGGATCCAGCGTCAGATCAACGAACGTCATGACCGCGCCATCACCGCCCTCCTCCGGCCCGGTGCGGCGCAGCAGTGCCCGCAGTCTGGCCAGAAGTTCCTCGAGTGCAAAGGGCTTGGGTAGGTAATCATCAGCGCCGGCGTCCAGGCCTGATACCCGTTCGGACACCGAATCGCGAGCCGTCAGTACAAGGATCGGGAGGTCGTCTCCGGTGCTGCGGAGTTGACGACACACCTCCAGGCCATCTAATCGGGGCATCATCACGTCGAGCACGAGCGCATCGGGACGTTCGTTGGTGATTGCCTCCAGCGCCTCTACGCCATCTTCGGCGAGATCGACGGTATAGCCGTTGAAGGACAGGGAACGCCGCAGCGACTCCCGCACCGCACGATCGTCATCCACTACAAGTATGCGCACGTGACTAGTGTCAACCAACCGTCTTAGATTCGTCTGAGAGACGCGCCGCAGGAGCAGGCGATTCGCTCGCGGCTGAACGGGTCAGCGCTTGTCGAGATCGATGAGGCCGAGGCGGGCGGCCTTGAGCAGCCGGCGCGGAACCTTGTGCTGACGGCCACCGACGGACACGGTGACGAGCCCGGGGGCGGTCGCCTTCCATTGCGCACGCCGACTGCGGGTGTTCGAGCGCGACATCCGGCGCTTGGGCACAGCCATGACGAAAGATCTCCTTGTGAGTGCTGCCGCGCAGACGGGCGGCTCAGTGTTCCCAAGGATAGCCGCCGAGGGGCGTCTTCTCCAAAGCGGGCGGGCATTGACACAGGTCCAGACGCAGCAGTTAACCTACCGGTTGGTTGAACCGATGATCGGCCCGACCGACGTGGGAGGCAGGACGGCGCATGACGGCTGACCACGACCCGGCGACGGGCCCGGTGCGGATAGGCAACTGTTCGGGCTTTTACGGCGACCGGCACAGTGCGATGCTCGAAATGCTCACCGGGGGTGACCTGGACTATCTCACCGGCGACTACCTGGCCGAACTCACCATGCTCATCCTGGGCCGGGATCGGATGAAGAGCCCCGAGCGCGGGTACGCCAAAACTTTCCTGACCCAACTCGAACAGTGCCTGGGAACCGCTCAGGACCGCGGAGTGCGGATCGTCGCCAATGCCGGCGGCGTGAATCCGGCCGGCCTGGCGGCGGCGGTTCGGGCGCTCGCCGGAAGGTTGGCCATCCCGGTGACGGTTGCCCACGTCGAAGGTGACGATCTGTTGTCCCGGGCCGCCGAACTCCCCCTCGGCCTCTCATTCGGCGCGGAATCACCCCTGACGGCCAACGCCTACCTGGGGGCCTGGGGCATCGTCGAGTGTCTGCACTCCGGTGCCGACATCGTGGTCACCGGCCGGGTCACCGATGCGTCGGTGGTGGTCGGCCCGGCGGCCGCGCACTTCGGCTGGGCGCGCGACGACTACGACCGACTGGCCGGCGCCGTGGTGGCCGGCCATGTCATCGAATGCGGCACCCAGGCGACCGGCGGCAACTACTCGTTCTTCACCGAGGTGACCGATCTGCGCCATGCCGGCTTCCCGCTGGCCGAGATTCATGCCGACGGCTCGTCGGTGATCACCAAACATCCGGGCACCGGTGGGCAGGTGAGCGTCGGCACGGTCACCGCGCAATTGCTGTACGAGATCGGCGGCGCCCGATACGCCAACCCCGACGCGACGGCTCGGTTCGACACCATCATGCTGAATGACGACGGGCCCGACCGGGTGCGGATCAGCGGCGTGCGTGGCGAGCCGCCGCCGCCGACGCTGAAGGTCTCGCTCAACAGTATTGGCGGGTTCCGCAACACCGCGACCTTCGTGCTGACCGGTCTCGACGTCGACGCCAAAGCCGACCTGCTGCGCGGCCAACTGGAGACCGGGCTGAGCCACAAACCAGCCGAGGTGCAGTGGAGCCTGGCCCGCACCGACCAACCCGACGCTGATTCCGAGCAGACTGCGAGCGCACTGCTGACGTGTACCGTTCGCGACCCTGACCCGGATGTCGTCGGGCGCCGATTCTCCTCGGCCGCAGTCGAACTCGCGTTGGCGAGCTATCCGGGATTCCACACCACCGCCCCGCCCGCGGATGCAGCGGTCTACGGCGTGTTCACCGCCGGGTATGTGCCGGCCGCCGCGGTAGACCATGTCGCCGTGCACGCCGACGGCACTCGGGTACCGATCGCCGCGGCCACGCGCACGCTCGAACTCATCGGCGCCGATGCCCCGCCGCTGCCCGAACCATTGGCCGGCGGCCGCACGCGGCGAATGCCACTGGGCACCGTCGCCGGCGCCCGCAGCGGAGATAAGGGCGGTAGTGCGAACATCGGAGTGTGGGTACGGACCGACGCCGCATGGCGATGGCTGGCCAATGCCCTGACGGTCGACGCCCTGCGCGAACTGCTTCCGGAAGCGGCCGATCTACCGATCTCCCGCCACCTGCTGCCCCGACTCCGCGCGGTCAATTTCGTCATCGAGAACATTCTCGGTAGAGGTGTGGCCTACCAGGCCCGGTTCGACCCCCAGGCCAAAGGCCTCGGCGAGTGGTTGCGCAGCCGGCACGTCGATATCCCGGAGGAACTTGTCTCGTGAGCATCTGGACCACGCCCGAACGGCAGCAACTGCGTAAAACAGTGCGCGCCTTCGCCGAACGCGAGATCCTGCCCCATATCGGCGAGTGGGAGCGCATCGGCGAGCTGCCCCGTGATCTCAGCCTCCGGGCAGGCGAGGCCGGTCTGCTCGGGGTCGGATTTCCCGAGGAGGTCGGCGGCGAAGGTGGCGACGCGGCCGACACCGCCATCATCTGCGAGGAACTGCATGAGGCCGGGACCCCCGGCGGGGTGTTCGCCTCGCTGTTCACCGTCGGCATCGCGGTTCCACACATGATCGCCAGCGGTGACCAACGGCTGATCGAGACGTTCGTCCGCCCCACCCTGGCCGGCCAACTGATCGGTTCGCTGGCGATCACCGAACCCGGCGGAGGCTCCGACATGGGGCATCTTCGTACCACCGCCGTGCGCGACGGCGACCACTATGTGGTTAACGGCGCCAAGACCTACATCACCTCCGCCGTGCGCGGCGACTACGTGGTGACCGCGGTGCGCACCGGCGGTCCCGGCGCCGCCGGTGTCTCATTGTTGGTCGTTGAGAAAGGCACGCCGGGATTCGAGGTCAGCCGCAGGCTGGAGAAGATGGGCTGGCGCTCATCGGATACCGCCGAGCTTTCGTTCGTCGACGCCCGGGTGCCGGCCGAGAATCTGGTGGGCGCGCAGAACTCCGGCTTCGCCCAAATCGCGCAGGCTTTCGTGGCCGAGCGCATCGGCCTTGCCGTACAGGCATACTCAAGCGCGCAGCGCTGCCTGGATATCACCGTGCAGTGGTGCCGCGGCCGTGAGACGTTCGGCCGACCGCTGATCTCCCGGCAGACTGTGCAGAGCACGCTGACGGAGATGGCCCGGCGCACCGACGTGGCGCGGGTGTACTCCCGCAATGTGGTGGAGCGTCAACTGGCGGGAGAGGACAACCTGATCACCGCGGCATGCTTCGCCAAGAACACCGCAGTCGAGGCCGGCGAATGGGTGGCCAGCCAAGGCGTGCAACTCTTCGGCGGGATGGGCTACATGACCGAGTCGGAGATCGAACGTCAGTACCGAGATATGCGGATCCTCGGCATCGGCGGCGGTACCACCGAAATCCTCACCGG
>JBAXIR010000148.1:0-6157 GCA_037138275.1 Mycobacteriaceae bacterium | reverse complement strand
CGAGCCGGACATGGCGCGCAGCAGTGGCGTGTCGACCCCCATCGGGCACACGCAGCTCACACCGATTCCGTTGTCGCCGTGAGTGATTGCCAACCACTCAGCGAATCCGACGGCGGCGTGTTTGGTGACGCTGTAGGGCGCCGCACCGAGCTGAGTCAGCAGGCCTGCAGCTGAGGCGACGGCGACGAAGTACCCGCTGCCGCGCTCAAGCCATTGCGGCACAACAGCTTTGGCGGCACGGATGTGGGCGCGCAGGTTGATGTCGATGATCTGATCCCAGGCGGCTTCATCGTCGCCGAGGCCGGGTTGGCCAACGATGCCGGCGTTGGCGACGTAGATGTCCACCGGGCCGAACCGACGGCGAGCGGTGTCGAGCAGCGCGGCGATACCGTCCGCACTCGCGGCATCCGCAGCCACCGCTACCCCACCGATCATCGCTGCGGTCTCGGCGGCAGATGCCGCGTTGATGTCGCCCACCACCACCGAGGCGCCCGCTGATGCCAGTGCCGCCGCGATGGCCCTACCGATGCCCGAGCCCGCGCCGGTGACCACTGCCACCGATCCGTCGATTTTCATGATCGCTATCGCAGCGCCACGGCGACGGCCCGGAGCACCGGCTGGCCGGAATCATCGACCAGGGTCAGTTGATCGCCGGCAATGCTGAACCCGCGCACGGCACCCAGTGCCACGACGATCGTCTGCTCCTGCTGCATCGCCTCGGGCGCGCCCGCCATCATCGTCGACGCCACCTGGGAGAACGTGAGCCCCTTGCCGTCGACGAGGTAGCTACCCATCAGCCGGTTGACTCCGCCGGAGCCCGCAAACCGACCGTCCTGGCCGTTGAGCACCAGTTGCGGTTCACGCATCTGCTGGGCCGCTGCGACGGGTTGGCCGTCCACCTCAATGATTTTCCAGAAGGTGCTGGTCAGTGAGACGTCCGGAATCAGCGGCGGAGTCTCAGTCGCCACCGAATCCACCACGAGTTCGATCGGCAAGGGGTTGAACGGATCCACAGAGTTGCGTTGGGTCGTCGTGAACAACAGGCGATCACCCAGGGTGAGCCGGGCACGAGCGCCGTACACCGATCCGGGCTGCGCCGCCGGTACCGGGTAGACGAGTGTGAACGGAATCGGTGTCAGTTGGTCTTTCACCTCGAACTGCGTCTGGCCCACTATCACCGCCGGCGCGTCTGCCAGCGAGACGTCCTCCAGTGTCACGGTCAGTAAGGTTGCGGCGGGAAGTGCGGCCGGTTCCCGGAGAACCACCAAACCGCTCACCGTCGCATAGTCAGCCACCGAATCATCTGGATCGGCCCCGGCAGCAGCGCACCCGAACAGCGCCATGATCGCGACAACCACGAGAGCAAAACTCGTCCGCATGCTGGCCCTTCGTATCGGCGAAACCCGAAGAATACCCGCACCGAATACGAGCAGCCGGGACCAGCGGTTCCGCTGTGCGCGAGAGCGTCGTAATCTCGTGTCATGCCTCGAAAACTCACTGACGAACAAATTGCGGCGTACCTCGATAGTCGCCCGGGCTGGGCGATCCTGAGCACCATCGACGACGACGGTTTCCCGCACTCGGTGCCACTGGGATACTTTCGCCTTGGCCGCGACATCGTCATGGGTGTGCGAGATGGGACACACAAAGTTGCCAACGTCGAAAGCAATCCGAATGTCAGTGTGCTGCTCGAAGACGGCTCGACCATGGCCGATATCCGGGGAGTGATGTTGCAAGGTCGCGCCCGCGTCGTTCGCGACCACGGCGAAGCACTTGAACTCGCGCGGGAAGGTGCCCGGGCGCGGGGCGTGCCAGAGTCCGAATGGCCTACCGAACCCAGACCGGGCGCGGCCTACATCCGCGTCACACCCGTGAGAACCCGGTCGTGGGATTACTCCGGAGACTCACACTGAGGCGTTGACCGCGCTGACCGATAGCTCGAAGGGGCCTTGCTGTTTGTCGAGAATGTAGATCGAGACCCGGCTGACGGTGGAGGGGTCCAGAGTCTGCGGAGCGTAGGGCGCCGGATCGAGGCGCATGCCTACCGCCTGGAAGCCGCCGATCGGCAGCTCGTAGGTCCGCCAGACGCCGGCCTCGGTAGAGATCCGCTGAATGTAGGACCAGGGCTGCCCTTCGGAGTCCACCCTGAACACATACGTCTTGCCGTCGCCTCGCGCGCGCACGCCGAGGGCCGTAGCGCCGGCTGCTCGCTGCCCGATGCCGGGGTCCTGGGGACTGCGGGTCGAGGCGAACCCGCCGTTGTTGTCCAGCGAGATTGTGCCCGAGAAAATGAGGCCCCCGTCACCGAAGGTGACCGTCGAGGTCGACAGACCGCCCATGACGGGATCGTTGATCGTGGTCCAGCCGGCCACCGCGGCGGGATCATCGAACGCGACGACGACGTTGGTGGTATCGGCCCGCGCGATCAGGTCGGTGCTGCCGAACGACATCATCAGCAGCACCAGGCAGGCGATCAAGGTGCCTACTCGCGCCATCCGGTGCCACAGGTCAGTCAATGCAGTACCGCGTCCCATCCCATCAATGTAAGGGTTTGGGTCGGCATGTCACAACGGATGGCGATCATGCTCTGCAGCAAGGACCGCCGAGCGGCGGCCAGGTTCGCCCACGTTGCGTCGCCGCGCAACCGTCGTCAGCGATTGGTAAGGCCGTTGTCGCCGTTGGTTGTTCGGGGTGGACAGTACGATTGGCCTATGATCGCCCGGAGACTCCAGCAGCCGCAGTCGGCATTGACCCGACGCCACGTGTTGCTCGGCACAGCCCTGCTCGGCGTGACCGCAGGGTGCAGCTCACTGGGCAGCCTCGCCGGAGCCAACCCGCCGCCGAGCGCCTCGACCGAGACCTTTGCGGTCACCTACACCGATGCGCAGTGGCGACAACGACTGACCCCGGCCCAGTACGACGTCCTGCGAGCCGCGGGCACCGAGACACCCTTCAGCAGCCCACTCAACGATGAGCATCGCGCCGGCGTTTTCGGCTGCGCGGGTTGTGCGCTGGACCTTTTCTCATCGACAACCAAGTTCGACAGTGGCACCGGCTGGCCCAGTTTCTACCAAGCCCTCGACAACGCCGTCATCGAGCGCGCCGACGGGTCGCTGGGCGTGTCGCGCACCGAGGTCCTCTGCCGCCAGTGCGGCAGCCACCTCGGCCACGTCTTCGACGACGGCCCCAATCCGACCGGCCTGCGTTACTGCATGAACGGTGTGGCTCTCCTCTTCAGTCCGGCCTAGAAGCTCCGGAGCGTGCATGATCCTTTCCCGACAGTTCCTCCGAATCACACTCACAGTGATCTTCCTGGGGACCAGTGCCGCTGCGCTCGGGCCGGCTCAGGCCATGGCCACCGAACTCAGTGACTATCTTTGGCAACGTCGTCCACTTCTGCTGTTCGCGCCCGCGGAAAGTGATCCACGGCTCGTTGAAACAATGCGTCTCATCGAGGCCAGTCGATGTGACTTCGTGGATCGCGACATGGTGCTTGGCCGAATTGTCACCGAAGGCACCAGCACTCTCGGTGGCCACGTTCTTGACACCAACCAGGCACGAAGATTGTTGTCGGAGTTTGGGATTGGCGCGGACAGCTTCGGCGTGGTGTTGATCGGCAAAGACGGCAGTGAGAAATTGCGCGTCGCCGACGTCCCAGATCTACAGAAGATCTATGCCGTGATCGACGACATGCCGATGCGGGCCCGCGAGACGAGCGCCAATCCACGCCGGTGTTGACGGGCTGGTCGTCAAACATGAGCTGACCGACAATCAAGGAGATACGCGATGGCAGCAGACAGACTGATCTCTAGCGGCAGCCCGTGGGAGGCCTCGATCGGCTATTCGCGGGCCACGGTCGCGGGTGAGTACGTGCACGTCTCGGGCTCCACTGCCAGTGTCGACGGCGAGGTGCACCATGAGGGCGACGCCCACGGTCAGACCCTGGTGGCGCTCAACCTCGTCATCGCGCCGGCGCTGGCACAGGTCGGCTACTCGCTGGCCGACGTCGTGCGTTCGCGGGTGTACCTGGCCAACGCCGCTGATGTCGATGCCGTTGCCAGGGCACACGGCGAGGTGTTCGGTGACATCCGACCGGCAGCCACCATGGTGGCCGGCGTCTCGATGGTCGATCCGAAGATGTTGGTCGAGATCGAAGTCGACGCCTGGAAGCGCGGCTAGTCGGAACTCCGCGAGGTAACTGCCCGCATAAGCTACACGGGCGCTCAACCAACAGACGATAGGAGGCGACGGCATGGTGGCTATCGGCTCCATCAGCGGAAGCTGGAGCCCCGGACGCGGAATCCTCACCGAATGGACGGCGTCACCGTCCAGCCGAGAACTCGCGGCCCGGGCGCCCCACGATCCCCTTCCACCTACCTTCCAGCAGGAGAAGCACCTCAGATCCGCGGACTCCGCCCGGAAGCTTCAGCGCCGAACCCCGCGTTTGATCATGACGTCGTGGGACGTCGCCGGCTGGTGTGACGTCGCCGCCATGACCGGTGCGATTGACGCACACCTGCGCCGCCACGACACCTATCACAGCGCCTTCGACATCACCGCTGACGGCACCATCACGCGGCGCACTATTGACACCCCCGAGCTGATTGAATTCTGCCCCGTGGTGATCGGATTCATGGAACAGGACGAGATCCGCGAGCACGTCCTCACGGCGACCCCGGACACCCTGGACTGGGACTGCTTCACCTTCGGTGTCATCCAGAAAGAAGCACATTTCACCGTTTACGCCAACATCGACCATCTCCACACCGATGGAACGTCGTCACTGGTGATCTATGAGGACATATCGCAGGACTACCGAGAGCTCAACGGCGACAGCGACGAAACCGACACGGAACCCGAACCCGAACCCACCATCTATCGGGACTTCACCGCTCGCCAACACGTTGAGGTGGGAACCCTCACACGGGACTCCAGGCCGGTCAAAGACTGGGTGAATTTCGCTCTCGACGCTGAAGACGAGTGGCCGAGTTTCCCTCTCGAGCTGGGTAGCGCCGACGACGGCGCCGGACGGTCCTTCACGGTGGAGGTCCTCAACGCGGAACAGACCGAAGCCTTCGACACCGCATGCCGACGAGCCGGAGCACGCTTCAGCGGCGGAGTCCTCGCGTGCGCGGCGATCACCGACCACAACTTCACCCACTCCGACACGGTTCACATGTTCAGTCCCCTGGACACTCGAACCGAAGCCCAGGCGAACAGCGCCGGCTGGTATGCCAGCCTGTTCCCCATCTCCATCGATGTCACCGCGAACGACTTCGGCAGCACCGCGCGTTCAGCGCAGAAGTCCTTCGACGCCAACAAGCATCTGTCGTCTGTGCCTTTCGACCGCGTGCGCGACCTGGTGGACTCCGACGAACTCGACGACGCCGTATCCAGCCGACCGATGATGGTGTCGATCTTCGACTTCCGGAAACTCTCCGCCGCCAACACCGACAAACTGGGGATGTTCATCGACGACCTCAACCAGGGTGGGATCAACATCTGGGTGACCCGTAACGCCGACGCCACGATCGTGACTCTGTCGTTTCCCGACACTTTCGACAGCCGACGTTCAATCCACCACTATGTGGCTGCGCTTCGCGACGAATTCCTCTCCGCGGCCAGCAGCTGAACTTCCAGTCTCCTAGCAGCGGGTTTGTGGTGGTCCCGGCTGGGATCGAACCAGCGACCTTCCGCGTGTGAAGCGGACGCTCTCCCACTGAGCCACGGGACCGGCGGGCACACCTAACGGCGGCGACTTGCCGAGGTCGAAGATTAGCACGGAGGGACATTTCCGCTGAATACGGTGGATGCGGCAGATGAACGCAGGGATTTGTGCCGCTTCGCGTCCGTGCACTATTGTCAACCTTCGCGGTGGACGACGATCTCGCCCACGGCTCGCGGATGTGGCGCAGTTGGTAGCGCATCACCTTGCCAAGGTGAGGGTCGCGGGTTCGAATCCCGTCATCCGCTCGAAAGGTGCGAACAGGCATCAAACCCCAACGGTGGAGTGGCCGAGTGGTGAGGCAACGGCCTGCAAAGCCGTGCACACGGGTTCGATTCCCGTCTCCACCTCCATACCGGCGCGATTAGCTCAGCGGGAGAGCGCTTCCCTGACACGGAAGAGGTCACTGGTTCAATCCCAGTATCGCGCACC